>CAZTTB010000091.1:0-7203 GCA_964616005.1 uncultured bacterium | reverse complement strand
GCCGCGTCTCCAGCCAATCGCGCACCTTCGGCCCCCAAGCGCGCACGAAGGTCTGGCCGTGGCGTTTGGAGTACGCCTTGAGCTCGTTGAACTCGAGATAGTCCGGGTCGCCCCGACGGTGGGTCTTGGCGGCGCTCTGCAGGTAACCCAGCACGTCGCGCTCGAACGGTTCGAGCCCGTCGGTCGACTTGGCCGGATCGAGGCGCATCTCGAAGCGCCTGCCCTTCGGGGTGAACGAGCCGTAGCCTCGGCGCGCCAGGTCCATGATGGTCGCGAAGAAGGCGGGACCCATGGACGAGGCGCTGAACGTCTGCATGCGGATCGCGCAGACCGCCGCGGGCGGCAGGTCGCTGGGAGGCTCGAACGGGTACTTCATCGAGGCCACCCGTGGCTCACGGCCGTACCGGCGATAATCGCGCCACACGCCGCTGCCCAGCCACAGCAGCACGGCGAGCGGCACCAACCCCCAGAGTCCGCTGGAGCGGACGCTCTCGAGCGCACGCTGGCGGCGCTGCGCGCCGACGATGCGGGTCTCGTCCTGCAGCAGCCTCTTCATGCCGGGGGCCGAGCCGTGCAGCGTGAACAGCGCGGGATCCATCAGGTAACGCACCTCGACGCCGTCACCGCTGGGGATGCGGTCGAAGGCGACGCTCAGGGTGCTGCGGTCGTTCGACAGGCTCACGGTGGGCGACTCGGGGTTGGCGTAGCGATGGACGTAGGCGTCGTACGGCGCGGCCATCGCACCCGGGGCGTGCACCGTCAGGTGGTAGCCGAGGATCGTGGGGTGGTCGAGTTGCACGAGGTTCCAGTACCACTGCACCACGTCGCTGTAGGCGTTCATGCTGCCGCTCACGCGGTAGACGAAACGCACACGGCGCTCGGAGATGCGTCGGCTCATGTGCACGACCACCTCGGTGCCGCCATCGCAGGGTTGGCTGTAGGCGCGCGCCTCCGGGCCGGAGCCCAGCGCCTCCGTGCCAGGAAGCATCGTCACCGTCTGCGCGCGCCCGTGCCCGACGCAGATGAACGCCTCCCCGAAGTCCCCGCTGGTGCTGAGCGTGCGGGTGTCGTTCACCACCACCGTACCGTCAGGCTGCAGGGTGACGTCCTGAACGACGTCGTGCCAGCGGTAGCTCTGGGCCACGCCAACGCCCGCCAGCACCGCCAACAGGATCGCCGCTAGATGGCGCCAACGGCCTGCTGACGGCGAGGGGGCGGGGGAGATCACGGCGCCATCACGGTGCCGGGAAGGCGCGGCTCACGACCGCGCCCGGCGAGCCCATGGCGCCGAGGTCCTGACCGCGGAGAACGACGTCCACGCCGGCGGCGTTGCCGACGTGGAGGTAGACGGGGAGATCGAAGACGTAGTGCTGACCGGCATCCACCGTGGCGTAGACCAGCCGGGTCCCCTGGTTGCGGGTGGTGCTCTGGTAGACCTCCAGCCAGGTACGGGCCGTGATGTTGATCCCGATCTGGTTGGGTCCAACCGACGTCGGCGTGACGGAGGCGCCCGATGGCCCAGGTGCGGGCGCCTGAGCCTGCGGGGTAGGCGTCAACGTGTAGCTCAGCGAGCGGTCCTGCGTAAGGTTCACCGTCGTCACCACGGGCTGGTAGCCGGGAAGGGTGATCTCGACCTGCCGGCCCTCCCGAGCGGTCACCGGAGCGTCCCGGATGGGCGTGGTGCCGGGAAGCGCGAAGCCGTCGATGCTGACGCTGGCGCCGGGGGGCTGGGTGTCGATGGTGACCTGGACGGTGCGGGACTGGACGGCGTCTCCGACCACGCCCGCCGGCGTGGCGGCGCCGCCAGGACTCGTTCCCGCCGGCGTGGCGGCGCCGCCGGTACTCGTGCCGGCCGGAGCTCCGGATCCGGCACCGATCGCTGCGGACGTCGTCGACGTCGATCCGTTGGCGCCGAGCGTGACGGCCGGGGGGCGCGTGGGCCGGAACAGCAGACTGTTGAAGCCCCACACCGCCAGCCCCACCAGTACCACCACCAGCAGCAACGTGGGCAGCAGGGTGCCGAACGGCAGGCCCGGGCGTCGGTCGCGGGCCGGGACCTCGCCGCGACGCTCCTGCTCGAGGCGCTGCTCCAGGGTGGACATGCCCACCGCACGCCTGCGCTCGCGGCCGTAACTGTCGAGCACCGACGCCTCGTCGAGGCCGACGGCCTGGGCGTAGAGTCTGACGTAGTTGCGGCTGTAGACGTCCTCCGGAAGGTCCTGGTAACGCCCCTCCTCGAGTGCCCGCAGGTACTCGAGCCGGACGTGCGTCAACTCGGCGACGTCGGAGAGCTCCAACGCCTTGCGTTGGCGGGCCTCCACCAACATGTCGCCCAGTCCCTGGGGCCGTCCGCCCGGAGGGCGTTCGCCCCCAGGGGTCGGGCCCTGAGCGTTGACCTCGCGCTCGCTCATGCGGATCCTCCCGAGGGACCGACGCCTGCCGCAGGCGTCGCGACGGCGGGGCGGGATGGCTCCACACGAGACAGCTCAACGGCCACGGCAGCGGCCAGGCGGGCGTTCTCCTCGAGCAGGCGCAGGTTGATCTCGAGCGTGGCGCCCCCCGACAGCTCCGCCAGGCGCGCCAGCAGGTACGGCGTCGTGTCGCGCCCGCGGATGCCGCGGGCCCGCTGATCCTCGCGCGCCTGGTCCAGCCAACGTGCGAAGTCGGCCGCTTCGAGGCCGTCCGACACCGGGTTGCTGAGCACCACGCCGGCCGCGAGGCCGAGCGCGCGTTGCCCGAGCAGCACCCGGGCGGCATCGCGGGGCGTGTCCACCCGCGCGGGCAAGGGGAGGTCGACCTCGGAGACGACGAAGCCCGCCAGTCTCGCGGAGCGGAACCCCACGACGGGGACGCCGAGGCTCTCGAGGCGCTCCAGCGTGGCGGCCGCGTCCAGGATGCTCTTGGGCCCGGCGCACACCGTCAGGACCGGGTAGCGGGCCAGAGCGCCGAGATCGGCGGACTCATCGAACGGTTGTTCGTGAACGCCTCCGATGCCACCGGTGGCGAACACCGGGATGCCGGCGCGGGCAGCGGCGTAGACGGTGACAGCGACGGTGGTCCCGGCGCTGGCTCCGCGCGCGATCAGGGCGGCCAGGTTCCAGAGCGAGGCCTTGTCGGCGGCGTCATCGTGCGCCAGGCGCTCCAACGCCGCGTCGTCGACACCCACCACGAGCTCGCCGTCCACCACGCCGACCGTCGCCGGCGTTGCGCCCGCCTGCCGGACGACCTGCTCCAGTCTGCGGGCGAGGGCGAGATTCCGAGGGCGCGGCAGGCCGTGCGTCACCACCGTGGACTCCAGCGCCACCACGGGGTGCCCGGCGTGCAGGGCCTCTCGGATCGGCGGGGCGATGTGAAGGCTCACGCGGCCATCTTACCTCAGGCCTCCGCCCCGTCTCCGCGCCGCCGCCCGGCCCGGCGGGGGGTCGGCACGGTGGTGCTGCGGGTCGTGCTACGCTCGGGCCGTGCAGAGCCCGGATCTGCAGACCGTCTTCCCGTTCGTGGAACAGCTGGGGTTCGGCGCGGTGGCTGGCTTCGCCGCGGGCTTCGCGCTGAAGAAGGTCGGGAAGCTGATGGCGGTCGCCGTCGGCCTCCTGTTCGTGGTGCTGCAGGTGCTGGCCTACTACGGCTTCATCTCGATCAACTGGGGTGTGGTGCAGAGCAGCGTCGACCCCATGCTGACGCCGAACGCGCTGGGTGGTGCGTGGCACACGGTGTTATCGGTGCTTACCTACAACATCGCCTTCGCTGCGGCGTTCGTGCCCTCCTTGGTGTGGGGCCTGAAGCGCGGCTGAGCGGCGCTACCCTGAACGGTTGCCAGAGGGCTTCGTTGGCGGTCCGCGACCGCGCGCAACGCCGGGGCGAGCGGGGTTGTCGCCCGTGGCCTTGTGCCGCGGGGCACGAGGCGGTAGGGTGAGGCGGTGCGGAAAACCTGAGTGCTAGGCGCTCAAAGTCCTTGACAACGGGAATCCGCGCGGATACGATGTCCGCAGTTAGCACTCACGCCGAGTGAGTGCTAATCTCATGGAGACCCAACCCTCAAGGGAACCTTATCCGACACGGAGGAAACTATGGCAGTGACCGAGGACAAGATGACGTTGAAGCCGCTCGGTGACAAGGTCGTCGTCGAGGTGATCGACGAGCCCCAGACCACGGCGAGCGGGATCGTCCTTCCCGATACGGCGAAGGAGAAGAGCCAGCGCGGCAAGGTCCTGGCCGTCGGCCCGGGCAAGGTGCTCGACAGCGGTGAGCGCGAGCCCATGGAAGTGAAGGTCGGCGACACGGTGGTGTTCGCCAAGTACGGTGGCACCGAGGTCAGCCTCGGCGCCAAGGAGCTGATGATCCTCAGTCAGCGCGACATCCACGCCGTCGTCGAGTGATCGCCGGGAGAGAGTAGAGACATGGCCAAGGAACTGATCTTCAAGGAAGAAGCCCGCCGCAGTCTGGAGCGCGGCGTCAACGCCGTCGCCAATGCCGTCAAGGTGACGCTCGGCCCCAAGGGCCGCAACGTGGTGCTGGAGAAGAAATTCGGCAGCCCCACCATCACCAAGGACGGGGTCACCGTCGCCAAGGACATCGAGCTGTCCGATCACCTCGAGAACGTCGGCGCCAAGCTGCTGATCGAGATCGCCAGCAAGACCAACGACATCACCGGCGACGGGACCACCACGGCCACCGTTCTCGGCCAGTCGATCGTGCACGAAGGGCTGCGCAACGTTGCGGCCGGCGCCAGCCCGCTGGCGCTCAAGCGCGGCATCGACAAGGCGGTCACGGCCGCCGTGGCCAGCATCCGTGAGATGTCGAAGCCGGTCGAGGACAGCAAGTCCGTGGCCGAGGTCGCTAGCATCTCGGCCAATGAGCCGGAGGTCGGCAAGATCATCGCCGACGCCATGGACAAGGTCGGCCGCGATGGTGTCATCACCGTCGAGGAGTCGAAGACGCTCGAGACCGAGCTCGACGTGGTCGAGGGCATGCAGTTCGACAAGGGCTACCTCAGCGCCTACTTCGTGACCGATTCCGACGCCATGGAAGCCGTGCTCGAGGACGCCTACATCCTCATCCACGAGAAGAAGATCTCGGCGTTGAAGGACCTCCTGCCGGTGCTGGAGCAGGTGGCCCAGACGGGCAAGCCGCTGCTGATCATCGCCGAGGACATCGAGGGCGAAGCGCTCGCCACGCTGGTGGTCAACAAGCTGCGCGGCACCCTCAACGTGGCCGCGGTCAAGGCGCCCGGCTTCGGCGACCGTCGCAAGGAGATGCTCAAGGACATCGCGGCCGTCACCGGCGGCGAGATGATCAGCGACGAGCTCGGGCACAAGCTCGAGAACGTCCGGCTCGCGCAGCTCGGTAGCGCCAAGCGCGTGCGCATCAGCAAGGACGAGACGACGGTCATCGAAGGCCAGGGCAGCAAGGAGCAGATCGACGCTCGCGTCAAGGGCATCAAGACCGAGCTCGACAACACCGACAGCGACTACGCCAAGGAGAAGCTCCAGGAGCGCCTGGCCAAGCTGTCCGGCGGCGTCGCCGTGATCCGCGTCGGCGCTGCGACCGAGACCGAGATGAAGGAGAAGAAGCACCGCTTCGAAGATGCGCTGTCGACGGCGCGTTCGGCGGTCGAGGAGGGCATCGTCGCCGGCGGTGGCGTGACGCTCATCCACGCGGTCGACGCGGTCAAGAAGGTGACCGAAGGGCTCAGCCACGACGAGCGCACCGGTGCCAGCATCCTGATGCGCGCCCTCGAGGAGCCCGCCCGCCAGATCGCCGCCAACGCCGGTGCCGAGGGCTCCGTGGTGGTCAACACCATCAAGGGCAGGAACGACGGCAAGTTCGGCTACAACGCCGCGACCGACGAGTACGTCGACGATATGTTCGCTGCCGGCATCGTCGACCCCGCCAAGGTCACGCGCACGGCCCTGCAGAACGCGGCCTCCATCGGCGCTCTGCTGCTCACCACGGAAGTGGTGATCGTGGACCAGCCCGAGAAGGAGGACCGGTCGGCCGGCGGCGGCATGCCCGGCGGCGACATGGGCGGCATGGGCGGCATGGACTTCTGATCCAGGCAGTCCGTCGGCGAGCGCGTCTCGCGCTCGCCGAGCTGGCGGGGCGGTCCCGGAAGGGGCCGCCCCGCTCTCGTGGTCGGTGGACGCCGCTGCGCTCGGCCGGACGGCGCAGTATCGTCGCGCCATGACCTCGGTCCTCGCGCGGCTCATCGAGCGCGTGCCTACCTTCGTCGTCCCCGACTACCGGGGCGGTTCGCTGGTCAACCTCCCGGTCACGGTGGGACGCCTGCTGGGCGTGAGCGGCGGTTGGGCCACGCCGCCACTGGCGGCTGCGCACGGTCTTCACGGTATCGAGGCGTCGCAGGTGCTGCTGCTGGTGATCGACGGCCTGGGGCTTCGCGCCCTGGAGCGCCGGCCCGATCTCGGCGGTCGGCTGGAGGCGCTGGCGGAGGGCCTCGGGGGTCGCGCCACCCGTCTGACGTCGGTGCTGCCGTCGACGACCAGCGTGGCCACCACCGCGCTGCTCGGCAACGGTGCGGCGCCGGCGGAGAGCGGCATGCTCGGCTTCACGCAGCGCCTGCCGCGGTTCGGGCTGGTGGGCAACATGCTGTTCTGGACGATCCCTGGCGAGGAGGGCGGGCTCGAGCGCCCCGGCCTGCACCCGGAGAGCTTCCTGGCGACGCCCTCGCTGTTCCAGGTCCTCGAGGCGGGAGGGGTGCCGTCGGCCGCGTTCCTGCCCGCTTCGATCGCCGGCAGCCCGTTGTCCCGGCTGCAGTTCCGTGGCGCGACGCCCCGCGGCCTGCGTGACCTTGCGACGGGGCTCGAAGCCGCCGAACGGTTCCTCCGTTCCACCCCCCGCGGCTTCGCCTACGTATACACACCCGATCTCGATACCGTCAGCCACCGGGAGGGCCCCGAGACCGAAGGGTGGGAGCGCGTGCTGAACGGCATGCTGGGGACGATCGAGAGCTGGCTCGAGGGCATGCGGCCGTGGCCGGGTCCTGCTCCGCGGCTGCTGATCACCGCGGACCACGGGCTGGTGGCGACGCCGCTGGAGCAGCGCAGGCTGCTGTCCGAGCTCGACGGCGTGGGCCCGCTGCTGGCCTGCCGGCCGGCAGGGGAGGCGCGCCACCTCTACCTGTACGCGCGCCGCGGGGCGAAGCGGGAGCTTCTGGCGGCCCTGGAGCAGGCGCTCGGCCCGGAGTTC
>CAZTTB010000090.1:0-7239 GCA_964616005.1 uncultured bacterium | reverse complement strand
TCGCCAGGACCACCAGCAGGCCGCCGCCCGCGTTCTCCAGGTGGTGGCGCGTTCCAGCCGGCACGCTGACGAGCTTGCCGGTCCCGACCCGGTCGCTGCCCGCGTCGCGGCGCAAGAGCACCTCGCCCTCCAGCACCTGATAGAGGCAGCTGGTGCCGAAACTGTGGTCCTCGTCGCGCTGCCCGGCTTCGAAGCAGTGCAGCGTCACGCTGAGGTCTCCTTCGGCCACCAGCTCCCGACTCTGGACGGTTTCGAGCGAGAAGCGACGGGCTTCGGCGATGCTCACGATGTTCACGGTGCTAGACCTCCCTTGGGTCCCTGCGCCCGGCCCGCGCTCCCTGCGGTACCGGAGTTGCGCCCTGATCGACGACCATTGTGCGATTTGTGGATAACCAATGCAATCTGTGGATAACTCGGGTCCCTTGACAAGACCCTGGCCTATGGGGTAAACGTGCCGGTCGCGCACTCGAGCGAGGAAACAACGTCCTGGACGAACATTCAAGCATCCTTGCAGGCGCCATCGCGGTCTGCGACGCACTCCCGGCACTTCTCCACATGCCTGTGGAGAACTCCGGCCGCCTGTGGAAAAACCATGCCGTCACGCTTCACGCACGGCCCGAACGAAGGCCTGGACGCGCTCGGCATCCTTGATACCGGGCTCCGACTCGACGCCCGAAGCCACATCGACGGCGTACGGTCGCAACGCCCGGACTCCGGCAGCCACCGTCGTCGGATCGAGACCGCCGGCCAGAACCAGCCGAGGGTGGCCCCGCCAGGCCTCTGCATCGGACCATGCGAACGGCCGTCCCGAACCCGGCGTGGGTGCGTCGAGCAGGAAGGCGTCGGCCGGGTAGGCGTCCACCGAAGCGGGCGTGAGGTCGGGCTCGAACGGCATCGCCCGGACGACCATCACCTCACCCCGCAACGCGGCGGCATAGGCGGCAGGCTCGTTGCCATGGAGCTGTACCGCCCCCAGCTTGAGCCGCTTCACGGCCGCGCGCACCGCGTCGAGCGGAGCATCCACGAACACCCCGACGCGCGTGACGAAAGGGCCGAGATCGGCCACGATGTCGGCCGCGGCCCCGAGATCGACCCGGCGCCTGGAGCGCTCGGCGAAGATCATCCCGATGGCGTCGGCGCCAGCCCGCTCCGCCACCAAGGCGTCCTCGGCCCTCGTGATGCCGCAGATCTTGACACGCACGCGCCCGTTCACGGCTCCATTATGGCCGGGTCCGGCCATCACGCCTGCTCGTAGCCTGCGACCACCTCGACGCTCACGCCTAGCGACGAGGCCATCAGATCGGATCGAGCGGCGGCCTCCCGCACCTCGATCTCGGCATCGCCGTCGGCGAGCGCCTCGATCTGCAGGTAGCCGTCACCGAGGTGGCACCGCACGTCGCGCACGCGCTGGGCCTTGCTGCGCTCCAGGTACTCCGCCAGGCGCAACATGCCCGACAGCCGGGCGAGCACCTCCAGATCACCGTCCTCCAGCACGGCGCCGTAGCCCTGATCGCCCGGGGAGCCGCGGCGGTGGTAGCGCACCAGCAGAGCGACCAGCACCTGCTCGCGGTGGCTGTAGCCCGGCATGGCACGACCCATCACCAGGTACATACCGTGCTTGTGGTGCGCGTAGTAATCGACGGCCATGCCGATATCGTGCACCAGCGCGGCAGCCGCGAGCAGCGACCGCTCCCACGCACCCATACCGTGCACGGGCGCGAGCTGATCGAACAGCTGTAACGCCAGGTGACGCACGTGCAGGTTGTGCGGCGGGTTGTCGTAGTACTCCCGCATCAGGTTGAGGGCGCTGAACTCCCGCACGTCGGGCGAGAGGTGATCGCCGTCCGGGAACAGGTAGGGGTAGAACAGGCCCTCGCGCAACCCCTGACCGCTGATGAGGACCTCATCGGCCTCCAGCGCGGCCAGCGTCTCGGCGATGACCACGCCGCCGGCCACGATGATATCGGCCCGGTCACGGTTGAGCCCCTTGACGTCACGCCGCCTGTGAAGCGGCCGCTGCGCCAGGTCCTCCACGGCCTCCTCGAGCGCTTCGCGCCGCATACGGTACCCGTGCAGCAGGTCGGGCCGGTAGCCCGTGCGCGACTGCACGACGTTGGCAAGGTTGCGAAGCGTTCCGCCCATGCCCACCACCGGTAGACCCAAGGGCAGCTCGGCGATGTGCGGCGCCAGCAGCGCACGCGCGTGCTGGCGCAATGCCTTGAGCTCACGACTCCTGGGGGGATCGCTGCGGAGGAGGGCCTCGGTGGTGCGCACCGCGCCCAGCGGCAGGGAGCCTCCCTGCTCGAAGTGGCGTTCCCGCAGGCGGCTGAGCTGCATGCTGCCGCCGCCGAGATCGAACACGACCGCCTCCCGGACGTCGAGGCTATTGGCGACCGCGAGAGCACCGTAGGCCGCCTCCTGCTCCCCGGTGAGCACCTCGATCTCGACCCCGGCACGCTGCCGCGCCGCCTCCACGAACGCCTCGCCGTTGACCGCGGCGCGCACCGCACTGGTAGCGCTCGCCCGCAGGTCGTCGATGCCGACCGCATCGCAGTAGCTGCGGAAGGTCCGGAGCGCCTGCAGGCCGCGTTCGAAGGGCTCGGCTCGAAGGATGCCGGAGGTGCCCATCCCCTCGGAGAGGCGCACCACCTCCCTCAGCTCGTCCAGCAGCTGGAAGCGATAGCCGGGCCGGTACAGCATCACCACCAGGCGGGCGGTGTTGCTGCCGAGGTCGATGATGCCGACGCTACGCACGAGGGCAGTATGGCACGCTGTGATAGCCGCGCCCGGCGTCACCGTGCCTCATCCGATCACGTCGCGGAGGTGTTCGAGCCGGGCATCGCGCTCGTCCCCGAGCACCACGACGGCATCGAAGCGGACGGCGGCGTCCGGGTCGCGCAGGCGCAGCGCCAGGTAGTGGCGCGCCGTGCGTTGCCAGCGCGCTAGCTTTCGCCGGTCGAGGGTCTCTGCCGGGTGCCCGAAGCGCGCGTCTCGGCGCTGACGGACCTCGACGAACACTACCGTGCCGCCGTCCCGGGCGATCACGTCGATCTCCCCTCCGCGAACGGCGTAGTTGGTCTCCAGCACCACCCAGCCCAGCGCCTCGAGATGACGTCGGGCGAGGTCCTCCGCCCAATGCCGCCGAGAAGCGTCCCCGGCCGCCACCGGCTCGCTCAGGCGGGGGTGACCTGCACCCGCCGCGCGTCGGCCCAGAGTCCCTCGATGTCGTAGAAGGAACGCGCTTCGGGGCTCATGATGTGCGCGACGATGCCGCCGAAGTCGAGCAGGACCCACCGCTCGCTGGGTCCCTCCACGCCGCGTGGGGGGAAGCCGTGCTGCTTGAGGCGCTCGCGTACGGCGTCCTCCAACGCACGGAGTTGCAGGTGCGACTCCCCGGTGGCGACGATGAAGTAGTCGAGCGTGGCCGAGACCTCGGTGAGGTCCAGCACCACGATGTCCTTGGCACGTCTGTCGTCGAGCGCATCGACGATGAGCTGCACCTCCTGCGGTACCGCGGGGCCCTGTTGCAACGTCCCTCCCTCGACGGCGCGCCCGGTCACCGGGCGCTCGCCGTCCGTGTCACATCGACGCCCGTGGGCACCATGCTCGTGGCGTCGCTGCCGAGTACCAGCTCCAGATCCACGGTACGGCCTCGATAGGCGTCGAGATGGTCCACCTGCTGCTTGCTGGAGTGGAGCAGCGAAGCGTAGTACTCGGCGTCCTGCCAGCCTGGCAACGTCGCCAGCAGTCGGCTCGGCGTCGGGTCGATGGTCCCCTCTTCGCGCACCAGGATATCCTTCGCGGGCACCCCCATCGCCTCCAACTGCTTCTGGAACCATCTGCCGAGGTCGGGCGTGCCGCTGCGGTTGGTGATCAGCAGCGTCGCCTTCGGCACCTGGCTGAACGCGCGCGGCGTTCCGCCGAAGGTGTTGGCCAGGAAGTGATTGACCTCCTGGGGGTCGACGTGGAGCACGGTTCCTACGCCCGCGACCTGGATCTCATCGGTGGGCAGGGTCGCGGTGTCCTTGAGCCGCAAGCTGCCCACGCGCGACGCGAGCTGCCGCACCAGCGCAGGGCTGGCGTTGGTCTGCACGTCCTGGAAGAAGGTGTCGACCAGACCCGGCACCTTGGTGACCGCCCCCACGTTCAGCTCCTTCACCTTCGCCATCAGAGCGTAGGCCAGGCGCTTGACGTTGTCCAGACGGTCGATGTCGCCACGCAAGGTGTGACGGTAGCGCACGAAGTCGGCCGCCTGCTGACCATCGATGTGCTGCGGACCGGCGGCGAAATGGATGTGCAGCTGTCCGACGTTGTCGTCGTAGTTCATGGCGTAGGGCACGTTGATGTTCACCCCACCCAGAGCATCGACCAGGTGCTTGAAGATGTCGAGCTTGATGATGGCGTAGTAGTCCACCGGCACCCCGAGGATCGCCGACACCCGGCGCCGCAACGCGTCGGGCCCATCGCGGGCGAACACGCCGTTGATACGGTAGCCGGCATCGGCCAGCCAGATGTCGCGCGGTAGCGCGATCATGGTGATGGCGTCGCCGGTGATGTCGACGTAGAGGATCGTGTCGGTGTTGATGCCGGCGGTGGTCCGCGTGCCCTTGTAGTTCCAGCCGACGATGGCGCCACCCTTGCCGTAGATGGGATCGGCCTCCGCCCTGGAGTAGAAGATGTCGCGACCGGCGACCACGAAGCTCACGTGGAAGGCATTGCCCTTGATGCCCAGGAGCTGGCGCTGCTCGCGGCTCAAGGGCGAGCGATGCACGTCGCGGGTGAGCCAGTAGCCCGCCAACCCCGCCAGCGCGAGGAGCACGCCGGCCAGGGTAAGGATGCGCGCGTTACGGACGGTGAGCAATCTGCTCATACACCCTCAGGGTGGCGGGGTGGACGGTCTTCCCCTGGGAACGGAGGTAGCGCACCTTCGACTCCACGGCGCGCCGGTAGGCCGCGTCGAGGTCGTTCAGCGCCAGCGCCCGGATGTCGTCGTTGACACCACGACCCGGCTCGCAAACGTCGGCGATGTAGACCGCGATGCCGACACGGTTGTCCGGAGCCACCCCGAAGACATGACCTTCGACCGCTTCCAGAACGTCCCGCTGGCGCACGCCCCAACGCTGTGCGATGACGCGCGCGGCGCGTCCGTGGACCGACAGGGGGTGGCGTTCCTCGGTGACGTTCTGGGGGGGTGCCAGCTCGAACAGCTCCTCGGCCGAGAGGTCCCGGGCGACGTCGTGTAGAACGGCCGCCAGGCAGACGGCATCGATCTCGTCGGGCGTGAAGCGGTTGGCTCTGGCGATCGCTTCGGCCAGCCCCGCCACGCGTTGGATGTGCTGGAAGCGCTCCGCCGTCACCATCTCCCTCACCCGGGCGCAGTACGCACCGAGATCGGGACGGCTGCAGAGGTCCGTTTCGGGCAGCGGGTTGGGATCGGCCATCGTTCCTCGGTTCGTCGCCGGGACGGCCGTGGGCGCGCGAGCGCACCCGGCTCCCCCGACCGCCGCCTGGCGGCACCGACCATTCAACCACATCGAGGTGAGAGCGTCCGGTCGGCCGGCCGACCGGACCGCCGGCGCCCCGGCACGCCGCTGGCGGCCGCCCGTCACGCGTCTGTGTCGGCCGAGCCCTCCTCGCGCGTGCCCTCCTCGCGCTCCTCGGAGAAGTACTCGAACACGGCGGCCCCGATGCGGACGTCGTCGCCGTCCCGGGCGCCCGATCGCTTCAGCAGTCGATCGATCCCGTAGGTCCGGAAGTAGCGCTGCAGGTAGCTCACGGCCTCGGCGTTGCCGGCATCGAAGCGGCCGACGAGCGCTTCGATCTCACTGCCGCGAACCAACCAGCCCTCGCCACTGGCGTCGCGCGCGACCTCCAGCGGCCGCACCTCCACACGCCTCTCCGGGGCCTCGCGGCCCACCGGCTCCGGGCGCTCGGGAAGGACCGCGAAGAGCGCCTCGACGAGGTCGGGAAGACCGTCGCCCTCGAGTGCCGATGCGCTCACCACCGGCAACCCGGCGGCGCTCAGCGTGTGCTCCGCCTCGCTCACCTCGTCGGGCGACGCCAGATCGATCTTGTTGACCACCAACAGCGCCGGTCGCTCCAACAGCCCGGGGTCGAAGCTCTGCAGCTCGCGCCGCAGCGACGCCAGTGTGGGCTCGGGTTCGGCCGCGATGTCGAGCACGAACACGAGCAACCGGGTGCGCGAGATGTGACGCAGGAAGTCCAGCCCCAGCCCGCGTCCGAGGTGGGCGTCCTCGATGATGCCGGGGATGTCGGCGATGGTGAAGCGCTCCATGTCTCGCTCGACCACGCCGAGGTTGGGGCTCAACGTGGTGAACGGGTACTCGGCGATGACCGGCTTGGCGTTCGACAGGGCGGCCAGCAGGCTGGACTTGCCGGCGTTGGGGTAGCCCACCAGCCCGACGTCCGCGATGGTCATGAGCTCCAGGCGCAGTCGCCGCCGCTCGCCCTGGGTGCCGTACTCGGCGAAGCGGGGCGCCTGGCGCTGGGACCCGGCGAAGGAAGCGTTGCCGCGGCCTCCGTCACCACCCTGCGCAACTCGGACCGTCTGACCGACGGTCAGGAGATCGGCGACCAGCTCACCGCTGTCGAGGTCGATCGCGGTCGTGCCGACCGGGACGTCGAGCACCAGATCCGGGCCGCCGGACCCCGAGCGATTGCGGCCCTCGCCCTGCTGACCCGTGCCCGCCCGGTAGCGCTGGCGTGGTACCAGGCGGTCGAGCGAGCCGACGTCATCGACCGCCCGAAGGAAGACGCTCCCGCCCGCGCCGCCGTGGCCGCCGTCGGGCCCCCCCTTGGGGATGTACTTGAGGCGCAGGAAGGAGAGGCCGCCGTCGCCGCCCTTGCCGCCCTCCACCGTGATGTCGAGAACGTCCCGAAAGGGCATCGCTCACTCCCGTGGCCCCTGAAAGGTGGGCGCGGCCATGCTGGCCGCGCCCACGCACCATTCGTGCTTGTACCGCCGGACCGACGGGGTCGTTCAGTCCGCCGGGATCGCCTCGTCCGAGCCGGCCGCGGCACCTGCCGGGTCCGTCTCGATGCGGATGAAGCGTCCCTTGTGTCCCTTGTCGGCGAAGCGCACCACGCCGTCCTTGAGCGCGAAGAGGGTCCAGTCGGTACCGACGCCCACGTTCATCCCGGGCTTGAACTTGGCACCGCGCTGACGCACCAGGATGTTCCCGGCGCTGACGACCTGCCCGTCGAAGCGCTTGACGCCGA
>CAZTTB010000089.1:0-7294 GCA_964616005.1 uncultured bacterium | reverse complement strand
CTCATCAGGTAATCCGACCAACACTGAGGCGTCTCCCTCCGGAGTTGACGCCTCGATGCCAATGCCGAAAGAATGTTCGCACGAACGCTGTGCTGGACGTAAAAACTAGGTACCTGACACTACCGCTGGTAATCGGGCGATGATTCTTCGGCAGGTGGTCAACGGGGCGCCACAGGTGGTTCCGCTGATAGGGGCTCGTGGGCGACCGGCTTGGGGCCCAGGCGGTTCACCAACACGTAGTTTCGCGCCCCTCGCGAGGTCGAACATCATGCGCGGAGTTGTCCACGGCATCGAGCCAACTCCAACTGCTTCTCGGCGGCAACGCCCGTTGTGATTGTGATGACGCTCGAGTCCTAGGGCTGGAGCTCAGGTGCGGCGCCGGCCTGACGCTGTCAGAGATGCGTTGCGAGCCCGGCCGTAGGCTTTGCCCACGAACGGTGTGGCGGGGGGGGCCGGCACACGGGAACAGCGAGATGAGTCCGATGTGGATGGGGACGGCGATGCGGACCCTGCGAGTGAGGATCCAGTGGAAGCGTTCCTTGGCGGACGGCGCTGTGATGGTGGGGCCCGAGTGCGCTCGGTTTGGGTTCCACGGGAACGCTCACGGCTCTCTTGCGGGCCACCGTGGTGTTTCTGGGTGTCTTCTTGCTAGCGGTGCCGGTTGCCTGAGGGGTTTGGAGGTATCGCCCTGGGGGAGGGGTGCGGGTTTGCCGTGTAGGTAACCCTGCTCGTAGTCGATCCCCTGTTGTTGGAGCCAGTGGTGTTGGGCTTCGGTTTCCACGCCCTCGGCGACGGTTCGGATGTGGAGGCTGTGGGCGTACCTGGCGATGGCCTGGACAAGAGTCTCGTCGCTGGTTCGTCGGCCGATGCCGTGGATGAAGTGGCGGTCGATCTTGACGGTGTCGATGGGGAGGGTGCGGAGGTAGGCGAGGCTGGAGTAGCCGGTGCCGAAGTCATCGAGGGAGATGCGAAAGCCGAGGTCGCGTATGGTGCGGAGGGTGGTGGCTGCGCGTTCGAGGTCTTCGAGGCTGGCGCTTTCGGTGACCTCGAGCGTGATGCGGGTTGGTGACACGCCGTGCCGTTCGGCGACGTCGCGGAGGTAAGCGGTCAACGTGGCATCGGCGAGCGATGGGGCTGACAGGTTGATTGCGATGCGCGCGTCTGGTCGATGCGTTTGAAGGGTGGCCATGGCGAGGACGGCTCCCTTGTAGATGGCGCGGTCGAGGTGGCGGATGAGGCCTGTGCGTTCGGCAATGGGAATGAAGGTTCCGGGGCTGATGGGTCCGCTGGCGTGGCTCCAGCGTGCAAGGGCTTCGTAGGCGACGGTGGTGGTGTCGCGGCTGGTGACGATGGGTTGGTAGTGGATGTCGAGGTCATCGTTGAGGATGGCGTCGCGAAGGTCGGCTTCGAGGCTGAGGTGTTCGCTGGTGGTGCGGGGGTCGGTGGGGTCGAAGTAGACGTAGGGGAGCTGGCGCGCTTTGGCCTCGCGCATGGCGGTTTCGGCGTGTTGCAGTAGCTCGTCGATCCCGTGTCCGTGCTGTGGGTGGCAGGCGATGCCCATGCTGAGGCTGATGCGGAGGCGTTGCTGGTCCAGGGCAGTGGCGGTTTCGAGGGTGGTGGTGATGTGGTCGGCGGCGAGGCGTGCGTCTTCGGGGGTGGCCTCGTTGAGGAGGAGGGCGAAGTCGTCGCCGCCGATGCGGGCAAGTGTGTCGCCGGCGCGTGCGCGGCGGTGGAGGGCGCGGGCGACGGACTGGAGTACCGCGTCTCCGGCTCGGTGGCCGAGGGTGGCGTTGACTTCGCCGAATCTGTTGATGTCGGCGTAGATGAGTGCGGTTGGTCGTTGGTGGCGGTCGTTGTGGGCAAGGGCGGTGGTGGCGGCTTCGGTGAAGTAGCGGCGGTTGGGTAGGTTGGTGAGGTTGTCACGGAAGGTGCGTTGGGTCAGTCGTCGTGCGAGGATCCAGAGGGTGACGAGGAGGAGGGCGAGCACGCCGGCGGTGGTTCCCAGCGCCATGTTGCGTGCGTCACGTGCGGCGGAGAGCAGGGGGCCGGCGTCGAATTCGAGGCTGACGGCGCCCGTGCCGGCCGGCTCGCCTTTGGAGGTTACGAAGGTGATCGGCGTTACCACGACGAAGACCTGGCGCGGGGACCCGGAAGGAGTTGTGCGGAGGAATTCGACTGAGTCGTCGGCTTCGAGGCGACTGAGTTTGCGTGGCGGGATGAAGCGCTGCCCGACTTCGTCGGGCTGATCACCGAGTTGGATTACTCCGTTGCTATCGAGGACGTCAACGTCCTGGGCTTCGATCATGGTCTTGAGTTGGGCGCGAAAGCGTTGCCACCAGATGGTGTCGCTGGGAGGCGGGCCGATGGTGACCTGTTGTCCGTCGATGGTGCGGTGGTCTAGGTGCCCGCGAACCGCGTTGGTCATGATGGTACCGGCTACCGCTTCGGTTCGTTGTTCGATGCGGTGTTGCAAGGTGAATGCTACGGTCACGCCGA
The DNA here is from genome assembly GCA_964616005.1 of uncultured bacterium. Lineage (GTDB taxonomy): Bacteria > Deinococcota > Deinococci > Deinococcales > Trueperaceae > JASBRS01. The sequence goes on along the minus strand of CAZTTB010000089.1, from coordinate 4,798 downwards.
TCGCGATCAGGACTATGGCTAGCCCGCTGAAGGAGAGGACGAGCAGGCGCTGTTGTGGATCCGTGCGTGTTCTTGCGCCGAATGCCGCTGCGGCGTTCCTTAGGAGTCGCCAGGTTGTGCGTTCCGCATCCATCATGATGATCCCCATCCAACGCAATCGGGCGCTGCGTTGCCCGATCGTGGCAGGGCCGCAAGCGTTGGTGCGTTCGGGGCGGATGCGCGCGGCATGCTCTAAGGTTGGCACGGCAGCCCTTTCGAGACTCTGACCCGTCCTGGGGAGGGTTGGTGTCGTGCTGGTTCTGTGGACAACCGGACGCTTGAGCACCAAGGATATGAGACCGATTGGCACGGAGGATCTTGCTGGGCCGGCAGCATGACCCGGCAGCCCACCCGAGCGATACTCGTGGACCTGTTCTTCCGCCAGAGCCCGGCGTGCCACCCATAGCGATTCCGCCAGCGTTCCCGCGGTTGAGACAGCGCTCCAAGAGCCAGGAACCTGACCTCGGTTACATACCGCTGTGGTTGTGGTTGCTGGTTGTGGGGGCCTGCTGGCCCTGGGTAACCCAGACTTCCCAGGGGTAGTCGATCACGGGGGCGGTTCGGGCCGGTGCGGCGATTGTGGAGATCTGGGTAGGCTGATTCCGGAAGCAAGTGCGCGTTCGCGCGTGTGCGTTTGGAGTTGACGGCCCATGCCAAGGCCGAGGGAATGTTCGCAAGAACGCCGTCCTGGACGTAAAAACTAGGCAATCGGCACTACCGCTGGTGACGGCGATGATTCTTCGGCGGGTGGGCAAGGCTCCTTGAATGGCCGCATGGCCGGCGATGAGGTGGGCGCTGTGGCGCGGCTCGGCCACTTGATGCCCGGTCTGGGCTTCCTGCTTCCGTGAGGCGAGTGCCTTCACTGAATCCAGGTCGGTTCAAAGCGCCGACATGCATATCTGGACCGGCCGGTGCGCAGCAGCGGCCGATGCGATCGATGATTTGGTGGCATGCGACGTCCACTCGCCCGTCGACGGCGTTGAGGCCGTGGTCAGTCTCCGCGACCGTCGAGCAGGAACTCGAGCACGTCAGCGGCCGTGTAGGAAGACTGCTTCGTGGTGAGTAGATGCGCCACCGACGAGAAGTCGTCACCGCTCGTCAGCAACGCCGGTTCCGTGGCGCCCGAGCCGCGGGCTTGACCCAAACCCACGTCGGCCAGCAGGGCGTTGCAGAGACACTTCCGCCCTACCGTGTCGGCGGCGTCGCCGCCCTTCCTGACGTAGTCGTTGACGGGCTCGGCCGGGCAGCGGTACGCGAGGGTCCCGTCGTCCGAGCGGTACACCTCGCGCAGATAGCCCAGGTCGCATACGCGTCGTCGGGCGCTGTAGACGTCCTCGTCGGAAGCGCTGCCGGGCACCTCGACCACCTTGAAAGGGAAGCCGGTCGGAGACGCCCGCGGGTCGGTTCGAACCGTGACCCCGCCGTTCGCCACCTGCTGGAGAACCTGCTCCTTCAGCTCGCTGGCGATGCCGGACTCGCGGCAGTACGCGAACGGCGTTCCCACCTGGATGCCGGCGGCGCCCTGGGCGAGCGCCTCTCGCAATCCTTCGTGCGAGCCGTAGCCTCCTGCCAGCCAGAAGGGGACGCCGAGCTCGCGCATCTTGTCGAGATCGACGACGTCGCGCTCCCCATAGACGGGTTGCCCGCGATCGTCGAAGACGTTCTTCGCGCGCGGTGGGGCGTTGTGCCCACCAGCCGTGGGCCCCTCCACCACGAAACCTTCGATGGAACCGTTGGCCTTCTTCTGCAGCACGCCGGCCAAGGTGTGGGACGCGACGATCGGAACGAAGTCCGGCCGGCGCAAGGGATCGCGCTCATCGGCACCGAACTCCGCCGGCGTGAACGTGAAGGTAGTGGCGTCAGCGCTGGCGCGCGCGCCCTGCTCGTGCTCGCTTACGTCGACCTTGAGCGTTGCCGGCCGGTGCTGCGCCAGACGGTCCAGGGCCCCGGGGATCTCCCGCGGGATGCCGGCGCCCATCAGGACGTAGTCCACCCCGGCCAGCATCGACCCGTAGAGCGTCGCCAACGTCGGCAACTGGATCTTCGTGAGCAGATTGACGCCCACCGCGCCGGAATGGCCACGCTTGGCGAGGAACACCTCGACGTAGGCTCCCAGCATGCTGAGGGCTTGCTGGAACGGCGACCGGAGGCCCGCCACGCTCGGCTTCGGCGTCTGCTTGTAGCGGGTGCCAGGTGCGCGGCCATTCGGGAGGAAGTACTGGCGAAGCGCGCTCTTGACCAGATCCTGAAATGGGAACGTCGCCATCGCCCGGCGTACGACACTTCCCGGGTCACCGTTCTGCAGGCGCCTGACGAGAACCGTGTCGATGCCGGTCGCCGAGACGACGCCGAGCTGTCCGAGCGACGATACCGCCCGCGCCAGACGCCAGTCGGATACCGCAACCCCCATGCCACCTTGGATGATCTTGGGGATGGCCATCGATACGTACACCGTACTCCTTATCTCGCGCCACGAACCGTTCGCCGTCTCCCGCCGAGACTCAGGTCCAATGCCGGCGACCTCCGTAGGGCGGGTCGTTCAGGAGGATGAGAGTGGTCACGCTTCCTCCGTGGACCGCTATCCGTCACCCTTGGGAAGGAGCCGGCGCCGTGCCGGGGACAGGCGTCCCGGGCTTCGCCGTCGGGGAGGTCGCCCGCCGGATGGGTCGAGCGGACCGCGGAGGTTGGAGGGTCGCCTGGCGGACAACGGGTGCGCTCGCCTGCAGGGCCAGCTGCCACCGGTCGATCAGCCTCTGAACCTTTGACGGGCGAAGGCCTTGTCGAGGTTCGCCGTCGCCTTGGACTGGACGATCCGGCCGATGAGCTCGAGCGGGAGCGGCTGGTCGAGCGGGAAGCGGGCGGAGTTCCTGCCGAGTCTGTAGCTGGCGAGCTCCCGTGAGGCTGCGTCGGCGCCGGACCCCAGCGGGTAGACATCGATGTGATCCCCGAAGACCCCGAAGTGCACGAGGTTGCCCCGCAGCTCGAAGGCGGGGATGCCGTATTGGATGGTTTCGTTCGCTTCCGGAACGGCATTCCGGATGGTGCGCCGGAGCGCCTCGAGCTTGGTCTGGACGGCTTCGGGGAAGCCCGCGATGTACTCGTCGAAAGTGGTTGCACGTGCTCGAGCTGCGGGCATGACATCCGCTCCTTTGAGGGCGCCGCGCGCCCGCTCGATGGTTGGTCTGCGTCGTTCGCGCGTTCGTCGCGGAGCGGCCGAGCCGGCAGGGGTGGTCCGCTGCCGACATCGGCCGCCCGACCGCTCCGCTGCCACGGCCGACGCCACCGTGCCGGCACGGGACGAAGCGTCCCCGCCCGAGCGAGCTCGAGCGGGGACGCGTGTCGTGGCGGGTATCGGCGGCCGTCAGGCCGCCTGGACAACCTTCACGTTCGAGGCTTGCAGGCCCTTGGGGCCCTGCTCGACGGTGAACTCCACCTGGTCGTTCTCGTTGAGGCTGCGGAAGCCATCACCTTGGATGGCCGAGAAGTGCACGAAGACGTCCTTGCCGCCGTCGCTCTGCTCGATGAACCCGAAGCCCTTGTCGCCGTTGAACCACTTGACTTTGCCTGTTGCCATGATCTTGTTCTCCTAAGTGTCGCCCGGCCGCAGCCGGGCGCAGTCATATCCGGGCGACCGCCCGTGTTTCAAGAAAGCCTTATCGACTTTTTCGGAACACCGGAGCATAGACGTTCCGGCCCGGAATAGCAAGGGCCTTCGAACACGGGGCCTCCGAGCGCGACCTTGCGGCCGGACGGGGTGGCGGCGAACAGAGCTCCCGGCGAAGGCGACGTGCCGCGTAGGAACGACGTGGTAGGCTGTGAATATTCCTTGGACAGGCAACGTGGATGTCTCCATTGCGGGGCGCGATCCGCTCAGGGAACCGCCTACGGCGTGTGCACCGATGGGTGCGGACCACCGCGGCGTAGGTAGGGACACCGTGCTGGTGCGCGGCAGTGGAACGGTGTGGACCGGCTTGCCCCACCGTGGACCATCGTTCGCGCCCGCCGAAGGGACCGTCGGATGAACGAACCAACCCAAGTGCAGTCCGGATACCCGGGCTGGCAGGCGATCGTACGGAAGTACCAAACGCCCGACTTGCGCAGGAGCCTGTGGCAGATCGCGAACTCGTTCGGCGGCCTGCTGGTGCTAGGGGCGCTCATGTACCTGGCCCTCGGCGTCGGCTACTGGCTCACGTTGCTGCTGGCGGTACCCGCTGCCGGCTTCCTGGTACGCATCTTCATCATCCAGCACGACTGCGGCCACGGTGCCTTCTTCAGGTCCAAACGCGCCAACGATGTCGTCGGCGGGCTGAGCGGTGTCCTGACGGCTACGCCCTACAACTTCTGGCGCAAGACGCACGCGATCCACCATGCGCACCATGCCGAACTGGAAGAGCGCGGCGTCGGCGACGTGTGGACCATGACGGTCGATGAGTACGCTTCTGCGCCGTGGTGGAAGCGCGCCGGCTATCGTGTCTTCCGCCACCCGTTGTTCCTGTTCGGGGTCGCGCCGGCGTTCAACTTCCTCCTCGTGCAGCGCTTCCCGCTCGGTGCGAGGGCGAGTTGGCGCACCGGGGAGAAGCGGTCGGTGTGGCTGACGAACGCGGCCATCGCGGTTCTGTTGACTGGCTCGAGCCTTCTCATCGGCGTCGTGCCCACCTTCGTGATCGGACTCCCTGTCATCCTGCTGGCAGCTAGCGCCGGAACCTGGCTCTTCTACGTGCAGCACCAGTTCGAGCGCACCTACTGGGAGCACACGCCG
>CAZTTB010000088.1:0-7492 GCA_964616005.1 uncultured bacterium | reverse complement strand
CACGTCGAAGCGGTGGTCCGCTACCAGGGGAAGGTCTACTACGATGTCCAGACCGTGTACACGAGGCTCAATGCGGCCTTCAACTGAACCTGCGCGGCCCCGCGGGGCCGCGAGCGGCATGAACCCGGCCGGCCTGTCGCTGGTGGAGTTGCTGGTGGCGCTCACCGTCGCCATCCTGGTGTTGGCCGCGGCCATCGCGGTGACGTTCGCCAACCGCCGCGTGATGAACATGGATCAGGCGCGCACCTCGCTGAACCAGAACCTGCGCACCGGGCTCAGCATCATCGGTGACGACGTGCAGATCTCGGGTGAGCGCCTGACGGCCCAGTCCGACGCCTACCTGCCGCCGGTGGAGGTCCTGGGAGGGACCGTGCTGGTCCTGCGCCGCAACCTGTTGGACGTGGTCCTGCCCGTGTGTAAGGACGTCACGGCGGGCAGCGCGGACTCGGTATTCGTCGCACTTACCAACAACAACTCGGGGAACCCCAACTGCACCATCGACGCCTACACCAACGACCCCAACTGGCCGGACAACCTCGGGGCCTGGCGCGACTACCGGATGGCCAACAACGGCACGGTGCCGGCGTTCATCGTCGACCCGATCACCAAGGCCAGCGAGTTCTTCACCTACGACGCGGAGAGCAGCTCGGACTTCCACATCCACCGCGCTTCCGGCACGTGGACCGCAGACTACGCCGCCGCCGACAGACCACAGGTGTACGTCTTGCAGGAGCGCCGCTACCAGATGGTGAACGGCTACCTGGAGTTCGTGCTGAACGGTGACACGGCGGCCGCGCAGAGGCTCATCCCCGACGTCACCGACTTCCAGGTGCGGGCCGTCCTCGACGGCCCCACCGTCCGGACGGACTTCCCGCAGGCAGGGGACAGCTTCGCGTCGCTCAAGTACATCGAGGTGACCCTGGACGGCACCGCGACCCAGGGACGGAAGAGCGTCGACCGTCAGCTCAGCGCCCAGTTCTTCCCGCGGAACGTGCTCTCGCAGTAGGAGGCAGATCGTGCGCAGCTACCGAGCCCGGCAAGGATTCGTTCTCGTCACCGTGCTGTCCATGGTGGTGGTGCTCGGCTTGCTGGTGGCGGCGTACTTCTTCACCACCCGGATCGAGATGACCACCAGTCAGGCCAACGCCGACAGCACCACCGGCTTCTACGCCGCCGAGGCCGGACTGAACCTCCGCGGTGAGCAGGTGCGGCAGATCTTCCAGGACTACAACCGTCCGTCGGGGACCAGCCCCAGCGCCACCGCTCCGTGCACCGGCAGCAACCTCGGCAGTGGCGACTTCGCCTGTACCGACTACACCGTGTCCGGGCGCACCGTGCGCACCTACGTCGTCGAGGATCCGGGCAACGGCACCGGTGGCTCCTCGCTCACGATCCCGCCCAACGAGCAGTACGCCGGGCTCAACGCGCTGGAGTACACCTACACGGTGTTCTCGGAGGCCATCCCGGCGGGCGGGACGCGTCCGGAGGCCATCGTGAAGCTGGTGTTCAAGAGCCGGCTGGTCCCGCTGTTCCAGTTCACGGCCTTCTACAACAAGGATCTCGAGATCCTCCCGGGAGCGCCGATGACGCTGAACGGGCCGGTGCACGTGAACGGCGACCTCTACCTCAACAGCGACCCCAGCCTGCAGATCGACGGCGACGTAACGGTCTCCAAACGCGACGGCGGCACCGGCGGTGATCTGTACCGGCGCCGCAAGGACAGCACCGCCTGTAACGGCACCGTGACGATCAACGACGGCGCCGGAGGCTACCCCGAGCTGTACTGTGGCTCCCTCGGACCGGTGGCGGCCGCCACCCTGGCGAAGTACAACGGCCACGTTCAGACCGGTCTCGACACCCTCACGGTGCCGTCCCCGGACCAGCTCGACCCCGGCAACAGCTACTGGCAGAACGCCGACCTGGTGGTCGAGCTGCAAGTGGACGGCAGCGGCCATCCCACCGGCATCATCGTCCCCAACCGCACCGGTGGAGGGGAGAACACCGCCCTCACCAACGTGCTGAAGACCTGCCCGGCGCGCAGCACCTCCAACCTGGCGTACACACAGAACAGCAGTTCGCCTGCCGGCACCGCCGTCGACTGGTCGAACAGCTTCTACGACAACCGCGAGCAGAAGACCATGACCCTGCTCGAGGTCGACATGGGTGCGCTGCTGGATTGCCTGCACAACCATCCCACGTTGTTCGGCGACAGTGCCAGCGGCAAGACGGACATCAACGGCACGTCGCTCGGGGGCCTGGTCCTGTACTTCACGGTCGCCGGCCCCGCCTCCGGCCAGGCCGGCAGTGGCTACGGCGTGCGGGTGCGGGACGGCGCCACGCTTGCCAGCACGGTCGCCGGCGCGCCGCAGATCAAGGGCCTGACGGTGGTGACCGACCAGGCGGCCTACATCCAGGGGGACTACAACAAGGACGCCGGCAGCGCCTGGCGCCCGGCATCGTTCCTCTCCGACACCATCGACATACTGTCGAATCGCTGGAACACCAGCGGCTGGGACGCCAGGTCGACTCTGGGCCTGTCGTCACGGTCGGCCAGCCCCACCGAGGTCAACGCCGCCTTCCTGTCCGGGACGGACAGCACCGGCGGCGTGGAAGGCGTTTCCGGGCAGGGCGGCACGTACAGCGGCGGCCTCGAGAACTACCCGCGCTTCCATGAGAACTGGACCGGCACGAAGATGACGTACAGGGGCTCGTTCGTGAGCCTCGGCAACGCCCGTCACGCCGACGGACCCTGGCACTACGGGGGTTCGGTCTACACCGCGCCGCAGCGCGATTGGAGCTTCGACACCCGGTTCAGCGACGCAGCCAACCTGCCGCCGCTCGCCCCTCGCTTCGTGTACCTGAAGCAGCAGCGCTTCGCGCGCGCCTTCCACCGCTGAGCGACGCCACTGGAACGGCTCAGCGCGGTCGCGCCAGCCACTGGCGGATGACGTCGAACGTTGCTTCCGGTTCTTCCACGTAGGGCATGTGCCCGCTGTGCTCGAACATGTGCAGCTCCGCGCCGGGGATGCCGTCGGCCAGGATCCGGGCCTGCGACGGCGGGCACACGAAGTCGTCGCGCCCGGCCAGGATCAGCGTCGGCGCGGCGATCTCGCCCAGGCGGGGGCGCACGTCGTAGGCGGCGCTCTCGGCGGCCGGCGGCTGCCCCTGCACGGAGTAGATGACATCGTCGAGGAGCGCGTCGTAGGCGGGCCGGTAGTCGTGGAAGTACAGCGGCCACAGCAACTCGATGTGCTCGCCGAAGGCCTCGTCGCTGGCCGCCTCGTCGTTGCTCTCCAGCGCGCGGAGCTGGGCCGCGGTGGCGCCCATGCGCCGGGCGTTCGCCATGATCTCGTCGTGGTAGTCGAAGGCCGGCGCGGTCCCCATCAGCAGTAGGTGGCTCAGGCGGTCGGGGTGGCGCAGCGCGAACTCGAGCGCCAGGAAGCCGCCGTAGGAGAAGCCCAGCACCGCCACACGCTCGTGCCCGAGGTGGCTCGCCAGAGCGGCCGCGTCGTCGGCGAGCTGGGCATGGGTGAGTGTCCTGCGGGGAGGCCGGCCGGACGAACCGTTACCCCGGTGATCGTAGTAGATGAGCTGGAGCGTGTCCCCGAGCGGGTCGAGTCCCGGTGTCAGGTAGTGATGGTCGAGACCCAGCCCGCCGTGCATGACCAGGCAGGGGAGACCTTCCCCGACGACGCTGTAGAAGAGGGTGGTTCCGTGGATGGGTGCCGTGGGCATCGCAATCGTCTCCTCGAAGATCGGTCCCCCATCACGGTTCGCCGGTCGCGCCGCCACCTCTCATCAACGTTCCGGAGAGGAAGGGGAACGACGTCGACGTCCGTCGTCCCTCCATGGTACTGCCGTGGTCCTCGGCGCACAGTTCGAAGTCGTGTGCGATACCGGCGTGAAGCAGGGGCCCGTGACCGGCCGCCGGCCGGTCACGGCGCCGCGCGCCCCGTCGTCCGTCGGGGGCGGCGCCCGCACTCGCCGGGGGGAACCGTGCCGCAGTCGGTACGGCCCGGCACCCGTGCGAGGCTGCGTATACTTCGCTGGGAGGGGCTCATCGTGAACGTCTCGGGCGCACGTCTGCCGGGTGGATACGGCGTGCCGTCCTCTGCGGCGGCAGCGGTCTCGATGGTGGTGGTCCGCCTCGTCGGCTTCGTCACCTTCCAGGCGGCCATAGCAGGCGTGTACGCGTGGACGGGGACGGGGGCTGGCTGGTCGGCGTCGGTTGCATGGTGGCCCGTGACGGCCACCCTCACCAACCTGCTGTGCATCGCGCTGTTGCGCTCGCTCCTGCACCGGGAGGGGCGGCGCTACCGCGATTTCTGGCGCTTCGAGCGCACCACCTCCCGCTCCGACGTGCTCGTCGTGCTCGGACTGCTCGTGGTGAGCGCGCCGCTGGTGCTGCTGCCGAACCTGGGACTGGCTCAGTGGCTGTTCGCAGACCCGCTGGCGCCGGCCGCTCTGTTCTTCGTGGCGCTCCCCCGCTGGGCGGCGCTGGTCAGCCTCGTGGCCTTCCCGATCACGGTGGCGATGGCGGAGCTGCCCACCTATTTCGGTTACGCCATGCCGCGCCTGGCCGCGCGCTGGGGCCGTCCCACGCTCGCCGTCGTGGTGGCCGCCTTCTTCCTCGGCGCACAGCATGTCGGGTTGCCGCTCCGTTTCGACGGCGCCTTCATCCTGTGGCGCCTCCTGATGTTCATGCCCTTCGCCTTCCTGCTCGCCGTGGCGCTGCACATCAGGCCGCGCTTGCTGCCTTACTTGATGGTGGCGCATGGCCTGCTCGACCTGCAGGCGGCCTGGATGGTGCTCGCGGTATCGACGGCCTGAGCCGCACCGCTGCGCCCCAACGTCGGGCGATCTCGCCACCGCGGATGCGCACGAGCGGTACGGAGCCCCGACGCTGAACGGCACGGGAGTAGGGTGGGGAGGACCGCGCTCCCGACATCGTGACCTCACGGAAGGGGACCAGGGTGGAGCCAACCCGGACGCTCGGACGCACCGACCTCCGCATCACACCCATCGGCCTCGGCATCATGCAGTTCGCCGGGGGAGCCGGAGTGTTCCGCTTCATGTTCCCGTCCATCGACCAGGCGGCGATGACGGACATCGTGCGGGCCGCCCTCGACGGCGGTATCGATTGGTTCGATACCGCGGAGATGTACGGCGGCGGCCGCTCCGAGCGCGGGCTGGCCGCGGCTCTCCAGGCGCTCGGGATCGAGATCGGGAGCGTGGGCGTGGCGACCAAGTGGTTGCCGTTGATGCGCACCGCGGCGAACCTGCCCCGCACCATCGGTCGCCGCACGACCGCGCTGGCGCCGTACGGGATCGACCTCTACCAGATTCACCAGCCCTGGTCGTTCTCCTCGCCGGAGGCGGAGATGGACGCCATGGCGGACCTCGTCGATGCCGGCGAGATCCGCGCGGTTGGGGTGAGCAACTTCGACGAGCGCCGGATGCGTCGCGCCCACGCCGCCCTGGCGCGGCGCGGCCTGCCGCTGGCGTCGAACCAGGTGCACTACAGCCTGCTGCACCGCGAGATCGAGCGCAATGGCGTGCTCGACGCCGCAGAGGAGCTGGGCGTGACCATCATCGCCTACTCGCCGCTCGACTCCGGCCTGTTGACGGGCAAGTTCCACCGCGACCCCGGCCTGCTGGAGGCCACGCCGGTCGGTCGGCGCAGGGTGCTCAAGCGGCGGCTGGACGAGAGTCGATCGGTGATCGAGGCGCTGGAGTCCGTCGCCGCGGCGCACGGCGCCACGCCCGCGCAGATCGCCCTCGGCTGGCTGGTGCGGGCTCGCGGCGACACCGTCGTGGCCATCCCGGGCGCAAGCAAGCCTGCGCACGCCGCCGAGGCCGCCGCGGCGCTGGCGGTGGCGCTGTCCGCTGAGGAGGTCGCCCGCCTGGAGGCGGCGTCGGACGCCGCCCGCTAGGCTCAGGCCCGTAGAACCGGCTCCGTAGAGCCAGTCGCGTGGACGCCGGTGGGGCGATGCCCGCCCGCCGTCGCTGCGCTCGTCAGCCGTCCTCGGTGGCTTCGCTGTAGGGTGCGCCGCCGCGGGCCGCTTCGGCCGGACCTTCCGTGAGGTGGTCCTGGCCCTGCCCGGTACGGTCCCTGAGGCGATCCCCGAGGCGCTCCGTGTGCGTACCGGATGACGTGTCGGGGCCGGCCGGGCCGCCGCCGATCCGGGCCGGGGAGCGCGCCGTGCGGTCGATGCGCAAGTCGAAGATGTCCGGCCGGCCGTAGTGCCCCGCCACGTCGAGCTGGTAGCGCGCCCCGCGCCACGTCGCGGGGTCGACCTCGGCGTAGAGGATCCCTTCCTCCTCGTGGAGCGGCCCTGCCAGCATCTTGCCGTCCGGATCGACGATGGCGCTGTCGCCGGGATTGAGCCAGGTCACGTCCGGGAGGAAGCGCTCCTTGAAGTCGTAGCGGTCGGGGATCAGGTCTTTGCGGAAGGGCGTGCAGGAACTGACGACGACCACCCGTCCCTCCTTGGCGATGTGACGCAGGGTGCTCAGCCAGGGCTCGCCACGATCCCATGTCGGCATGGCCAGGATCTCGGCGCCCCAGGCGTAGAGCGCGTAGCGGGCCAACGGCATGTAGTTCTCCCAGCAGATGAGGCTCGCGACCCGCGCCTCGCCCAGATCGACGACATCCAGCGTGCTGCCGTCGCCGCTGGCGTGCACCAGCCGTTCCGCCACCGTGGGCACGAGCTTGCGGTGGCCGGAGCGCAGGCGCCCGTCGGCGTCGATCACCACCACCGTGTTGAACAGGCTGGTACCGCTCGCCTCGCGGTTGATCTCGTTGACGCCGATGACCACGTGCACGCCGGCGGCGCGCGCGGCCCTTCCGAGGATCTCGGTCTCGGGTCCGGGCACGTCGATGGCGTTGTCCAGCAGCTCGGCGTAGAGCGGCCGTAGCTCGCGGCTGGCGTGGGGCGGGATGAACCAGGTCCACACCGGGTAGGTCGGGATGAAGCCTTCCGGGAACACGGCCAGTCTCGCGCCGTGCTCGCCCACCTCGTGGATGAGGTCGCAGGCCTTCTCCAAGGTGGCCTGCTTGTCCAGGAAGTGGGGTGCGGCCTGAACGGCGGCGACGACGAAAGGAGAACGCGGCGAGTCCGTCACGGGGACCTCCCTAGCAGTCGGGCGCGCGAGGGAGTGAAGGGAGGTCGTAGCGCGCGTGAACGGAAGCGGTAGTCAGGGTCCGTCAAGTATGGGGGTGTACGGAGGCTGCGTCAAGGAGCCCCGTACCCTCGTGCGTTGCGCGAGGGTACGGGGCTGACGGTGCGCGATCGTTACCGGGCCGGAAGCCGGCGGGTGCGGCGCCGTTGTCGGGCGCCCATCTTCGTCCATGCGGCCGCCGAGGCTGCGATGCCGCGTGCGACTACGTCGACGGCACGTTGGAGTTGAAGATGTCGCGGTAGATCTTCCAGCTCCCGTCCGGTTGGCGCTCGAGGATGGTCGTGAACTTGCCATCGACGTGGGACACGGT
>CAZTTB010000087.1:0-7500 GCA_964616005.1 uncultured bacterium | reverse complement strand
CGGTCTCGAGCCCCTGCTGCACGTACACGCCGGTCTGCAGGTACTCGCTGGTGCCGTTCACGCTGTGCTTGGGCAGCGTCGTGCTCGGCAGCACCGCCAGCACGTACGGCTTGCCGCCCTGCTCGAGCCCGTTGGCCAGCGCATCCGCCTCGCCGTCGGTGAGCTCCCCGAGCCCGCGCAGGCGGTTCAGCCGCGGCGTGGGCACCACCGTCTGGCTGGTGCCGGCCTTGGCGCCGCTCACCAGCTGGAAGTAATCACTGCCGTCGAAGTAGACGACCTGCTCGACGTCGCTGCGGGCTTCCAGCCGCAGATCGGTGGTGAGGGGGATGCGCGACACGACGATCGGCGCGGCCTGGAGCGGGGTGACGGAGGTCCGAACGAACGGCTGACCGTCGACCAGCAGTGCGCTGTCAACGGCGTACGCCGCCGTCGAAGTCCCCTGGCTCAGGGTCACCTGCTTTCCGTCCAGGTCGAACTTCCTCGGCGATCCGTAGAGATAGCTCAGCCGGGCGTTCAAGGCACCGTAGACCGTGACGTCGTGGAGCTTCGGCCCCGACTCCGGTGCGCAGCCGGCGAGTAGGACGAGCACGGCCAGTGCCGGCAAGGCGAAACGCATGCGTACCTCCTGCGCGCATGCTATCACTGCGTGCCTGAGAACCCGCTGAGGGACGGCGTCGGCCCCTCCGGCCGCGGGTCCCCCTGATATGCTGCGGGGGTGTCGCCAGGGGGCAAGCGCATCCTGATCGTGTCGGCCTCCATCGGAGGGGGGCACGTGGCGGCGGGACACGCCCTCCAGGCCGCCTTCGACGAGGCCGGCATCGTCGCCGACCACGTGGATCTGCTCGAGTACACCGCGGCGCCCTTCCGGCGCCTGTACCGCCAGTCCTACTTCGATCTGGTCCGCACCGTGCCCGACCTGGTCGAGTGGGTCGGGCGCCGTCTCGACAAGATGCCGAGCGAGGAGAAGTCGCGCCAACAACGCGTACGGGCCCGCCTCACGCGCATGCTCAGCTACGAGCTGCCCGACCGGATCGCCATGGCCTACCCCGACGTGCTCGTCCATACCCACTTCCTCGGCCCCGAGATCCTGGCCGGCCGGATGCGGCGCAAGCGGGAGACTCCGCCCCAGGTCGAGGTCATCACCGACTTCTTCGCGCACAGTCTGTGGCTGCAGCCGGGCCTCCTGCGTTACTACGTCGCCAACGACGAAGTCGCGGTGCACCTGCGATCGGCGGGGGTCGAGGCGGGTCGCATCCGCGTCACCGGGATCCCGGTCGACCCGCGGTTCGCGCTGCTCCCCGGCAAGGCGCAGGCCCGTGCCGAGCTGGGCATCGGCGCCGAACGCGACGTGCTGCTGTTCATGGCCTCGGGCCTCGACGCCAACTCCCTGCGGGCGTTGCTCGTGCAGCTCACCGAGCTGCGCTGGCCCCTGCTGGTGTACGTGGTGTGCGGGCGGAGCCCCGGCCTGGTAACGGTCGCGCAGGAAGCGGTCGAGGGCTACGAAGGTCCGATCACCTTCGAGGTCCAGGGGCGCCGCGGCGACATCCCGCTGCTGATGGCGGCATCCGATCTGCTGGTGGGCAAGCCCGGAGGTTTGACCAGCAGCGAGGCGCTGGCGGCCGGCCTGCCGCTGGCCGTGGTCCATCCCTATCCTCTCCAGGAGGAAGCCAACGCCAACGTGCTCCTGGAGCACGGCGCCGCCATGCGCATCGCACCGATCACCACCTTCGCCCACAAGCTGCGCAGCTTCTTCGGTGACCCGGCGCGGCGCACCGCCATGGCGGAGGCGGCACGCAAGATGGGGCGGCCCGACGCGGCCCGCGCCGTGGCGGAATCGGTGCGAACCGAGCTGCTCGAGGCCGGTCCTACCGGATGATCACCCTTCGGATGCGCCGTCCCGCGGACTCGCAACCGGCCCGACGATCGGTGGGCTTCCGGCTCGCCCTCACGAACCTGAGTCTGGCGGCCCTGGCCCTGATCTCCTTGGCAGCCGGCCAGCCCTCCCCGAACGTCTCGACGCCGAGCGTTCCCACCGCCGTGGGCGCCGAGAGCGTGGACGTCCTCGTGATCGGCTCGCAACCCGAAGGGATCATCGCGGCCGTGGCGGCGGCCGAGCAGGGCGCCCGGACCGCGCTCCTCACCACCGACACGCGCCTCGGCGGGCTCTTCGTGCTGGGCGAACTCAACGTGCTCGACCTGCGAACGAAGCCACAGCTGTACCAGCGCGGGCTGTTCCTGCGCTGGTGGCAGCAGGTCGGCCAGCGTCCGGCCTTCGACGTCGACGCCGCGGAACGCGCGTTCACGTCGATGTTGAGCCGGGCCGGCGTCGAGGTGATCCTCGGTTCCGCCGAGCCGGTCCCGCTCCTCGACGCCGACGGCCGCCTGCTCGGCGCACGCGCCGGCGACCGTACGCTGCTCGCCAAACAGGTCATCGACGGTCAGGCCGACGGCCGCTTCGCCGCCGCCGCCGGGGCACCGTTCACGCTTGGCTGGGAATCGTTGGGCGTGAAGCAGCGTATGGCCGACACCCTGGTGTTCGCTCTCCACGGCGTCGACTGGGCGGCGCTGACGCGAGCCGTGCAGGCCCGCGGCGCGTCGTACGCCGAAGTGCGCGACAACGTGGTGTGGGGTCCGTTCGGCGGCTACCCCGCGGCGTACGTTCCCAGCCGTAGCGGCTTGCGCCTCAGAGGACTGAACCTGGGCCGCGAGAGTGACGGCACCGTGCTGGTCAACGCCCTGCTGCTGTTCGGCGACGACCCGCTCGATCCCGCCAGCCGCGCCGACGCCCGCCGCCGCGCGGCCGCGGAGGTGCCGTCGGTCGTGCGCTACCTGGCGGCGGGTATCCCGGGCTTCGAGAACGCCCGCCTGAGCGGGGTGGCTCCGAGGCTGTACGTCCGGGAGTCGCGCCACCTCGAGGCACAGTGCGTGTTGCACGTCGGCGACGTGCTGGACAACCTCGTCACCGACCAGGACGTGGCGGCGGGCGGCTACCCGCTCGACGTCCAGAGCCTCACGGTGCACGACAGCGGCTTCGTCTACGGCACGCCCGAGGTGTACGGGGCGCGGTTGTGCATGAGCGTGCCGCCCTCCCCCGCACCGCTGTGGGTGGTGGGCAAGACGGCCGGGTTCGACCCCATCGCGTTCGCCAGCGCGCGCGTGGTGCCGTTCGGGATGGCCCTGGCCGAGGCGGTCGGGGTGGCGGCCGCGCGCGGGGCCGCGCTCGGCCTCGATCCCTCGAAGCTGGCGGGCGACCCTGCCCAGGTGCAGGCGGTGCGCGCCACGCTGCGCGCCCGCGGTGCCTACCTCCCTACGGTGGAGCCGCGCGCGCCGGTCGGACCGGTCACGAGTCCGTACTACGATGCCTACCGACTCCTGCTCAGCCGCGGCCTGGCCGTCGGTGGCTACGACAACGATCCTCACCTCACCCGGCCCGTCACCCAGCTGAGCTTCCTGTACCTGCTCAGCAACGTTGCGCAGCGTTTCTTCGGCGATGTCGACACCGGCCCGACGCTGGTCGCGCGCTACGGCATCAGCACCGCGCCCCTGCGCCCGGCCATCGCGCTGAGTGCTGTCTACGACGCCGCCTGCCGGCTCGGCGCCTGCCCGGCGGAACCGACCTGGAGCGCGTTGCAGCGAGCCGGCCTGGCGCCCGCCGGCTTCGCTCCATCGGCCCCGCTGGACCGGGGGCAGGCCTACGCGCTGGCCGCGGGCGTCGCACGGCTGGCAGGCGACGCCACGACCCGCTAGCGCCGCTCACGTACGCCGCCCTCAGGTCCTTCCTGCGGCCCGCTCCTGCGCGACCGCATCGATGAACTGACGTGCGGTCCGCCCCGAGTAGCCGTTGCCCCAGTCGGCGAAACGAACGGCGCGCTCGCTCAGGTCCGGCGCGGCGATCCCCTCCCGCGCCGCCAGCGCCTCGACGATGTCGAGGTAGCGCCGCTGGCTGGCGCTGGGGAAGGTGAGCGTGAGCCCGAAGCGGTCGGCCAGCGCGAGCCGTTCGTTGTGGGTATCCCAGGCATGCACGTCGTCGTCCTCGCCGGGCTGCGGGCGCTCGGAGAGGCGCTCGCGCAACAGGTGGCGGCGGTTGCTGGTGGCGTAGAGCACGACGTTGGCCGGACGGGCGGTGAGGCTGCCCTCCAGCAACGTCTTCAGGGGGTGGTAGCGGCGATCGTCGTGCTCGAAGCTGAGGTCGTCGACGTAGAGCACGAAACGTTGCGGCAGCGCGCGCAGCCGCTCGACCACCTCCGGCAACGTCTGCAGCGCGTCCCCGGACAGCTCCACCAGGCGCAACCCGCGCTCGCCGTAGCGCGGTAGGAGGCTGCGGACCGCCGTGGACTTGCCGCTGCCGCGCGGCCCATAGAGCAGCACGTTGTGGGCCGGGGCTCCCGCCAGCAACGCTTCGGTGTTGGCGAAGAGCCTGGCGAGCCGATCGTCGACACCCACCAGCGTGGTGGCGTCGGCCACGGCGGGATGGGGGATGCCGACGAGTGAACCGTCGTGCCAGCGGAGCGCCACGTAGCGTGCGGCTGCGCCGGCACCGTGTTCGCGGTAGCGGGCGAGCAGGCGCCCGAGGAGGGCGTCCGTCGGCTCTACCGCGAGCGCCTCGGCGAACGCCGCCACGGCGTCCTCCCAAGGGTCTCGCTCGGGGGGCCGCGCCAGGGCCCGCAGGTGCGGCACAGAGGCCGCACCCTGCGCTCTCGCCTCGGCCCACCAGTTCCGCCTCAGGGCATCCGCGATCCCCTCCAGGTCGGCGCGCGCCGCTTCTAGCAGGCCCGCAGGAGGGTCGGGCTCACGGACCAGGGGGTTGTCCACCCCGAGCAGGGCGCCCGCCAGGGCCGACGCCAGATCGGCGCGCTGCTCGGTCAGTAGCGCCCTCACAACGCCCACGTACGCCGCTTCGACCGGCTCCGGGTCACGTCCCTGCAGAGCCGCATCCAGCGCTCTGAGGGCCGGCCAGGTGGGGCGCTGCTCCAACCCCCGGAGCACCATCAACGGTCGCACGGCACCTCCTCGCCGCGCAGCCGGCAGGCGACCTCCGGAGCGGCGGCCAGTGCCGCGCGCATCGCCTGCTCCCCGGCACGGATCGCCTGCGGCGACTTGTGGAAGTCCCACCAGGCCGTGGGCGGAGCCTCACGCACCAGCAGCCCGCCGCGCGGCGCCCGGAGCCCGTGACTGTACGAGCGCAGCGAGATCGCCAACCCGCGGGTCATCTGGCCGAACGGTCCGTTCGCCCTGCTGCGGGCGGCAAGCCGTTGGAAGCGCCGGCCCCAGCGCGAGGCATTGAAGCGCCGGATGAAGCGCACGAGGCGCGAATGCTCCACGTCGATGCCGGCGTGGAGCCCGATGACCAGCTCCGGATCCAGCGTGGACAGCGCGCGGAACGGCACCGTCTCCACGAAGCCGCCGTCGATGAGCACGCGGCCGTCCTTTCGCACCGGGGCGAACACGCCCGGCAGCGCGATACTCGCCTGCACCGCGTGCGCGATGCTCCCCTCCCGGATCACCCGCAGCCGCCCCGTCGAGAGGTCGGTGCAGGCCACTACGAAGGGGATCTCGGTATCGGCGAACGTGGCCCCGAAGAAGAACTTGCGGTCGAGCCAGCGCGCCAAGCGCTGGCCGTGGATGAGGCTGCCGCGGTGGATGCCGAAGTCGATGCCCTGTCGCCAGATCTCCCCGGTGTCCTGCTCCCGCACCAGCCTCTCGAGCTCCAACGCATGCATGCCCAGCGCGTAGAGCGCGGCGATGATCGCACCGTAGCTCGTACCCGCCAGCGCACTCGGAGTGGCCCCCTCGGCCTCGAGCACCTTGAGCGCCCCGATGTGCGCCAGGCCACGGGCCGTGCCCCCGCCGAACGCCACCCCGAGACGCGGCCGGACGCCCTGGGGTGCGGCCGCCTTCATGAGCACCATGCTACACCGCGGGCCTCCCGGCTTGCTTCGTCGCGTTGCGCGCCTGGACGCGCCCTACGGCGCCTGCGGCGGCGCCGGGAAGGCGTTTGCCCGGTGGTACAGTGACCCCTGATGTCGGCGCTGTACCAACGAGCCCGCCCCGTCCGCTTCGACGAGGTCGTGGGCCAGGAGCATGTCATCGAGGTGCTGGGCTCGGCGGTACGCCGCGACCGCATCGGGCACGCCTACCTCTTCTCCGGCCCGCGGGGGGTGGGCAAGACCACGACCGCACGCCTGCTGGCGATGGCGGCGAACTGCGAGGACGAGGACCCGGCCGCCCGGCCCTGCGGTCGTTGCGAATCCTGCCGACTGGTCCAGCAGGGCTCGCACCCCGACGTGACCGAGCTCGATGCGGCCTCCAACAACTCGGTCGACGACGTCCGGGCTCTGCGTGAGAAGGTCGGCCTGGCCGGTCTGCGCGGCGGCACCCGGGTGTGGATCCTCGACGAGGCCCACATGCTCAGTCGTGCGGCCGCCAACGCGCTGTTGAAGACGCTCGAGGAACCGCCTCCCGGTCTGCTCTTCATCCTGGCGACGACCGAGCCCGAGAAGCTGCCACCGACGATCCTTTCGCGCTGTCAGCACTTCCGCTTCCGGCGCCTCTCCGTCGATGAGATCGCGGGCAAGCTGGAGGCGCTGGCGGCCGCGGCCGACGTCGCTGCGGAGCAGGACGCCCTCAGGCTGGTGGCGCAGGTGGCCGACGGCGGCATGCGTGACGCCGAGTCGATGCTCGAGCGGCTGCTGCTGCTCGACGACGGCATCACCACGGGCGCCGCCGAGGAGGCCCTGGGGCTGCCTCCGAACGATCGATTGCGGACGATGGGCGTCGCGCTCGCCGAGCAGGATCTGGCAACATTGCTGGACGAAGCCGCCGCGCTCTACCGCGAAGGGTTCTCGCCGCGCACCCTGGCCGAGCAGCTCACGCGCACCCTGCGTGACGCCCTGGTGGGCTCGGTCAGGGGACGGGGTTTCCATCTCGAAGTCGACGACGCCGCTCTGATGCGCGTCATCCAGGCGCTCGACGACGATATGGAGCGCTTCTTGCGGCACAACGATCTTTACGCGCTCGAGGTGGCCCTCATCAAGGGCCTCAACGCGCTGCGCGACGGGGCGGACCGGGGCCCCGCCGGCGAGGGGGTCGGGGCAACGATCGCGGACACGGCCGCGGACACGGCCGCGGATACGGCCGCGGATACCGCTGCGGCCCCAGCCTCGGACACGCAGTCGGGCTCGTCAACGAACGCAGAAGAGCGGACCGACGCCGCCACCCGTGACGCAGGCGCCGGTCGCCGTGCCACGCCGGCGGCGGCGCCCTTCGAACCGAACGGCGGGCGCCGCGGCCGCTCCGCCAAGGGTGCCTCCGCCGGCGCTGCGGCTGCGGCGGCCGGTACGCGGGCGAACGCGACAGGGAGCCCACCGTCGGAAGTGTCGGCCGGCGCGGGTCCGGACACGGATCCAGACACCGATCGGAACGCGAGCACGAACGCCGGATCGAACGCCGATCCAGACGCCGAACCGGCGTCGCCCGCAACATCGCCCGCAACATCGCCCG
>CAZTTB010000086.1:1534-7563 GCA_964616005.1 uncultured bacterium | reverse complement strand
GGCGAGATCGGCGATCTGCTGAAGCGGGCGGTGGCCGCGGCGCCGGACGATCCCGACGCCCTGGTCGGCCTCGGCATGTGGAACCTCGGGGTCACCGACCGCGGTGTCGGATGGCTCTACGGCGCGCGCCGCGAGGGGGCGCTGGAACTGGTAGCCAGGGGCGTGTCCCTGGCTCCACAGCGCGTGAACCTGCGGGTGCAGTACGCGACGGCGTTGCGCGACGCAGGCGACCGATCGCTCGCCGTAGAGCAGCTTCGCGAGGCGCTGACGTTGCCGACGCCGACGGCCGTGGATCGCTACGAGCGAGAGCGGGCCGTGACGATGCTACGGGAGCTCGCGCCGTCGGCCCCGTGAGGACCTCCGACGCGAGCTGTAGGGACAGGGAGCGCATCAGAAGGCGTAGACGAGGCTGAGCCTGAGCTGGCTGTTGTCCCGCCAGGCCCCGTAGCGGCTGCCGTCTCGACCGTAGAACACGGCGAGGTCGGCCTCGCCGCGCACGCCGTCGGCGAACGTGTACGTCATCCGCGGGCGGAGCATGCCGCTGCCGTCGCTGAAGTCGTGCAGCCAGGCGGCCTCGGCGGTCAGGCGCGCGCTGGCCTCGTAGTGGATCGTCGCCAGCGCGCTGACGGCGGTGACGGCGTTGTCCTGCCCCTGGTCCGCGTTGGTGTGCTCGACGATGCCTTCGAGGGTGCCGCTGGCGCCGCTGTCGAAGGTGTGCTCGACCTCCAGGACAGCCTGGAAGCCCGGGTTGCCGATGGCAGGGTCGGTCCCGGCGGGGTCATGGGTGAAGGTGTAGGCTGCCTCGCCGCGGAACACCGCCCAGTCCGTGGCGACGGAGGCATCGGCGCCGACGAGGTCGTAGCGGTCGTAGCTCAGTACCGGCTGCAACAGGACCTGCCCGGGTGTCTGGGTGGGCACGAGCTGCGCGCTGACGGTGGGGGTGGTGCGGATGCCGTGGACGTAGGCCAGACTCGCTTCGCCACCGCTCAGGACGCCGAGGTCCAGCGTGGCACGGGCGCCGAACTGGACGTTGCCGAGTTCCGCGGCCGGGACCTCGTCGAGAGTGGACGCCTGGCCCACGATGACGACGCCCGCCGGGAGCTGCAGATCGCCGGCGGCGGCTGCAGGTTGCCAGCGCGCCGCGGGCGGCTCGGAAGCGCGGAACACGGGCACCAGCACGAAGTCGAGCTTGACCCCGTCGGCCCGGTCGTGGACGATGGCGCGGATCATGGGCGTGGGGATGCGCTGTTCGGACGGGTCGGCCGCCGGGTAGCTCAGGTCGCGGGGGTTGAGGACGTCCTCGGGGTTGACGGCGTCGGTGGTCCCCCAGAAGGCGATCTGCTGTCCCACGATCAGGTCGGTGTCGCCGAGGTAGACCGTGGCGAAGGCCTTGCCGAGATGCACGTCGGCGCTGCCGGTGGCGGCGTCGTAGCGGGCCACGAGTTCGGCCTCGTAGCTGGCGTCCGGGAGGACGCCGCTGCCGACGTCGCCGCTGACGCGGAGGGTCAAGCCGGCCGACGCCACCGGTAGCGTGCCGTCGACGGCGACGCCGAAGGTGGCGCGGGTCTCGCCTCCCAGCTGGAAGGTGGTCTGAGCGGCGCTCTGGCCGACGAGGGCGAGGAGCAGGAGGGTTGCCACGATGCGACGCATGCTCACCTCCTCAAGAACCGTTCGCTGAACACCTCGTCGGGGATGGCCTTGTCCACGGCGAAGTCGCTCTGCCGGATGGTCGTAGAGGAGCCGCGGGCGACGGTCTCCATGCGCAGCTCGCTGGGCAGGACGTAGTCGCCCACCTTGGTGGTCTCGCCGATGGTCATGACCTTGAGCAGTGCGCCGTTCCGGTAGAACTCGATGCGGCGAGGCAGCAAGGTGGCCTCGGGGATCTCGAGCACGAGCTTCTGGTAGCTGGTCTCGGCGCCGGCCTTGGGGGTGGACTGCACCACGTAGACCGGGCCGGGCTCGACCTTAAGCAGCTCGCTGACGTAGTCCTTGCGAGTACCGCTCTGCAGGTCGCTGATGTCCTCGTAGGAGAAGTCGGATCCGAAGAACGCTTCCTGCTTCTGG
Source organism: uncultured bacterium (assembly GCA_964616005.1). Lineage (GTDB taxonomy): Bacteria > Deinococcota > Deinococci > Deinococcales > Trueperaceae > JASBRS01. The sequence continues at coordinate 5,499 of CAZTTB010000086.1, read as the reverse complement.
CTGCCGGCGATGCGCCGCGTGCGGTCCAGGGCGGGCAGGTAGATCATCGACTGGGTGGCGCCGTCGGGCATCGTGATCGACAGGAAGCCGGAGCCCTTGATGTCGGCCGGCGCTGTGAACTTGATGACCTGCCGATCGCCGTCGCCGGCCGACCAGATGTCCATGCTGCGGGTCAGGCTCTGGCCCGACTTGGCGGTGATGGTCATGGTCATGGTGGAGACGAGGTCCGCCGGGACTGGCCTCGCGTCTACGGCGTCCATGACCTGGTCGGCGGTGCTGTACTTCTGGGCGAGAGCGCAGGGAAGACCCGCGATCACGACCAGCGCGGCGAGGAACGAGAGCAACGGGTGCCTAGGCACGGTGCGACACCTCCCGGTGGATGGGGCGAGGGGACCGCGGATCCCGGAGGAAGACCAGGCACGCGGCGGGGAGCAGCGTGAGCGACACGATCCCGATGGAAGCGACGGTGAACGTCATGAGCGATCCCAGCGTGCGGATCGGGATGAAACTGCTGGTGATCATCGAGGCGAAGCCGGCGCCGAGCGTGAGGGCCGTGAACAGGATCGAGCGACCGGAGGTCGCCAGCGCCTGCTCCATGGCCGCCTCGGCGGTGGAGCTGTGGCGGCGCTCCTCCAAGTAGCGCACCGTCAGGTGGATGGCGTAGTCGCCCACGCCGACAGCGAGCGCGCCCAGGAGCATGGTGGCGAGGTCGAGTGGGATGCCGAGGAACCCGAGAACGCCGTACTGCAGCACGATCGTCAGCAGCAGGGCCAGGATGGTGACCAGAGCGGCGGAGACCGAGCGCACCAGGCTGTCGATGACGATGACCACGGCGATGGCGAGGGTGAGGCTGAGGATGAAGTCGTGCAGCAGCGCCTTCTCGATGGCGAGCTGGAGGAGCGCGAGGCCGGTGTAGCCGAGCTCGGCGCGGTTCCCGATGGTGGCCGCCGCGATCCTCTGGACCTCACCGAAGACCTGGTGGAGCGCCGCCGTGGAGTGCGCGCTGGTGGTGATCTCGACGATCCCCTGACTGGCGTCGAGGGTCATGAACTGGGTGATATCGCTCACGTCGCCGGACATCTGGTAGACGAGCAGCTCCTGGGCGACCCCCTGGCGGGTCCGCGGAAGCCCGCTCTGGCCGGTGAGGGTGCCGTGGATCGTCTGGATGACGTCGGCGATGGAGGTACTGGAGCCGATGGCCGGCAGCGCGTCGACGCCGCGTTCGAAGGCGAGCATGGCTCCGAGCAGGCCGGGGTCGTTGAGGTCGCCGGTCACGAGCACCTCGATCTGGCTCGAACCGCCGAAGGTCCGCTCGACGACGTCGTAACTCTGTCTCACCGCTGAGTTCTTGCCGAAGTACGAGAGCACCGCGGTGTCGGGCACGATGCGTGCCGCTCCGATCGCGGCGAGCACCGCCAACAGCCCGGCGGCGATCAGGATCGCCCGGCGCCGGCGGCTCACGAAGGTTCCCAGCCGCCGCAACAGGCGCTCCATGAACTTCGGGGATGCCGGGTCGGGGACGTGCTTCGGTGCCGGGAGCAGGACGAGGATGGCGGGCAGGAGCAGCAGCGATGCCACCAGGGAGGTGAACACGCCGCCGCCCGTGAACAGGGCCAGAACGCGCACGGTGGGCATGGACGACAGGAACAGCGTGCACATGGCCGCGGTGATGGCCACACCCGAGATCAGCACGCCGAGCCCGGTCTCGCGGACGGCCAGGCGGATGGCGTCGGTCTTGCCGCGACCGTGCGCCAGGTCGAAGTAGTAGCGGCCCAGCAGGTGGAGCGAGAACGAACTGCCGACGGCCAGGATGGCTACCGGGCCGACGATGTTGAGGGTGGTGATGCCCTGCCCCAGCCACCCCATGGCGCCCATCGACCAGATCAGGCCGAGGACCACCGTGACCATGGGCAGTACCGTGCCCTGGACGCTGCGGAAGTTGAGGAACAGCATGGCGAGGATCAGCACGGCGGCCAACGACACCAGCACCGGGAAGTCGTGCCGCACGGTGCGGCCCATCTCGACTTCGACGAGGGCGTTGCCCGCGACATGGGCGGGTCCGGTCCAGTCGGAGGCGAGCACCCGGTCGACGGAACGCAGGACGGGCCCCGCGTCGGCCGTGGGGTCGATCTGCATCACGATCGAGGCCGCCGTGCCGGCCCGGTTGACGAACCGATCGTGGCCGTAGAGATCGGAGGTCGCTAGAAAGGAGCGGATGCGCGCGATGTCCTCCGGTCCGAGGTGCTGGGGATCGACCAGGGCGTCGATGCGCAGCAGGCCGTCGTCGTCCGTCATGACGCTAGCGTTGGCAGCGCTGGTGACGCGGCGCATGCCATCGACGGCCGTGAGCGAGGCGGTGAGGCGGTGGAGGTCGGAGAGCCCCTTCGGCGAGTAGATGTCGCCTTCCACCACCGCGATGAGCAGCTTGCCGCTGCCGAAGGTGTTCTCGGCCTCGGTCTGCAGCGCCGCCGCCGTCGAGTTGTCGGGGTACATGGCGGTGATGGAGTTGTCGAGCCGCAGCCGCACCAGGCCCGCTCCGGCGAGGAGCGTGAGCGCGGCGAAGACGGTGATGACGAGACGGCCCCGCTTCAGGGCCAGGTCGGCGATCCGGTCCATCAGCGCGGTCATCACTGGGGGCCTCCCGAGAGGCCGCTGCCGGGAGCGATCGGGGACGGTACCGGGGTGGCGCGCGTGCGGCTCCGCGGCCGGCGTCGCGGCGGCCGGACGGGTACGTCGTGGGTGTCCACGGTGCTCACGCTCCTGGGGGCACAAAGACCCAAGAATCCAAAATTACCAATCAATACTAGCGGGGCCGCCCGACGACGGACCAGGGCTAGTTGTCCCGAGGCCCGGCCCGGCTGCGGGACGGAGAGGCACCGGAGCGGACGGTCGGAAGGGGCAGGGGAGCGAGGAGCGCGCTCGGGCGGGGTGCCCGGGCGGGAGTCGCGATCAGGTGTTCGGGCCGGGTGCGTCCAGCAGCGGGCCCAGGGCTTCCTGGAGGTTGGCGGCGAGCTGGTCGCACTCGTCGTCCGGCATGGCGCTCACGAAGCCCAGGTAGCGGGTCGTGTGCTGCAGCACCTCGTCGAAGCCGTCGGCCTCGTCCGCGGACGGACCCGCCAGCACGCCGGCGGCGAAGCCTACGAGCAGGAGCAGCATCTGTCGGGTCTCACCGCTCGCCGGCCGCAGGAATCCACGGAGGTAGCCGCGGGCGTCGTCGATGCGTCCGGCCCGCCACAGCCGGAGCATCAATACCGTCGCGACTTCGGTGCAGTAGCGCAGCACGGGGGTGTCGCTCTGCGGAACGCTCGCCAGGACCCCTACCACCAGGTCGGGGTCGGGGAAGCTGCCGCTCCGGAGGCGCTCGACCAGGGCTTCCTTGACGCTCTCCCAGTCGCCGGGGGGAACGTCGGCACTGAGCTCCGCCATCAGGCCGTGGGCCTTGGCGGTCGGCGTGAACACGATGGTCGAACGTCCCGGCTGGCGCTTGCCCTCGTCGAGGTAGTACTCGGAGCGGGCGTAGCCGCGCTCCTCGAGCAGCCGCAACATGTCGTACGCCGTGAACGGGCTCACCCCGAGCTGCTCGGCGAGACGCGAGTAGTGGATGGGCTCGGCATGCTCCCGGTAGAGGTCGACCAGGGTGCGGATGAAGGTCTCCTGCCGGCGCGTCACTTCCATGCGGTGCGTCTCCACCCCAGACTACCGCGTCCATCCTGTCCGTTGTCGGGCGGTCCTCCTTGGGCCGTCCGGCCCCGCGGCGGACCGCGGCGCCGGGCGGATGGTTCCGCCCGGCGCCGAAGGATCTAGCGGTCCCGGCCGCCCCCGTCGGGCGCCGAGGCGCTCTGCCCCGCGCCGCCGCGCGAGCGGCCGCGGCCGCGCCGCCGGCGGCGCCGCGAGCCGTTCGCCGCGGGCTTGGAGCCACTCCCGCCGGCGCGCTCGGCAGGATCCGTGCTGCGTTGCGCGCTGTG
>CAZTTB010000086.1:0-1434 GCA_964616005.1 uncultured bacterium | reverse complement strand
GTTGCGCGCTGTGCTGCGCGCCACGTGGGCTCGCAGGGTCGCTGGGGCGGTCGGTGGACCGGCTCGTCGACCGATCGGGTCCGCCGGAACGACCCGCGCCGCTGGAACGACCCGGACCCCCGCTCCGACCTGCGCCGCTGGAGCGAGGCGGCCTGCTGCCGGTCCGCGAGGACCTTCCGGGCGCGCGCTGGGCGGGCCGGTCGGTGGTCGAGATGTCGGCGCCCTTGCCGAAGCCGTCGATGCTGACGCGCTCGATACGCCGCCCCAGGCGTTGCTCGATGGCCTTCACCATGGCGCCGTCTTCCGGCGTCACGAAGGTGAGCGCCTGGCCGCTGCGCTCCATGCGGCCGGTGCGGCCGATGCGGTGGATGTACGCGTCGACGGTGTCCGGCATGTCGTAGTTGATCACGTGGGAGACGCGCGAGACGTCGATCCCGCGGGCCGCGATGTCGGTCGCCACGAGGATGTGGTAGTGCCCGTCGCGGAAGCCGTCGAGCGCCTTCTGGCGCTTGTTCTGCGACAGGTTGCCCTGGATCGCGGTGACGAAGTGGTTCTCGCGGTCGAGCTGCGCCGCCAGCTTCTTGGCGCGGTGCTTGGTGCGGGTGAACACCAGCGTCGAGCGCGGGTCGTGCTCCTTCAGGACGTGTCTGAGCAGGTCGGTCTTCTCGGTGCCGTGCACCGGGTAGAGGGCCTGATCGATGGTCTTGGCAGGCTCGCGCCGGTCGACCTCGACGGTCACGGGGTCGTCCAGCATCTCCTCGACCAGGCCGCCCAGCTCGGACGGCATGGTGGCGGAGAAGAGCATGCGCTGGGCGTCGTCTGGGACCTTCGCCAGGATGCGCCGGACGTCGGGCAGGAAGCCCATGTCCAGCAGGTGGTCGGCCTCGTCGAGCACCACGACCTCGAGCGCCCGGAGGTCGGCGTTGCCGCGCCCCAGGTGGTCGAGGAAACGTCCGGGGCACACCACGATGATCTCCGCGCGGCCGCGCAGCGCTGCCTCCTGCTGAGCGAAGCCGACGCCACCGTAGACGGTGGCGCTACGAAGCCCGGTCTGTCGACCGAGCTTGGCGATCTCGCCGTGGATCTGCTCCGCCAGCTCGCGGGTGGGCGCCACGATCAGCGCCCGGATGCGGCCGCGGGGGCCGCTCAGCAAGCGCTGGAGGATGGGGAGGACGAAGCCGGCGGTCTTGCCGGTGCCGGTCTGGGCGAGGCCCAGCACGTCCCGTCCCTCGAGCGCAGGCGGTAGCGCGCGCTCCTGGATCGGGGTCGGGCTGACGTAGCCCGCCGCTCGGATGCCCGACTGGATGCGGGCATCGAGGTTGTACGGTTCGAAACTCAAAGGGATCCCTTCTGGCTAACCACCGGCCGAGAGGACCTCAAGACCGAGCGGACATAGCTTCGGCAGTCTACGCTGTCGGGGGCGTGGACAGCGTC
>CAZTTB010000085.1:0-7574 GCA_964616005.1 uncultured bacterium | reverse complement strand
AGTGCTCGGCCAGGCGGGCCTCGAGCTTGTCGTTGCCGCCGACGGCCTTCTGGTGATGGAGCATCCCGGGGCCGGCGGGCGTCAGCGGCCGATCGGAGATCGCCCGCCGCAAGGTGGCGTAGGTCGGCGGCGCCTGGTGCCCGAACTCGGACACGAAGCGCGGCCGGTACGACCGGTAGACGGTGTAGTCCTTCTCGTTCCAGGCGTCCCAGATGTGCTTGCAGCCGGCGCCGTCGGCGTTCGGAGGAAGGTCCTCGCGCCCCGACCATGGGCTGCCGGGCCAGTAGGGGCGGGTGGGGTCGAGCTCCGCCACGAGGCGAGGCAGGGTGTCGAGGTAGAATCCGCGGCCCCAGCTGAGATCGCCCAGCGCCGCCTGCCAGTTCCAGTCCTCGTGCCCCCACAGGTTCTCGTTGTTTCCGTTCCACAGCACCAGGCTGGGGTGGGCCGCGAGACGCACGATGTTGGCGCGGGCCTCGGCCGCTACCTCGCTGGCGAACGGCTCCTCTTCCGGGTAGGCCGCGCAGGCGAACGCGAAGTCCTGCCACACCATCAGGCCGAGCTCGTCGCACACGTCGTAGAAGGCGTCGCTCTCGTAGAGGCCGCCTCCCCAGACGCGCAGCAGGTTCATGTTGGCGTCGACTGCCTGCCGCAGGCGAGTTCGCAGGCGGTCCTCGGTGAGGCGCGACGGGAAGGGATCGTCGGGGATCCAATCGGCGCCCTTGGCGAAGACCTCACGCTCGTTGACGACCAGTGTGAACGCCGCGCCCGCCTCGTCGGGGTGGGTGTCGAGCGTGACGCTTCGGAAGCCGATGCGCAGGTGGCGCTTCTCGAGCAGCGGGCCGTCCTGCCCCTGCAGCGTCACCCCCAGGTCGTACAGGGGGTGGTCCCCGTAGCCGCGGGGCCACCAGCGGCGCACCGAGCGGGCGTCGAGGCGCAGCGTAGCGTCGGTGTCGTCAGGGCCGAGGGCCAGCGTGGCCCTGGCGTCACCTCCCTCGCCCTCCGGACGCTCGAGGCGCAGGGTCAGCAGGAGCGGTTGCGGCCGCCCGGCACGCGCCAGCTCGACCCGCAGCTCGACGCTGCCGTCGACGGGCGCCGCGGGATCGTCCGGCGGCGCGTCGGCGGCATCGGTGACACGCGCGAGCGCGCGGAGCTCGCGGATGCGCGCGCCCGACCAGCCCTCGAGCCGGATCGGCTTCCAGATGCCGGCCGTGACCAGCGTCGGACCCCAGTCCCAGCCGAAGTTGCACGCCATCTTGCGGATGAAGTTGAACGGCAGCGGGTAGGCGCGGGGCCGCTCGCCCAGCCGTTCGGCCTGCGACCGCGCGTAGGCGAGCGCCGAGGTGAAGGTCACGCTCACCTCGTTGTCGCCCGGTCGCAGCGCGGCCGCGACGTCGAATCGGTGGGGCCGGTGCATGTTCTGGGCACGCCCCACCGACCGGCCGTTGACCTCCACCGTCGCCACCGTGTCGAGCCCTTCGCAGTACAGCTCCACACGCTCGTGCGCCAGGAGCTCGGGTGACGCGGTGAAACGGCAGCGGTAGCGCCAGTCGCCTTCGCCGATCCACTGCACGAGGTCCTCGTTGCGTTCGACCAGGGGGTCCGGGATGACACCTTGCGCCAGCAGGTCGGTATGCACACAACCGGGAACGCTGGCAGGCAGCGTTCGTCCCACCAGCTCCGTGGGGCTGCCGTCACCGGCGCGCACCAGCTCCAGCGTCCAGCCGGAGGAGAGGGTCAGGGTCGTCACGTAGGGGCCCCCTTCACCGCCGCCATGCGGCCGACGGCGGTTGCCGCCAGCATCGATCACCCACGCCCACGGGGTCAACGGACGTTTGCCCGGTGCTGGCGCTGGCGTGACGACGGGCGACCGTCAGGCCGGCTCGGCCTGGATCGGTGAAGGTTTCATGGTCCGAAAGCATGTTTATTGAAGAGAAACGTTCGCTGTCGTAGACTGTGCCATGCGGATGCTCCCAGACGACGATACTGGTGGATTGGCCGGGTCCGACCTGGGCCCTGAGGGTGGTCCCGGTCGCCGGAGCTCTGGCGATGGCGGCGCCACCGGCCGCTACCGCATCCAGGCACTGGACCGCGCGCTCGGCATCCTGGCCCTGGTGGGACGGCGGCCGGACCTCGGATTGCAGGCGTTGGCCGAGCGCTCGGATACCAGCGTCAGCCAGGTGCTGAAGATCCTGGCCACCCTCGAAGGGCACGGTCTGGTGGCCAAGGGCGCGGACAAGACCTACCGCTTGGGGTACGGAGCGATGCGGCTGGGTCACCTGGCGGCGCGACTGCAACCGGTGGTCGGGGTTGCGGCGCTGGTGCTCGACGAGCTGCGCGAGGAGACCGGGGAGAGCATCCACCTGGTGGTGCGCGACGGGCTCGACGCGGTGATCGCCGACGTGCGCGAGTCCTCGAAGACGGTACGTGTGGTGTCGCCGGTGGGGGAGCGAACCCGCCTGAACGCCGGTAGCGCCGGCAAGCTCTTCCTGGCGCACGGCTCGCGCCAGCTGATGGCGTGGCTGGTGAGCGAGCCGATGCCCGCCTACACCGAGCTCAGCGAGACCGATCCGGAGCTGCTTCGCATCGACGTCGATCGTGCGAGGCGGCAGGGCGTGTGCGTGGCGATCGGCGACTTCGAGGACGGCGCCTTCTCGGTCGCGGCGCCGGTGTTCGAGGAGCCCGGCCGCATGGTGGCCGCCATCGCGCTGGCCGGACCGCTGAGCCGCTTCGACAGTGGCATCGAACGACGCTACCGCGCGGCTGTCAAGCGTGCGGCCTCGACCGTGGGGGCACGCCTGGGCGCGCCGGCGACCGACGGGGCCGTCGAGGACGCCGGCGTTGCCCCCGACCCGACCGCCGGCGAGGTCTAGCCGTGCGAGCGGGCCGCAGCGCGCGCTCCGCTAGCGCAAGTTGCTCGGCAGGTAGACCATGTCCACGGGGATGATCACGCCGTTGTCGAGCGCCACCGACTGCCCGACCAGGTAGGGCTCCCAGGCGGGCTGCATGGTGGTCGGGCCGACCCGGACCGTGACGCGCCCCGGCCCCGTCGTGAAGTGTCCGAAGGTGAGCTCGAGCGCCGTGCCCGCGAGGGTGGGAAGGCTCAAGCGACCGGTCGCAGGGATGGAGCGAGCCTGGAGGTCGGCGCTGGTGTAGCGCCCCTCCACCATCAGGTTATGCAGGACCTCGGTCAGCTTGGCGGGCTGGGTCATGAGCACCCGGAACGGCGTGCTGCCCATCACCTTCGCGAGTTCGGCGAAGCCGGCGTCGGTGGGCGCGAACAGCGTGACCGGGCCGCCCGCGCGGAGGGACTTGTCGATGCCCGTGGCGAGCAGAGCGACCTTGAGGCAGTTGTAGCTCTCGGCGGGCTGGGCGCTGCTCCGGTAGCAGGTCGGGTTCAGCGTTCGCGCCGAGTGATCGACGATGTACTGCCACATGGTGCCGGAGGTGGTGGTGAACTCCGACGGCAGGATGGTGCTGGCGGCCAGGGCGGCGCCGGCGCTCGCGAGCGCGAGCGCGGCGACGAGGCGGGCCATGCCGTGGCGCCAGGACGCGGCGCGCGAGCGGTGGGGGACATGGTTCATGCGGTCAACCTCTCCTGGATGCAAGGTCGCCCGGGCGCGGGCGCGAAGGTGGTACGTCGAGTCGATGGAGTGCTCGGGCGGGGTGTGCCCGGATGGAGCGATCGCGTGCAGTCTCGCCCAGACTCTACGAACAACAGATGAGTCCAGCCTAAACGTTCCCTGCGGGAGCCTTCACGACGCGGCGTCGCGCGCCGGGCCGGCACGGATAGGCCCGTGGCCGGGGGCCACGGGCCGGGACAGGGGGACGGCCTCGACGGCGCGGATCGGAGGGCGCCGAAGGCCTCTTCGAACGCGGGAGCTCGGGGAGCCACCGCTCGAGGGGGATGCCGGGGAACGGCGTAGGCGCCGCGGGGAATCGCGGCGCACCCTCGGTGCGGTGCAGGTGCGGCCCGAGGCCGCGACCCCGGCAGGATAGGGCGACGCCATGAGAGGCTCCGCCCGATCGGCATGAGAAGTGCGCCGTCCCGCGGGAGCGCCCGTAGGGTGAGAATTCCTCTGCGCGGCGATGGGCGACCTGCTACCGTTAAGGTGCGGACAAGGCTCGTAGCGCGCTGCCCCGGTGGCGCCGTTCGAGGGATGCGGGAGGTCCCGTGCGCCTGCTCCATCTCGCCGACCTGCATTTAGGCTGGCAGCCGTCCGGTTGGCCCGCACAGCGGGCGGCCGAGCGTCGTCGGCGCAGGGACGGTGTGCTCGAACGTGCTGTGGATGTGGCGTTGGCCGAAGGCGCACACCTCGTCATCGTGGCCGGTGACCTGTTCGATACCTTCGACCCCGACCCCGAGTGCGTCGAGGCTGCGCTGGGGCAGTTGCGCCGGCTCGAGGACCGCGGTGTGCTGGTACTCACCGTGCCAGGCAACCACGACGAGATCACCTACGGCGCCAGCGTCTACCGGCGCCAACGTGACGGCTGGCCGGGGCTGCTGGTCGCCGAGCCCGCGCCCGCTCATCTCGCTACGGTGGAGCTGGCGGGTGAGACCGTGCACCTGTACGGCATGGCGTACAGCGGCGGGGCCGCGGTCGGGGGGCGGCCGGTCCGTGACTTCCCGCGGCTCGAGCAACCGGGCGTGCACATCGCGGCATTCCACGGCGTGCTCGGCGTTGCCGCAGGCGGGGTCCGCACGCTCTCGCTCGACGAGGAGGGCCTCGCCGCCGCGCGCTACCACTACGTCGCCATGGGCTCGCTCCACGACCCGCTGCAACACCGCTTCCCGGCCGGACCGGCCGTCTACCCGGGATCGCCCGAGGCCATGGGCTTCGGCGACGGGGGGTGCGGGGCCGTCACGCTGGCGGGATGGACCGGTGAGGGCATGCAGGTGCAGCGCGTGGCCGTGCCGGTGCAGCCGGTCCGGGACGCCCGGCTCGACCTCACCCCGGTCGACGACATCGCCGAAGTGGATGCCTTCATCGCTGAGCGGGCCGACCCCGACGCGGTGCAGCGGGTACGCCTCGGGGGCACGCTGTGGCTGCCGGACCTCGACGCCGCCGCGCTCGAGGAGCGCCATGCCGAGGACTTCTTCCACCTCGAAGTGCGCGACGAGATCGATGGTCTGGCGCCCGAGCTGCTGCAGCGCTGGGCGCAGGAGGCCAGCGTGCGCGGCGCCTTCGTGGCGCGCATGCTCGAACGTGCGGAAGTGGCCGGCGAGGGTGGCCGCGAGCGCCTGGCTCGCAGCGTGCGCTGGGGGATCGCCGCTCTGGGCGACGGACCTCCGCCCGGCGGGGAGCGCAGGCCGCCGGGGCCCGAGCGTCCGCTCGACGGCGGTTCCGCGGGAGGTCCGGCGTGAGCCGGCGCGGCCGGTCACGTGCGGGCTCGGGCCGCACCGGCCCGACCCGGCCCGGGCGGCACCCGGTCGGGGTGCTGTGGGAGCGCCTCGAGCTCCCCGCGGCCCGGGCGCTGGAGGCACGGTCGCTGTGCTTCCCCGAGGGTCTGGCCACGCTGGTGCGCCCCAACGAGTGGGGCAAGTCCAGCGTGGTACGCGGCCTGACCGACGTGCTGTTCGGACCTGTCGATGACGGGGCGGATCGGGCCGGCGGCCGCGGACGGCTCACCTTCGTGGGCGTCGACGGCGTCCGCTACCGCATGGAGCGCGATCTGGCGGGGGGCGCTGCCGAGCTGCTGAGCGAATCCGGCGAGGGGGACGGCGCCGCGGCGGAGGCCGGCCCGGAGAACGGACCGGAGAACGGACCGGAGAACGGACCGGAGGAGACCTCCTGGCGACCGGTCGACGGCGCCGAGGGGGAAGGACTCCAGGAGACGCTGGCGCGCGTGCTCGGGCTGCCGGAGCGCGATGCCTTCGTCCAGAGCTTCTGCGTGACCCAGCCGCTGCCGCGCCCGGAGCGCCTCAGCGCCGAGGTGCAACGGTTGCTGGTGGGCTCGGGGAGAGGCAGCGTCGAACGCGCGTTGGCCCGACTGGAGGAGGAGGTCGCGGCACGGACCCGCAACGCCCGTTCCTGGGGCCTACCCGACGGTGTCGAGGACGGTGTCGAGGACGGTGAGCTGGAACGCTGTGACGCCCGCCTGGTCGCCATCGAGCGCACCATCGAGGACGGCCGAGAGGCGGTCGACGGAGCTCAGGAGACGGCGCGTGCGCTGGCCGATGCCGAGGCCCGGCGCAGCCTGCATCAGGAGGAGGCCGCGCGACTGGAAGGCGAGGTCGAGCGCCTGCGGAGCTACCTGGTGCGGCGGCGCGCTCACGATGAGCGCGCCGCGGCGAGCCGCGCCGCGGCGCAGACGCTGGCCCGGGCGGAGGCGCTACAGGCCGACGCGAGCCGCGCCCACGCGCGCGTGAGCGCGGTGTGGCCGGAGCTGGCCGACGCTCCGGAGGACGGCGAGGCACGGTTGGCGGCGCTCATGGTCGCCGAACGGGCCTTCGTCGAGGCCAGGGAGGCGTTGCAGAACGCGGAGCGGACGCGCGACGCGGCGCAGCGCGCCGCCGCCGAGCGCTCTCGTGAGCTCGAGCGGCACGTCGCGCGCGCGCCCTTCCATGACGACGACGAGGGACTCACCATCGGGGCCGTGCGGGAGCTGCGCGCGGCCGCCGAGCAGGCGGTCACCGACTGGCGCGCCTTCCTGCGGCGCGAGAAGGGGGTCTCCGAGGCGCGCTCCGGCCTGCGCCCCTACGCCCTGCTGGCGCTGGCGCCCGAGCAGGACCGGGCGTTGCTGCGGCGCTACGATTACGAGGCTGAGGCGCGCGTCCGGGCCGTGGAGGGGCTGGAGGTCGCCGTGCGCGAGGCGCGGGCGGAGCGTCGCCGGCTGCTCGTCCCCGACCCGGACCTGCCCAACGAACTGGAGGCCGACGCCCTGCGCACCGCGCTGGCGTCCCGGTCCAGCCGTGGGCGCGCGGTCCTGGCGCAGCTGGGCTCCGCATCGCTGCTGGGGCTGGCGGTCTTCTGGGTGGCCAGCCAGGGGCTGGTGGTCGGCCTCTCGGCCGGCCTCGCGTTGCTGGTGGCCGTCGGCGTCGGCGTGCTGCTGCGGCCGCCCGGCATCGCGGGCTCCAGCGCCCGACGCTTCCGGGGTCGCAACCGTGCCGAGCTCGAGTCGTTGCTGTCGCGCTACGACGCCTGGCAGAAGCAGCCCGCGCCCACGCGGCGCGACGTGCTACGGCTGGAGAACGAGATGGAGGCGGCGAGGGACCAGCTCCGTGCCTTCCAGCGCCGGATGCAGCCCTACCAGGAGGCGTACTCCGAGCCGGGGTCGGCCTTCGACGCCTTCCGGGACGCTCAACGCACCCTGCTTCAACGCGAGGAGGTGCACCGCGAGCTCGGAATCCGAACCTTCGGGGTGGCACCCGAAGCGGTGAAGGCGCGCTCGCCGCTGGAGATGCCCGCGCCCTGGCCGCGGCTGGCGGCGTTCGCCGCGGCGCGCGGAGGGCACGCACAGAGCGTGGCCGAGTTATGCAGCTTCCTGGAAGACGCCGCCGGCACGTCCTGGGACGACGTGCTGCAGGCGGCCGAGGGGCGCGACCGGGCGCGGCGCGCCTTCCGTGCCGAGCGGGA
>CAZTTB010000084.1:0-7650 GCA_964616005.1 uncultured bacterium | reverse complement strand
CACCACAGAGAGAGTCCATCATGAACTGTTGCAGCGACCCCTTGAACCCAAGACCGATGAGCGGGTAGCCCGGGTAGCTGTACCCCATCAGGATGAGCGGCCAGTGCCAGGCGCCCCAGATGACACCAAGCAATAGAACGCCGCGACGCCAGCCGAGCTTGACGAGCTCACCTTGAAGGTAGCCCCGCCAGCCACACTCCTCACCGAAGGCCAGGACGATTGCAAGAACGGGCGCCACCACAACACCCTGCTACCGGCCAGAAGCGCGAACACGCGAGGGTCCAGGCCGAGCGGAAGGGTGGGCAGGGAAAGGCGATGCGGGCCCAAGCCGGTGAGCGCGTTAAGGACGCCCTGGAGGGCGTAAAAGCCAACGATGACGAGACCGAGTCCGAGCCAGTACCGGGCGTTCCCCCAGGAGAGCTGCACGCGCTCCATGGCATGCCGCCCCGCGAACACGTGCAGACCGATCAGCACGACGAGGGCAAGGTAGGTCGCACCTTCGGGGACGATCTCCGCGAGCGGGAGCGTGGTCGCGGCAGCCGGCCCCAGCCAGGTCGCGAACGTCGCGAGCGCGTACAGCAGCGTCAGGCCGAGGAAGACGTAGTAGAACGAGCGTCCCGCTCCAGTCCTCGTCGTCACGTGGATAGGACTCTCGCGAAACGCGAAGAGTCCGAAGAGGATGGCCGTGCAGGCGGGGAGCAGCATCTGGAACTGGACGGCGACGATGGCGCCGGGCCTGGTGATGGCGCCGGGGCCGCCCAGCCCGCCATGGAGGTCAATGCCGAGGTCGACCAGCCACGTCGCCGGGAAGGTGATGCCGAGGAAGAGCCCGACGTGACGCCAGTTCGGCTTGAGACTCTCACTGCTTGGCACGAGTGCAGGCCGCGTCGGCCGCGGTCGTCAACGCGCGAGGCTCCCGATCCAGCGAACGATGTCGGAAACGACGTCCGAACGCACGTGCCCGGGAGCGAGATAATCGGCCGGGGAAGGCGGCCCCTCGCCCGGCATGAAAGCGTGATTGAGGTGGGGGTACAGCTTGAGCGAGGTGCCCACCTTACCCTCGAGCGCCGCGCGCCAGGCCGGGAAGTCCCCGTCGGCGGTGACCTGGTAATCGCGCCCCCCTTGCAGAACGAGCATCGGGATCGCCAGTCCGGCTGCCACCTCGGCGGGCCGGTAGCCACGCAAGGAGAGCCAGTACGCGGCCGGCACGTTGAGCGGAAGGTCTTCCCTGGGCGTGGCCACGCTCAGGTCCATATCCTTCACCCGAGCGACCTTCCTCGTCAGGTCATCGATCTGGGCGCGTTCGGCTTCCCCAGGGGCGCCCTGCAGACCGGCGAGGTAGGTGACCTGGTCGAGGATGGTGTCCTCGAGCGGGCGCGTCAGGCCAGCCATCAGCACGAGCCCCGCGATGGCGGGGTCCTTCTGGGCGATGCGCGGCGCGAGCGTGGCCCCGAGGCTGTGGCCGAGGACGAACACGCGCGACGCGTCGATGCCTGGCGTCCTCCGCATGAGCTCGGCTGCCCGCAAGGCATCGTCGACCACCTCATCGTCGATGGTCATCGCCTCGGCCTGCTCGCTGGTCAGGCGCTCGGCGTACGCCTTGGTGCGCTTCTCGTACCGCAGCGTGGCCACGCCCGCGCTTGCCAGGCCCCAGGCGACGTCCCGGAATACCTTGTTCGGGCCGATCGTCTCGTCACGATCCTGCGGCCCCGAGCCGTGCACCAGAACCACTCCGGCGTGGGGCCCGCCATCGCGCGGCAGGCACATGCTCCCCGCCAACGGCCACGCCGACCCCTCCCCGACACGGATCTCGCTCTCCCCGAACGCCGCTGCATCGACGTAATCGGGCACCGTGTACGCCGACGAATCGGCCGCGGGCTGCGTCGTCAGGAAGGTGATCCTGCCCTCACCGCTCACCACCATCACGAAGTCGAGCAAGCCCTTCTCGAACGAACAGGTTACGGTCACCGAGACCTCTCCACGTCTGGAGCCGAGCTCGCTCCGAAGGATGCCGCGGAAAGCTCCCACCTGC
Source organism: uncultured bacterium (assembly GCA_964616005.1). Classification (GTDB taxonomy): domain Bacteria; phylum Deinococcota; class Deinococci; order Deinococcales; family Trueperaceae; genus JASBRS01. The sequence continues at coordinate 5,618 of CAZTTB010000084.1, read as the reverse complement.
CCGAGAAGACCGAGCCACGTCCGCTCCAAGTCGGCCGCGGGCAAGCTGCCAGCCAGCTCCCCACCAAGGCGCGCCGCCGCTCCGGCGTAGTCACCCCTCTCGACCTGGAGCAACAGTGCCGTTGCGACTTCCGTTGCGTTGTTCTGAGTGGAATCCATGGCACCGTCCTGTTCTCTGGCGGGAAGGCTCGCGTGCTGCGCGATCCCGTCAACCATCCTCGTCGTCCGAAGGCGCGACGGAATCGGGGAGCGCCACCAGGCCGAAGACGTAGCGCTGCCGCTCCGACGACGGACCGTTGTCCACGAAAGGCATGAGCGCGGCGTTCACCTCGCGGTCCACCCGATCCCTCTCGGCAGCGGTCAGATACATCGGGAACGCGCGAAGCACCACGCGGTCAGCCGCGAAGTCCACGCCCCCGCGCTGCACGTAGCGAACGTAGTACCCCAGGAGCCCGCCCGCGAAGCGCGTGAACAACCGGACGAGATCGTCCTGCGTCGCCCCTTCCAGGTCCTCGGCGCCGAGCAACTGGTTCCGGTCCGGCAGCGCGTAGGTCCGCTCCGACGTATTGCGCACACGCCGCTCACGCACGACCGCCAGAACACCGGCCTCGGACAGCACCTTCAGGTGCCGGTAGAGCGTCGCCTGAGGCACGTCCGGCAGCTCGCTGGCAATTTCCCGCGCCGTCAGCTCCCGACCCGCGACGGACTGGATGACCCGCAGCCGTACCGGATGGAGCAGAAGATCCTCCTTCGCCTCGTTCATCACGAACCCAATCCGGATCCCAGCGAACAATCGCTATCACCAATGGGACTCACAATTGAGTATATTCCAATTCTCTGGAATTGCAAGCCGGCAGCGCCGCCCACGTTCGGCCTCATGGTGCATGGCAGAGCAAGAACGAGCCGTACGCGCCACGCCAAGCCATCGCGATGCTGCTGGGAGACGATGCGATTCCGAAGCCGGCGGCCCTACGCCAGCATGCCGCCGAGGCGGTCCGCATGTTCCTGGCGGCCTACGGAACGTAGGGCCGCACCGAACCGGAACGCGGGGACGTGCGCGGGAAGCCGACCCGGCCCAGGATCCCGAACGCGCCCCAGGCAAGACCCGGTTACGGCAACAGGCTGTTCCGGCCGATGCCTGATCGAGGAGTCCGGCCAGCCAGCGCGCCCGTCACCGGCTCCAACAGATCGTCCCTCGCAAGCTGCTCCTCGCAGCCGAGGAAGCACCGGCGCCGAAGCGTGAAGACCGGGCGCAGCTGACCGCGCCGCCGGGAAGACCGGTGGCCACGGCCCCGGTGCGCGTCGCCCGCGCTGCCGACCGGCTGGCACGAAGCACCATCGACCTCCTGCAGGAGCATCTTGCTGCGCAACGTCAGGGCCGTGAGACAACGGTGGTCATCCGCCGCAGGCGCTACAGTGCCAGCCAAGAGGAAGCGTCCTAGGCTGGCTACGTCGGGGCTGCTGCGCGCCCGAACGCGCGGCCAACTTGTTACGCGGGGAGGTCATCATGGCGTTCGACAACGGAGCCTCTGCCCTGTTCGGGAAGGTCGCGCTGGTGGCAGGCGCCACCCGCGGCGCCGGACGCGCCATCGCCGTCGAGCTGGGACGTGCCGGCGCATACGTGTACGCCACCGGCCGCAGCAGCCGCGAGACCGGCCCCTCCGAACTGGAACGACCGGAAACCATCGAGGAGACCGGCGAGCTGATGCACGCCGCAGGAGGCGACGGCACCGCGTTGCGCGTCGACCACCTCGAACCCGACCAGGTCCAGCACCTCGTCGACCGCATCGAGCGCGAGCACGGCCGCTTGGACATCCTCGTCAACGACATCTTCGGCGGCGACCGCTACATGCAGTGGGACAAGAAGCTGTGGCAGCACGACCTCGCTGGCGGGCTGCGGATGCTGCGCATGGGCGTCGACACGCACCTCATCACCTGCACCAAGGCGCTACCCCTCATGCTTCGCGGCGAGCACGCCCTCGTGGTGGAGATGACCGACGGCACCCACGAGTACAATCAACGCTTCCGTCAGAACGTGGGCTTCTACTACGACCTCGTCAAGGCCAACGTAGAACGCATCGTCATCGGGCTCACCGCCGAGCTCGCGGGCACGAACGCCACCGCCGTCGCCGTCACTCCCGGCTGGCTGCGCTCCGAACGCATGCTGGAGAACTTCGGCGTCACCGAGGAGACCTGGCGGGACGCCCTGGAGCGCGTCCCGCACTTCTGCGTCTCCGAGTCCCCGACCTACGTGGGCCGCGGCATCGCCGCCCTCGCCGCCGACCCTGACGTCCAGCGATACGCCGGTCGCGTGCTCTCCAGCGCCGAGCTGGCCCGCACCTACGGCATGACCGACGTCGATGGCAGCCAGCCCGACTGCTGGCGCTACCTCGACGAGATCCAAGACCCCGGCCGACCAGCCACCGAGCTCGGCTACCGCTAGCCGACCGTCAACGGGATGAGCGCCCGCAAACCGGACCACGAGGATGGCCGCCTGCTGCACGCTCGGCTGGCGTCCCAGCTGCTGCGGCCGCCGCTCGGACCGCAACCCGTACGGGCCGTCGCCCGCCTGTGCGCCGTGCAGGCCCAAGACGAGCGCTGGACCCCATGGACGGTGGGGCTCCGGGCCAGCGGCCTACGTCACACCGACGTGGACGATGCGCTGCTGGACCACCGCCTGGTCCGGACGTGGCTGCTGCGCGGAACCCTCCACCTCGTCGCACAAGACGACCTCGGCTGGCTTCGCCGCCTCGTCGCCCCACGCGTCATCGACAAGAACGCTAGCCGCTACCGCCAGCTCGACCTCGACGAGCGGACCCTGGAGCTCGGAGCCAACCACCTCGCAGGCGCGCTCCAAGACGGCCCCCAACCCCGGGCCACGCTGGCTCGTGTGCTCGAAGGCGCCGGGCTGAACCCGGCCGGACAGCGCCTTCCCTACCTGCTGCAGTACGCGGCCCTGACCGCACGCCTGGTGTGCTGGCCGGCCGCAGGCCGCGAACCGGTCTACGCTCCGGCGCCGGCCGCTCCAACCGACGAGCCGACCCTCGACCGGTCCGACCTGCTGACGCGGCTAGCGCGCCGCTACCTCACCGGCCACGGGCCCGCCAGCGCCGAAGACCTCGCCTGGTGGTCCGGCTTCCCGCTGCAAGCCGCCCGGCACGCGCTCAACTCGCTGCCCGAACTCCACACGTTCCGGTGGAAGGGCCGAGACTTGGTGACTATCGACCCCGACCCTGCACACGAGCCGCAACAGAGCGCCCACCTGCTCCCCCCATTCGACGAGTACCTCCTGGGCTACCGCGACCGGGCAGCGGTGATACCCGCCGAGCACGCCACACGCTTCCACCGCGCCGGCGGCATGCCGCGCCGCGCCCTGCTCCTCAACGGCGCCGTCGCCGGAACCTGGACCACCACCGGAACCGCACGACGGCAGCGACTGGAGGTGGCCGCCTACGAAGCGCTCACCCGAAACGAAAGAGGGCTCGCCGAAACAGCCGCAACCTCCCTCAGGCGCTTCTATGGCGACGATCGGCTGCACCTGACCTTCGTCGATACCTAGATCGGGGAATGACACGAACCGCCTTCAGGTGGTCATCGACCCGTCGCAACGAAGCCGTCGCCGGGCCGCTCATCGTAAGCGGCTGCGCCGGCAACATGACGACCTTCCTCGACACCGGCCAACCGCTCGGAAGCGAGCTCGAGACCGTCGCGCAACTGATCGCACAGGATCAATAACGCCGGCAAGACCCACGCCTACCACACCCAGAGCGACATCCTCGCAGAGCCCACCGTTGCCCCTTGAGTCCGGCGCCCTTATCCGGAGTACCGGGGCCAGCGGCTCCGGCGGGGCAGTGCGACCAGAGAAGTCATCCGCCGCGTCGTCCCACCCCCGCTCGCCGCGGGCCCGACGCAATTAGGGGGCGGCCAACGAGCCCTGAATGGCCTGGCCGCTGGCCTTGCTCTCGGTGCCGTTCACGTTCTCGGACGCGTTCATGAGTCATGAACACGCTGCCAGCCGTGAACGCCCAGGCGGGCATCCCCCAGGGCCCACCGACACAACGGTGACACACCACCACACGAAGAGCGGCTTCGGAACTCCGGAGCCGCTTCCTCTTCTCGCCGTCCCTGACGGCCTTTCTCTGGTGGAGCCGAGGGGATTCGAACCCCTGACCTTCTGAATGCTATTCCCGGCTTAGAAGTAGGGTGCCGGCTCGCTGTCGCCCGGGCGGCCTCAAGAAGGTCGCCAACGCTAGAATGCCCCATGGATCTGGGACTAGATGGAAAGGTCGCGTTGGTCTCGGCTGCGTCGCGCGGCATCGGGCTTGCCGTAGCACAAGGGTTGGCGGCTGAGGGTGCGCACCTTGCAGTCGTCGCGCGGGACGCCGAAGCGTTGGACCGCGCCGCAAGTGAGATCGCTTCACACGGCGGCAAGGTGGCCGCCATCCAAGGTAACGTGAGCGCCCCGGCAGAAATCCAGCGGATCGTGGCTGAAACGCGCAGGGCGCTGGGGGACCCTAGTGTGCTGGTGGCGAACGCGGGAGGGCCGCAGCCGGGTCTTCCCACCACACTGAACGAAGAAGACTGGGCATCTGGCGTACAGCTCACGCTGATGTCGGCCGTCCGGCTGGCGCAGGAGGTCCTCCCTGCGATGCGGGCGTCCGGCTGGGGAAGAATCGTGAACATCACCTCGCTGTCGGTGCGGGAGCCCATCTTGCGGCTCACGATCTCCAATGCCCTCAGGGCAGCGGTCACCGGATACGCGAAGACCCTGTCGCAAGAGGTCGCAGCCGATGGGGTGACGGTCAACAACGTGGCTCCGGGCTACACGGCTACGGATCACTTCCTGAGCGGTATGAAGGACGACGCGGCCAAGGAAGCCTTCCTGGCTCGCATCCCGACCAAGCGATTTGCGGACCCCTCTGAGGTGGCGGCTGCGACCGTCTTCCTTGCCTCTGAACGGGCCGGCTACATCACCGGCCAAACCCTCCTCGTCGATGGCGGAGCCGTGAAGAGCCTCCTCTGACGGACTGGGCTGTTGCCGCTCGGGCATGGCCCGGATTATCGAGGTCGCGCCCGTGGCGGCTGCTTGAGGCAGGCGCCACGGTGCTTGCTTAGGTCGGTCACGTGGCCCACGCTGGCCGCGCAACGGGCTCCAATCCCCAACGAGGTGAGACATTGCCGAACAATCGCCTTCGGCGGGGCTTCCTACAGCGACCGCAGAGAGTCGTGGCCCGCTAGCTCAATACGAAGCTTGCCACCTTGAGCTCGGTCATCTCGTGGACGGCAAACCGAACGCCCTCCCGTCCGAGGCCTGAACCCTTGACGCCGCCGAAGGGCATGGCGTCGATCCGGTAGTCGGTGCTGTCATTGACCATGACGCCACCATAGTGGAGAGCAGATACGGCTCGATGGGCGGTCGAGATATCGCGGGTGAAGATGGCGGCCTGCAAACCATAGTCCACGTCGTTCGCCACCTCGATGGCCTCGTCGAGGTTCTCAACCGGTTGCAGGATGGTGACCGGGCCGTAGACTTCGTCACGAGCAAGGCTGCTCGACCGAGGAGCGTTCTCGATGAGCGTAGGCTCGAAGTGCGTCCCCTCGTACCCGCCACCCGTCAGC
>CAZTTB010000083.1:1586-7737 GCA_964616005.1 uncultured bacterium | reverse complement strand
GCGCTCGGCGCCGAGGTGGTGCGGTGCGCGAACACGCAGGCCGCGCGTCACGAGACGGCGGAGGCCATCGCGCAGGCGTCCGGCGCCACGCTCGTTCCCCCCTACGACCACCCCTGGATCGTGGCCGGCCAGGCCACCGTCGGCCTCGAGATCGCCGACGACCTCCCCGACGTCGCCAACGTGCTGGTCCCCATCGGTGGCGGCGGCCTGTCGTCCGGGGTGGCGCTGGCGCTGGCGCAACGCGCGCCGGGCGCGCGCGTGGTAGGCGTCGAGCCCGAGCTCGCGGCCGATGCCCGCGCCTCGCTGCTGGCGGGCGAGCGCATCGCCTGGCCCGCCGAGGACGTGACCCGCACACTTGCCGACGGCGTCCGCACGCAGAGCATCGGCGAGCTCAACTTCCACGTCCTGCTCCGTCACCTCGCCGGCGTCCAGACGGTGCGTGAGCACGAGATCCGCCGCGCCACCCGCTGGTACGCACGCCGTGCCCGGCTGGTGGTCGAACCGACCGGAGCGCTGACGCTGGCGGCACTGCGGCGCCTGCTGGACGGCTCCGGTGACGGGCCCGTCCTCGCCGACGGCCCGACCGTGCTCGTCATCTCGGGCGGGAACGTCGACGACGATGTGCTGTGCAGCTTGTTGCTGGAGACGTCCGCGCAAGCCTGATCGCGGCGGCGCGCATTGTCCTCCAGGAAGCTCTGGACTATCCTGGGGGGGTGTCGGCACTCGTGGTCATGCTCCTTCTCGGCTTCCTGCTGGTGATCGCCGCGAGCCTCACGATCTGGGCCGCGCTGACCGTCAACGAGCACGCGGGCGCTCCGCCGCACGCCGCGGAGGCCGAGCGCCCGGCGACGCCGCTCGCCGGCGTCGAGCTCCCCAGCAACGACGACGTCCGCGGCGCGAGGGCCCGCGTGACGCGGCGCCCGACCGGAACCGACGATGCCTTCGATCGCTTCCTGCGCTCGGATCCCCGCCGCGACGAGACCGACTTCTGAGGTCGCCGCGTCACCGGTCCGGACGTTCGGGAGGGCGCGGCCTCGCTGGACCGGACGCGGGAGCCAGGTCTCGACGACCCGGCGCCGCGGTCGCGGTGAGCTGCCGGATCCTCGACCGGCGCCCGGCGAGGCGGACCAGCAAGTGGATCACCCCTGCGGCCAGCAGCGCGGCGACCACCACCAGCGTGGCCGGCAGCAGTTCGTTCATCCAACCGGGCTTCGCCAGCATCACCACCGCCAAGAACAGCATCACCATGCCGCCCACGAGCTTGAGCAGTCGTCCCTGACGCTCTTCTAGTCGGGTCACGCGCAGCGTCACCACGGCCGCGCCGAACAGCGCCAGCTCGTCGATCAGGAACACCAGGAGATAGACCAGCAGCAGGCCCCCGAATGCCGCCGGGCCCGGTTTCCACTGCACCATCAGGTCGGCCCACAGCATCGGGAAGCCCACCGTGCACGGCAGCTCGAAGACCGTGACACCGGCCGCCATGGCCGCGGTGGCGCCGAGCATGGCCACGGTGCTGCGTTCGCGTGCCATCACCCCGCGGATGCCTCGATAGATGCCGGGCTTGCTGCCCTCGGGGATCGTCAGCGACGGTCCCCGCCCCCACCAGACGTAGTCCTTGAGGTTGATCGCGGCGAACGTCAGCGCGATCAGTGCCACCCCCACACGCACCCACGGCAACATCGCCACCAGTGCGAGGAGGTTGACCAGGCCCGCCAGCAGCAGGGCGTAGACGGCGGCGGCGACCACCAGGAAGGTCGTGCCGATGAGCAGCACCTTGCGCCGCGAGCGGGTGTTGATGACCACCGCCAACAGTAGTGAGAGCACCCACAACGAGCATGGGTTGAAGCCGTCGATGAACGCGATCAGGGCAGTGGTGGCGAGCTCCGAGCGCCCCGCCAGCGCGACCTCGCCGATCAGCGGCAGCGTCAGCGGCTCGAGGGTCGCCGCGCTCGCCGCAGCGCCCGAGCCGGCCGCGGCGGTCGGCGACCCGGCCGGCGACCCGGCCGGCGACCCCGCAACCGACCCTGCGGCCTCCATCACGCGCAGCCACGGGTCGGGGCAGCCACGCTCCAGGCAGTCCGTCACCCGCGCCTCCACGCGCCGGGCCACCGCATCGGAGAAGCCGATGTAGACCTCGTCCCCGACCAGGATGGTGGGCACCGAGCCGGGCTCGAAGCCGAACGAACGTCCGGCGGCGGCGAACAGACGACGGTTGCCCTCGTCGTTGTACACCTCGAGGCTCCTCAGGGTGACGCGCTCGTCGGCCGCCAGGCCCTCCAGGAAGGGCTTGGCGACGGCACAATGCGGGCAGCTCTCGCCGTAGAACAGCACGATGTCGGCCCCCGCGGCGCGGGCAACCGGCCCCAGCAGCGCCACAGCCGCCAGCAGCGCCAGAGCCGGCCATGCGAGCGCGCGGCACCGCCGGGACGAACGCGCGCCCAAGGCTTCCTCGGTCGACGGCCGCCTTGGCCCCGCCGCGACCGGACGCGGACGACCCCAGTCGCTCCAGCGCATCGGACTCATGACCCAACGCTAGGCCGCCGCGACCCACCTCGTCGTCGGTCCCTCCTGGACACGCGCCGTAGGAGCTTGTCCGACAGCCCGCCGCACGCCGCGCCGCCACGATAGACTCGCCGGGTGAAGGCCCCCACCCGTCTGCAGCGGCTGGCCACGTTCAACGCCATCGGCGAGGCGTTGAACGCGGCGCCGACGTTCGCCGAAGGGGCGCCCGAGGCGCTCCGCCGGCTGCTCTCGCGTGTGGGTCTCAGCACCGGCTGGCTCTTCCTCTCCAACGTCGACGAGGGCGATACCCACCACGGCAGCTTCCGACTGGCCGCCTCCACCGGCCTGCCTCCGGCCCTGGAGCGCAACGACCTGGGCCCGCTGCGCGAGGCGGGGTGCGAGTGTCAACGGTTGCTCGAGCATGGGCAGCTCGATCGCGGCGTCAACATGGTGGCCTGCAGTCGGTTGCGGGACGCCGCCGGAGACACGGGTGGGCTGGCGATCCATGCCAGCGTGCCGTTGCCCGGACGCCATGGGCCCGTCGGCATCCTCAACCTGGCGGCGCCCGGCGAGAAGCGCTTCGACGAGGAGACGCTGGCGTTCCTTTCCGCGGTCGGCAGACAGCTGGCAGTTGCCTTCGAGCGCTCGCGCCTGCTCGACGAACGCACCCGGCACGCGCGCTACACCGCCACCCTGGAGGAGCGCCAGCGCCTCGCGCACGACATGCACGACTCCCTGGCGCAGCTGCTGTTCGCCGCCGACCTGTCGCTGAACGTGGCGGCGCGGCATCCGGAGGCCGACCGTCGCCAGGCCGCCCTCGCGGATGCGGGCGAGGCGGTGCGGGCCGCGCTCGGGGAGCTGCGCTCGCTGGTGGAGGTGATGCGCCCGGCGGACCTGTCGGCCGGGCTGCAGGCCGCGCTCGAGCGGCTGGCGCAACGCACCCGCGCCGCGCTTCGGGTGCAGCTCGAGACGGCGGCCGCCGAGCCGCCCCCCGAGGTGGCCGAGGTCCTCTACCGCGTCGCCCAGGAAGCCGTGCACAACACCCTCCGCCACGCCGACGCCGAGCACGTGTGGCTACGCCTGAGCGCCCCCGGCCCGGGCCTGCGCCTGAGCATCGAGGACGACGGCATCGGCTTCGGGACGGACCCAGCCGCCTGCGTCGGGCGCGGCTTCGGGCTCGCTGGCATGCGTGAGCGCGCCACCGCTGTTGGCGGCAGCGTGCAACTCGAGCACCGGCCGGGCGGCGGCGCCCGCGTCGTCGTCGAGGTCCCGTGGCAACCCGCGTCCTGATCGTCGACGATCACCCGGTGGTGCGGGCGGGTCTCCGTGCCTTCCTCGATCTACAGCAGGACTTCGAGGTCGTCGCGGAGGCGGGCTCGTTGGCCGAGGCTCGCGAGCGTGCCCGCCACCACGCCCCGGAGCTCGTTCTGCTCGACCTCCAGCTGCCCGACGGCAACGGCCTGACGATCATCGGCGAGCTCGCGCAGGTCGGCCGTGTGGTGGTCCTCACCAGCTTCCTCGACGAGGGCAAGGTACGGGAGGCGATGCGTAGGGGCGCCTCCGGCTACCTGCTCAAGCACGCGGGGCCGGACGCCCTGCTCGACAAGCTTCGCGCGGCCCTGCGGGGGGAGGTGCCGCTCGACCCCGAAGCGGTGCGCGCCCTGGCCGTGCCGATCGTCGATCCACTCGAGACGCTGACGCCGCGTGAGCACGAGGTGCTGGGCCTGATGGCCGAGGGGATGTCGAACAAGCGCATCGCCCGGCATCTCGGGATCAGCGAGAAGACCGTCAAGACGCACGCCGGCCACGTCTTCGCCAAGCTGGCCGTGGACGATCGGCTGCAGGCGGTGCTCGTCGCCAAGGAGTACGGTCTCTAGCTCACCGGGCGGGGCGGCGACCCTTCAGTGCGGGCCGCGGTCCATCGCCACCACCGGATCGACACTCTCGACGTTCAGCTCGATCACCGGCGGCGCCTCGCGCAGCATGCGCCGGCGCAGGTCGCGGGCCACGCCCGCCAGCATGCGCCGGGGGGTCATCATGGTGCGCGTCAGCCCGGTCCTGCCATCGGTCGCGGCGGACGCCAGCTCGAGCACGATCTCGGCCGGCACCGACGGATCCTCGCCCCACAACCGCAGTACCGTCGCGAACGGCCGCAGCCTCGACTCGTAACCCCGGACCGCGCGCACCTCCCCCACCAGATCGGTGAGCATCAGGCCGGGGTTGAAGGCGAACACGCCGACGCCGCGCCCCTGCGTCTCCCGGGCCAGCGCCAACGTGAACGAGCGCACCCAGGCCTTGGACGACGCGTAGGCGTTCTGGTTGACCACCGGACCGCGCTCGCCCCGACCCAGGATGTTGATGAGCTTGCCCCCGCCCAGCGCCAGGAAGTGGCGGCTGGCCAGCACCGAACCGAAGTAGACGCCGCGAACGTTGGTGTCGAGCACGCGCACGAAGTCCTCGTCGGCGATGGCCGGCGTGGGGCCGTAGGCTCCGGAGACACCGGCGTTGTTGACCCAGACGTCGAGGCGTCCGAATCGCTCCAGCGCCGCGCCCAGCAGCGCCTCGTGGCCTTCCCTGCGCGACACGTCGGCCACCACGCCCTCCGCGACATCGGGGCCCAGCGCGGCGACGGCGTCGTCCACGGCGGCGGCCGTGCGCGAGCTCACCACCACGTGGGCGCCTTCCCGCACGAACGCCCTGGCGATGGCGAGGCCGAGCCCACGCGTGCTCCCGGTAACAACGGCGGTCTGCCCCTGCAAGCGCATCATGCTCTCACCCTACCTCCCGGCGCCGGCCTGCGACTTTGGTCGCACGCGCCCGTGCGACGCTCCGCCGAGGCGCCGGTCCCGGCGCGCCGCCGATACTTCGGGCCGGAGGTGCAGCCATGCCCTTGGAACATGCCCCCTCGACCGAGACGCTCTTCCGAAGCCTGCAACGCGACCGCGCACGGGACGCCCGGAACCACGCGCGCCAACAACGGGCGCGCGCGATCCTCCGCGGTGCTTCGGCCGGCCCGGCCGGCCACCGGCTCGCCGCGACCCTGCGACGCCTCCGGTCGGCGGCCGCCCGTGCTGCCGGCCGGGCCGGCGACATCGCTGGCGCTGTCGGTCACCCACACTCGACGCGTGAGAGCGCCATGCGCACCCCGGCCTCGCATCCGGGGCTCGACAGCCACCGCTCGACGACCGCGGGCGTCCCCGGCAGGAGCTGCGCATGACCGCCACCGCCCGCGTGCGACCGCGCGCGCTGGTCACGGGCGCCAGCCGAGGGCTGGGCCTCGCGCTCGCCGGCCTCCTGTCCGAGCTCGGTTACGACCTGGTGCTCACCGCCCGGGGCGCGACCGCGCTCGAGCGCGCCGCCGCGGGCCTCCGCGGCGACGGCGCGGTGCACGCGCTCGCCGGCGACGTCACCGATGCCGGGCACCGCGCACGCCTCAGCGAGCGCGTCGGCGAGCACCTCGACCTCCTCGTCCACAACGCCTCATCGCTCGGGCCGAGCCCGCTGCCGGCACTGGCCGACGTCGACCTAGCGGCCGTCCGGAGCGTGCTGGAGACCAACGTCGTCGCGCCGCTCGCCCTCACCCAGGCGCTGCTACCGGCGCTGGAGCGTGCCGGCGGAACGGTGGTGGCCGTCAGCTCCGACGCGGCGC
>CAZTTB010000083.1:0-1486 GCA_964616005.1 uncultured bacterium | reverse complement strand
CCGGCGCTGGAGCGTGCCGGCGGAACGGTGGTGGCCGTCAGCTCCGACGCGGCGCACGGCGGCTACCCCGGCTGGGGGGTGTACGGCGCCAGCAAAGCGGCCCTCGAGCTGATGGCGAGGACGCTGGCCGCCGAGCTCGAGGGGGTGTGCGTGGTGCGCGTCGACCCCGGCGACATGGCCACCGTCATGCACCAGCAGGCCTTCCCCGGACAGGACATCAACGACCGGCCGGCACCTGAGGCGACGCTGCCGTTCTGGGCGTGGCTGCTCGCCCAACGATCCGAGGACCTCGACGGACGCCGCTTCGAAGCTCAGGCCGATGCCTGGACCCTGACGGTCGAAACGGGCGCTGCGTGAGCGGCACGACCCCCGGCGTCGGCTCCGGCGTGGCGCGGGCGGTCGCGCCGCCCGCCACCTTGCCGGCGGAGCTGCGTGGCACCGACCGCGACGCGGTGCGCCTGCTGGTCACGGACCCGCACCGCCACCGCCACCTGTGCTTCCGCGACCTCCCGCAGGTGCTCGCGCCGGGGGACCTGCTGGTGGTCAACGACAGCGCCACGCTGCCTGCCAGCGTTCCGGCCGAAGGACCCGTCGGCCGGTTCCGCGTGAGCCTGTCCACGCGCTATGGGCCGCTCCTGTGGGTCGCCGAACCGCGCCGCAGCCACGCCGAGCCGGGACCGCTCCCGCTCGCCGCCGGAGCGATCGCCACGGTAGGGCACCGCCACCGCGTGCGGGTGCGCTTCGTCGCTCCCCACCCCGGGCTCCCGCGACTATGGTTCGTCGCCGCCGAGGCGCCCCTCGAGCCGGTCATGACCGCCGACGGCGAGCCCATCCGCTACGCCTACCTCGAGCGGCCCCAGCCGCTGGAGGCCTACCAGAGCATCTTCGCCCGCGTGCCGGGGAGTGCGGAGATGCCATCGGCGGCCCGTCCCTTCACCCATGCCACGCTCGCCGCCCTCCGGGCACGCGGGGTGGGCGTGAGCGCACTCACCCTCCACACCGGGGTCAGCAGCCTCGAGCTCGAGCCGCGGCAGGCCGAGCGCACCGGTCTCTACGCCGAACCCTTCGAGGTCGGCACGGCGACCGCCGAGCGCATCGACGCCACGCAGCGTGCCGGAGGTCGCGTCATCGCCGTGGGCACCACCGTCGTCCGGGCCCTGGAGACCGCCTTCGAACGGGGCCGCGTGCGGCCGATGCGGGGTTTCACCCGGCGCTTCGTGCGCCCGGGCGCGGTGCGCGGCGCGGTGGACGGCCTGCTCACCGGCTTCCACGAGCCCAGGAGCACCCACCTGGCGCTACTCACGGCCCTCGCCGGCGAATCGCTGGTGCGCGACGCCTACCAACAGGCGCGAGCGCGACCCTACCTGTGGCACGAGTTCGGGGACGTGCACCTGTGGCTGCCCGCGCGGGAGCCCGAGGCTGCACAATGAGGCTCGAGGAGGTCACGCATGCCCGGTCCTTGGTGTCCCCGCCCGTGGTGTCCCCG
>CAZTTB010000082.1:3936-7765 GCA_964616005.1 uncultured bacterium | reverse complement strand
CGCTGTTCGTGCTCCAGGCCGGCCACACCGACGTGGTGAAGGCGCAGATCACCGGTTCCATCATCGGCAACTGCCTGCTGGGCTTCGGCGTAGCGGTCCTGGTAGGGAGCTGGGGGCGGGAGCGGCAGACCTTCAGTCGCGAGCGGGCGGGACTGTTGTCGAGCCTGCTGGTGATGGCCGTGCTGGGGCTGCTGGTGCCGGCCCTGTTCGATATCACCGAGCGCGCGGCGGGCGTGCCGAACGTCGCCGCCCTCGACGAGCGGCTGAGCCTGGGCGTGTCGGTGGTGCTGGTGCTCGTCTACCTGGGGAACCTCGCCTACACCTTGGTCACGCATCGCGACGTGTTCGCGCGGCACGAGCCGGACGCTGTGGCGAGCTGGCCGCTGTGGACGGCGCTGGGCGTGCTGCTGGGCGCCACCGCGCTGACGGCGCTCGAGGCCGAGCTGGTGTCGGGCGCGCTGGACGCCACGGCGGCGGGCCTCCACCTGACCCCCTTCTTCCTGGGCATCACCGTGCTGGCGGTGGTGGGCAACGCCGCCGAGTACATCTCGGCAGCCTACTTCGCGCGCCAGGACCGGATGGGGCTGGTCCTGTCCATCACCGTCGGCTCGAGCATCCAGGTGGCGCTGCTGGTGGCGCCGCTGCTGGTGCTGGTGTCGTTCCTGATGGGCCGACCGATGGACCTGGTGTTCGCCAATCCGCTCGAGCTCATCGCCATCGCCGGGGTCAGTTTCGTCGTCAACGCCATCGCCAGCGACGGCGAGACCACCTGGTTCGAGGGCATGCTGCTGTTGGCGGTGTACATGGTGCTGGGCCTGGCGTTCCTGTTCGCCGCACCCTGATCCGGCGCTGCCGGGGCGGTGCCGGTGCTGCCGGACGTACCAGGCGCGGAGCGCGGCGTGTGCCTCGCGCCCACGACGCTGCCCACGACTACCGCTACAGTGGAGTCAGGTCCCCGTCACAACCTTATGCGTCGTCCCGCAATCTCGTGAGGGACCGGAAGGAGCGCCGTTATGCGCTTCACACGACGTTGGCTGGTAGCGGTGACCGTGGCGGCAGGAGCGTGGCTCTTCTTCTCGCCGTGGTTGCTGGGATACACCGCGGTGGCGGTCGCAACCTGGATGTCGTACCTCCTCGGGGCCGCGATCTTCGTTGCCGCCCTCTGGGCGATGGTGGCGAGAGAGGCGAGGAACCCCGCGCTGATCACGGCCATCCTCGGCGCCTTGGTGTTCGCGTCGCCTTGGATGCTCGGCTTCATGGCCGAATCCACGGCCCGCGTCGACGCCTGGTTCGTCGGTGCAGTGGTGCTCGTGGCGGCGTTGCGTGCGGCGACGATGGAGTATGCCGGCCAACGTCCGGAACGGCGGCACCCGGCGGCCTGATCGGAGCAGTGGTCATGACCTCGAGCGACGCACCCCGGTCGCCGCACCCCGGTCGCCGTTGTGGTGCGGCGACCGGCTGCGCTGGGGCCTTCAGGGCACCGTCGTGGGTGTCGCGAGGGTGTGGCTCAGTCCTGCCGCGGCGGCCCTGAGCTGCCGCGAACCAGTAGCCGGGCGGGGAACACACGGCGCACCGGTTCGTTGCTCTCCGTTCTCCCCTCCACCAGATCGAGCAGGATGTCGATCGAGGCCTGGGCCATGGCTTCGATCGGCTGCTCGATGACGTCGATCCGCGGCTCGGGCGCGATCGTCAACATGGCCTCCATGTCCGGCGTGATCGCGAACGCGCCGCAGCCGCAGAGTCACTACAATGCCTCCAAGGCCGGCGTCATCCTGCTCACCAAGTCGCTGGCCGGTGAGTGGGCGAGACGCGGGGTGCGGGTCAACGCGGTGTCGCCCGGCTACATCGGGACCGAGATGACCAAGCGCGGGATGAGCCACGCCGAGTGGTACCGGATGTGGTTGGACATGACGCCGATGGGGCGCGTGGGGGAACCGGACGAGGTCGCCCGGGCGGTGTGGTTCCTGGCCTCCGACGCCGCCAGCTTCGCGACCGGCACCAATCTGCTGATCGACGGCGGCTACACCTCCTGGTGAACCAGCCGGGGCGGTTCCCGGCGCAGGGGCGACCGGGCGCCGCCCCGTCGCGAGAGGACGGTGCAGGGTGCTGCAAGTCCAGATCCCAGACGTAGGCGAGGTCCGCGTGGTCGAGGTCGAGCCCTCGACGCCGGCTGCCGAGCAGGCCCTCGTGAGGGTCGAGGCCATCGGCATCTGCGGCTCCGATCTCCACACCCTCCACGGGGAGCACCCGTTCGTGAGCTATCCGGTGTGGCCGGGTCACGAGCTGGTGGGTGTGGTCGAGTCCGTGGGGGTGGCCGTGGACCGGTCGCTGATCGGCGCGCGCGTTGCCCTGGAGCCCTCGCTGCCCTGCGGTCGCTGCCGGACCTGTCGGGAGGGTCGCTACAACATCTGCGAGAACCTGCGCGTGCTGGGCTTCCAGGCTCCCGGCGGCATGGCCGAGACGTTCGTGGTGAACGCCGAGCGCCTGCACCCACTGCCCGACACGCTGTCGGTCGACGGTGGCGCGCTGGTGGAGCCGATGGCGGTGGCGGTGCATGCCGCACGTCTGCCGGGGCCGCTGGCGGCTCTGCGTGTCGGGGTGGTCGGCGCCGGCACCATCGGACTGCTCACCGGCGTGGCGGCGGGCGCCTACGGCGCAGCCGAGGTCACCGTGGCCGACCCGCTCGAGCCTCGACGCGACGTAGCCGCGGCGCTGGGCCTCCGAGCGGTGCCGTCGCTGCCGGCGGCGAGCTGCGACGTGGTGTTCGAATGCGTCGGGAACGAGTCGGCGCTGCGTGCATCGGTGGACGCCGTCACCAAGGGCGGAACGGTGGTGGTGGCAGGCGTGTACGGTGCCGATCCTCAGGTGCAGGCCGGCCTGGTCCAGGACCGCGAGTTGCGGTTGCAAGGGAGCTTGATGTACGTGGCGTCGGACGTGCGGGACGCCATCCGCCTGCTGGCTGCGGGGCGGGTGGACCCGCAGCGGGTGATCACGCACCGCTTCGCCCTGGCGCAGGCCGCGGAGGCGTTCCGCCTGGCCGGCGCCCGCGGGGAGGCGCTCAAGGTCCTGCTGATCCCGTCGTAGGGCGAGCGCTCAGCCGGCCAGGAACGGCACCTGCCAGTACACCAGGAAGGGCAGGAACAGCGCCGCCGCGATCGCCACCACCACTGCCACCACGGTGCGCGGCGCGCGCGTGGTCCGGCGCGCCAGCAAGATGAGGACCGCGAGAGCAACGGCCAGGACGCCGCTCAGCGCCGAGAGCGCCCTCAGACCGGCTGCGAGCGGCGGCAGCGACAGGCCGTGGGGGTGGTAGAGCCCGAGAAGGAAGCCGATCGCCACCGCCATGCCCGCCAGCAGCGCCAGGTCCACCAGACTGACGAGCGCCTGGGTGACGCGCAGCAAGGAGGCGGCGCGGCTCGCCGGCGTGTCGCTCGCCTCCGGGGGCGTGGCCGCTGCGCGGGGCGCGCCTGCTCCTCGGCTCGTGTCCGGCCGGCGCCCGCCGCCGATCGCATCGGTCCGTCGGCGACGAGGCAGCACGCTCAACAGCAGACCCTCGCCGAATGCGATCAGGAAGAACACGGCGGCACCGAGCTGTACCCAGGGACCGGCGTACCAGGGGGGCGGCCGGTCGCTGCTGCTGGGCAACAGCAACGTACGGTCCGCGGCGGGACCGCGCATCGCGCTCGAGAGCGGGCCCGCCGCGGCACCGGCCGGTTCGGGCGCTGCCGGCGTTGTCGGAGCGCTCGTCCCGGCCGGCGTTGCGGATTCCGTTGCCACCAGCGCCAGGGACGAGGGCGCTGTGCCGAGTGCTGTGCCGAGTGCTGTGCCG
>CAZTTB010000082.1:0-3836 GCA_964616005.1 uncultured bacterium | reverse complement strand
CACCAGCGCCAGGGACGAGGGCGCTGTGCCGAGTGCTGTGCCGAGTGCTGTGCCGCCCGCGCCGCCGGGGAGCGCGCCGCCTGGAGCCGCCGGTGCCAGGCTGCGGACGACGGTGCTCGTCCACCCGACGACCACCGAGCGGTAGGTGGGGTCGGCGACCCGGCGGGCGTTGGCGAGCGCGCTGGCGCCATCGCCGCCGACGCCCACGCCGTCATGTCCCGGGTTCTGGCGTGCCAGCACGCTGACGTGATCCAGGGGTTGGTCGCGGTGCTGTGCGGCCTGCAGCAACGCCACCGTGGGCTTGACGCCGGGGGCGTTGGGGTCGAGATCGTCGTACACCAGAAGGGTCGGCGCCCTGGCGCGTTTCAGCGCGTCGGCCGGCGTGTTGGAGGGGTCGTCGGCAAGGAAACCGAGCTGGTTGTGCGGTAACAGTGCGGCCAGCACCGGGCGGGCGCCCACCAGCAGCCGCACTCCGCGCATGGCGGCGTCCGCAGCGGCCGGGGAGAAGCCCCTGGCGCGTACGACGTCGCCGGCGCGCCAGATCTCCTCCTGGCCCAACGGAGCGGCCGAGGTGTTGAGCAGGATCAGGAACGCGACGTCGGCGTGCTCGCCAACGAAGGGAGCCAGCCAGGCCCCCTGGCCGACGCCCCAGACGCCCACCCGGGAGGGGTCGACGTCCGCCTGCCGGCGTACCGCCGCGACGGCCGCCACCGCGTCGCCGACCTCGTCGTTCAGGTCCAGGGTGCTGCGCCAGTCGCCGGTCGAGGCGCCCGTTCCGCGCTTGTCGTAGGCGAAGGCGGCGACGCCGTGGGACGCGAACAGTCGGGCATCGGCGGCGGCCTGGCCCCGGCTCGCGGCACCGCGTCCCGGCAGGAGCACCACCGCGGGGAAGGGGCCCGCGCCGGCGGGCAGTAGCAGCGTTCCGGCGAGCGTGACCGCGCCGTTGCGCACGGACAGGTCCCGCGCCACCGGGGGACCGACCGGTGCCGCTGCGGCAGGAGATGTTGCGGCGGGAGACGGCGCGGCCGGGGCGGAGCGCGCCGAGGGCTCGTTGGCGGCCCCGCCGCTCGTGAGCGCCGGGACGTCCACCGCGGCGAAGGGGTCGGAGGCCGGGAGCCGATCCCGCCCCGTCCGGCCCGCCGGAGCCTGGGGCGGCGGGTTCGCGCCCAGGGCCCAGCCCAGCCCCAACGTGATCGTCAGGACGACGGCCGCGGCACGCCGACGCCTCGAAGGGGCACGTCGGCGTGGCAGCGGGTTCCGAGAGTTGGCAAGACGCAAAGTAGGCCTCCCGCGGAAGTCGGTTCTCCGAGCATAGAACGGAGGGCCGGCGCCGGACCGCTGGGCAGTCACGCCGTCCTCGCGTGGTGCCGACGGCGCCACCCCCGCCACTGCCATCACCGCCCGCGCCGGCGCCTGGGCGCCTGCTGGTGCACGCCTGCCTCGTGCCCTTCGCGCCGTCCCTTGTCCGCACCTGTGGGGCCCGGAAAGGGTCGATCGCCGGTGGTAGGTTGGGTCTGCCGGCGGCCGCCGGTCCGTGCCGGAGCGGTCGCGCCAACATCACGAACGTGGGCCGTTCGCGTTGGCGGCGGCCGTCGCACTCGAGCGGCCCACCCCTGGAAGGGAGCTGGAGAGCGTGAGTGACGCCTCGCAGTCCTGGAACGCAGCTTCGAATCCCACCGGCGACGCCCTGTCTTCGGCGCCCCCCGGCGTGCCGCTGCGCCCGCTGCAACGGATCGGGGGGCGGAGCGTGCCCGCGGCAGGCGGCGGCCTGCGCGAGATCCTGGAGCCGTCCCTGGGAGGGGTGCTGGCGGTGGTCCCGGAGGGCACCACCGAAGACGTGGACGCCGCCGTCGCTGCGGCCCGTAGCGCCTTCGACGACGGCCCCTGGCCGCGCCTGCGCGTCCAGGAGCGTGCCCGCGTGCTCCACCGCGCCGCCGACCTGATCGAGGCGCACGCCGAGGAGCTGGCACGCCTGGAGACCTGGGACACCGGCAAGACGCTCCCCGAGAGTCGTGACGACATGGCTCAGGTGGCCGAGGCGTTCCGCTACTTCGGTTCACTGGTCGCCACCCGCGGCGACGAGGTGAACCCGGTGCCGGCCGAGGCGCTCAGCCTGACGCTGCACGAGCCGATCGGGGTGGCGGCGTTGGTCACCCCCTGGAACTACCCGCTGCTACAGGCGTCGTGGAAGCTGGCGCCGGCACTGGCGGCCGGATGCACTCTGGTGATCAAACCCAGCGAGCTGACGCCCCTCAGCACCGTGCGGGCGGTCGAGCTGCTGCACGAGGCCGGCGTTCCGGGGGACGCCGCCAACGTGGTGCTGGGCTCAGGCCCGGCCGTGGGCGCACCGCTGGTGGCGCACCCGGACGTCGACATGGTGTCGTTCACCGGCGGCA
The DNA here is from genome assembly GCA_964616005.1 of uncultured bacterium. Classification (GTDB taxonomy): domain Bacteria; phylum Deinococcota; class Deinococci; order Deinococcales; family Trueperaceae; genus JASBRS01. The sequence continues at coordinate 1,440 of CAZTTB010000082.1, read as the reverse complement.
TCGTGACCGGCCGCGCCATCGCCGCGGCCGCAGCGGACACGGCCAAGCGGGTCGCGTTGGAGCTGGGGGGCAAGAACCCCAACATCGTGTTCGACGACGCCGACGTCGAAGCCGCGCTCGATCACGCCCTCAACGCGGTCTTCTACCACGCCGGCCAGGTGTGCTCGGCGGGCTCGCGCCTGCTGGTCCAGGAAGGTCTCCACGACCGCTTCGTGGACGCCGTCCTGGAGCGGGCGGCCGCCATCCGTCTGGGGTACGGCTGGGAGCCCGGGACGGAGATGGGCCCGCTGGTCTCCGAGGCGCACCGCGCCAAGGTGGAGGGGCTCGTGGCCCTGGCGCTCGACGAGGGGGCCACCCTGCGCCTGGGTGGCCGGCGGCCGGGAGATGAACGCTTCGGGCAGGGCAGCTTCCTGCTGCCCACCGTCCTGACCGACGTCGAACGGGGCATGCGGATCGCCCACGAGGAGATCTTCGGGCCGGTGCTCACCATCGAGCGCTTCCGCGACGAGGACGACGCGATCGCCGCGGCCAACGGCACCCGGAGCGGGCTGGCGGCTGCGGTGTGGACGCGCGATCTGGTGCGGGGATTTCGCGTCGGCCGTGCGCTGCGCTTCGGCACGGTGTGGCTCAACGATTTCCACCCCTACTACCCGCAGGCACCGTGGGGTGGCATGAAGGAGTCCGGTGTCGGCCGCGAGCTCGGGCTCAGTGGGTTGCGTGAGTACCAGGAGGAGAAGCACCTCTACCTCAACCTCGACGTCCGTCCGGTGGGATGGTTCGGTCGTGACGGGACGAAGCGGGGCTGATCGGGCGCTCCCTCCCGTCGCATGAAGGGTTGCGGCCCGGACGCGTCCGGCGACAGCATGGGGTTGCGGGCTGCGGCGCCCATGCCCTGCCCGGAGCGGAGGCATGCGGTGAGCGATCGCCCGAAGCGGAAGCGGCCCCGGCGGCCGGGTTGGACCCTGCTCGGCGGGTGCCTGCTCGGTCTGGTGGTGATGGCGTCGGGGTGCGGCCCGCGGTCGCCGCACGGCGCGTCCGCGACGTCACGCACGCCGATCACCTCGAGGACGACCTCGATCGGCAACAGCTTGCCGGTGGGGAGCGGTGCGGCGGACGGGGTGGTGGGTCTGACGGGCGCGCCGCCGCCCTGGCCCTGCAGTGGCTGGGCGAATGCCGGCGTCACCGCCTACGACCGGGCGTCGACAGCGGCCCGGGTGTTCGGAACGCTGCAACCGGGCGACCCCGTGGCGGTGGTGGCCCGTGACGTGAGGGGTTGGCTGGCTTTCTCGCCGGGCACGGCGCAGGCAGCGAACGTCGGCCCGTTCCGCCTGCGCTGGCTGCCGCCGGACGCCCCCGTCCGGCTCGAGGGATCGTGCTCGGATCTGCCCGTCCGGGTCTCGCCGCCGCCCGGCGTGTGCTTCGAGATGGCCATGGCCGCGA
>CAZTTB010000081.1:0-7823 GCA_964616005.1 uncultured bacterium | reverse complement strand
AAGCTGAGCGAGTTCCGGCGTGCCCTCGCGCGCCTCGATGTGGTGTTGGTCTCCGCTCAGGATGCCGGCATCCGCCGCTTCCCCGACGAGACGGGAGCGAGCTACGAGGAGAACGCCCTGCTGAAGGCTGGCTACGCCGCCCTGCAGAGCGGGCTGCCCGCCCTGGCCGATGATTCCGGGCTGGAAGTCGACGTGCTCGACGGAGGCCCCGGGGTGTACTCCGCCCGCTTCGGGGGCAAGCTGCACGACGGTGAGCGCATCGCCTACCTGCTCGAGAAGATGCGCGACGTGCCCCGGGGTGCGCGCGCCGCCAGCTTCGTGAGCACGGTGGTGCTGGCGACGCCCGGCGGAGAGGTGAAGAGCTTCGTCGGGGAGTGCCGCGGCGAGATCCTGGAGGGTCCGCGCGGCGAGGGCGGCTTCGGCTACGACCCGGTGTTCTTCAGTCCCGAGCTCGGCAAGACCTTCGCCGAGTCCGACGCCGACGCCAAGGGCCGGGTCAGTCACCGCGGGCGCGCGCTGCAGCGCTTCCTGGAGTGGGCGCTCACGCCCATCGGCAAGCGCACCATGCAGGAGACCGCCCCGCGGCGCGACGCCAAGCTCTGAGCCGCGCGCTGCGCGCTCGGCTCACCAGTCCGCCGGCGGCGTGTCCCTCACCGTGTCGGCGGCATGTCTCAGGTCGGCAGCGAAGCGTTCCTCCCAGCCCGCCAGCGTCGTCGACGTGACCTGTTCCAGCGTCTGCTCGCCGTCGAGCTCCGTGTTGGCGGCGAGGCGCGCCCGCCACTGCCGCACCCAGTCCGGGTGGTAGCGCGTCAGCGTCTGGCCACGCAGCAGGCATTGAGCGGTGGCGACCACGCGCTGACGCGGGTTGAGCCGTCCCATGTCCCGCAGCAGCGGCTCCGCGAACGGCTTGCGCCAGCGGAACAGCGCCACCTGTTCGGCGACCGCGTCGATCCAGGCGCCCCGGTCGTCCCACATGTGTCGCAGCGGCAACAGCGCAGCGTCCAGCAACCAGTCGGGGTGACGCGGGCCGGCGCCCGGGAAGGCATCCTCACGGGTCGCCCGGTAGAACAGGATGCGACCGAGCTCGTAGCTGAGCGCACCGGCCGCGCGCGGCGAGCGCTCGTCGAAGCCGCGCAGCGCGTGCCGGAGCGTGCCCGTAACGGGATTGGCGCCGCTCGCCCGCGGTCTCTCCAGCAGCTCCAGCCGGACCGGACCCCGCCAGGTCGTACCCAGGTAACGCGCCACGACCGGCCGGAGGACCTCGACGAGCGCGGCCGCCGCCTCCGCGCGCACCTCCTCGCCGCGCGGGAAGCGGAGGTCGATGTCGGCGTGCCGGCCCTCGGCGACGCCGTCCAGTCGAAGCGGTTGCGGTGCGGGGTCCATGCCGTGTCCCCTCCGGAGAAGGCCCTCAGACCTGGATGGTGACGCGCGCGCCGTCACCCAGGAGGTGCACGGCGTCGCTGAAGCGGATGACGCGCGACTGCAGGCCCATGGTCACACTCTGGGTGCGGGCGCCGTTCTTGAAGAACTTGACGCCCCGCAGAAGGTCGCCGTCGGTGATGCCGGTGGCGCTGAAGACGATGGTCTCGCCGGGCGCCAGGTCGTCGGTGCGGTAGACCCTGTCCACCGAGGCCCCCATCGCCTCCAGGCGCACCCTCTCCTCGTCGTTGCGAGGCTGGAAGCGGCCCTGGATCTCGCCGCCCAGGCACTTCAGGGCCGCGGCCGCCAGCACCCCCTCGGGGGCTCCGCCGGTGCCCATCACCGCGTGCACTCCGGTTCCGCGTACCGCTGCCGACAGCGCGGCGATGACGTCGCCGTCGCCGATCAGCTTCACGCGGGCGCCGGCGTCACGGACCTCCTGGATGAGGGCGGCATGGCGCGGGCGGTCGAGGATGACGACGGTCAAGTCGTCCACGGCGCGGTCGAGCGACAACGCCACCGAGCGCAGATTGGCGGCCACCGGCCACAACAGGTCCACCGTTCCCGCGGCCGGCGGTCCCACCACCAGCTTCTGCATGTAGGTGTCGGGGGCGTGGAACAGGCCGCCGCGCTCGGCAAGCGCGATCACCGCCACCGAGTTGGCGACCATGCGGGCCGTGATGTTGGTGCCCTCGACCGGGTCCACCGCGATGTCGACCCGCCACGCGCCGTCGCCGGCACGACCCAGCCGCTCACCGATGAAGAGCATCGGCGCCTCGTCGCGTTCGCCCTCCCCGATGACGATCTCACCGTCGATGTCGAGCTCGTTGAGCACCCGCCGCATCGCGTCGGTGCCGGCCTGATCGACCAGATCGGCGTCGCCCTTGCCCGCCACGCGGCTCGCGGCGATGGCCGCCTGCTCGGTCACGCGGACGGTGTCGAGCACCAGCGCGCGTTCCATGTCGACACTGCTGCTCGCCGCCGCAGGGCGCTTCGCCCGCGGCCCCACCGTCTTCTTCGAGGACGCCATGCCTTGCATTGTGTCAGCCGGGGGGTGTCCTTGTCACGTGGGCCGAGGCGAGCACCCTGCCCGCCGACGCCGGACCGGCCCCCGCGCGCGCCGCGACGCCGGCTTCAGGAGCGCAGCGAGGCGTCGCTGTGGCGTCGGGCGAGCTCGGCGGCGACGTCGTCCAGGGTCACCCCGCGCTCGCGCAGCAGCACGGTCAGGTGGAACAGCAGGTCCGCGGCCTCGGCGATCAGCTCCTCGTTCCTGTGCTCGAGCGCCGCGACGATGCTCTCGCCCGCCTCCTCCACCACCTTCTGCGCCACGTACCCGAGGCCGCGCTCGTGCAGGCGCCGCACGTAGCTCCCTTCGGGAAGCTCGCGCAGACGGTCGTTCACGACGCGCTGCAGGAGCGGAAGAACGACACCCAGGGAGGTCGCCGGCGTGGCGGCGGCCGTCTCGGAGGCGGTCGCGGTGGCCGTGCCGGCCGTCGCCAGCGCGGGGGCGGCGGCCGCACCGGCACTCCGGTAGAAGCAGCTGCGATTCCCGGTGTGGCAGGCCGGCCCGGTCTGCTCCACCCGGTAGAGCAGCGCATCCTCGTCACAGTCGTAGCGCACCTCGACCACGTGCTGCACGTGCCCGCTGGTCTCCCCCTTGCGCCACATCGTGCCGCGGGAGCGGCTGTGGTAGTGCGCCTGGCGCGTCGCGAGGGTGGCCTCGACGGCCTCGGAGTCGGCATAGGCGAGCATCAAGACCTCGCCGGATGTGGCGTCCTGCGCGATGACCGGCAGCAGGCCGTCGTCGTCGAAGCGAAGGGGCGGAAGCGTCATGCCGACCAGTCTACGGCGTGGCGTCGCGCGATTCCGTCGGCTCAGCCGGCCAGGGCCTGAGCCAGGTCCGCGATCAGGTCGTCGGGGTGCTCGAGCCCGACCGACACGCGCAGCAGGTCGGTCGGAGTGGCGGTACCGGGTCCCTCGATCGAGGCGCGGTGCTCGATCAGGCTCTCGACCCCGCCCAGGCTGGTGGCCCGCGTGAACAGCCGGACCCGCGCCGCGACCCTCATCGCGGCCGGCTCCCCCCCGCGCACCCGCACCGACAACATGCCCCCGAAGCTCAGCATCTGGCGCTTCGCCACCGCGTGTCCCGGGTGGCTCATCAGGCCCGGATAGTGCACGTGCGTCACCTCGGGGCGCTCCTCGAGGAACGCGGCCACGCGGAGCGCACCTTCGGTGTGGCCCCGCATGCGATAGGGCAGCGTGCGCAGCCCACGGTGCGTCAGCCAGCAATCGAACGGGCCGGGAACGGCCCCCTCGTTCTGCTGAAGGAAGCGGATGCGCGCCCAGCCTTCGTCGGCACGCGCCGTCACGACCACGCCGCCAAGAACGTCGCTGTGACCCGAGAGGTACTTGGTGGTGGCGTGCACGACCAGATCCGCGCCGAGAACGAACGGATCGGCCACCCCCGGAGGGGTCCAGGTGGCGTCCACCGCCACCCGCGCGCCGCGGGCGTGCGCGATCTCGCTGACCGCCGTCAGATCGGTGATGCTCAGCAGCGGGTTGGACGGCGTCTCGACCCAGACCAGACGCGTCTCCGGCCGCCAGGCGGCCCGCAGGGCATCGATGTCGGTGAGATCGACGTAGTCGACGCCCAGTCCCCAGGGCACCAGGGCGCCGTCCACCAGCTTGCGGATGCCGTGGTACAGCTCGCGTGGCAGGATCACGCGCTCGCCGGGGACCAGCGAGCGCAACACCGCCGACGCCGCCGCCGAGCCGGAGGCGAAGGCGGCCGCCTCGACCCCGCCCTGGAGCGCGACCAGCGCCGTCTCCAGCGCCTGCCGGTTGGGGTTGGCGCTGCGCGCATAGACGTAACCGAGGGGATACGCACCGTCGGCCCCGCGCATGAAGGTGGTGCTGAGATGGATCGGCGGCGTCACGGCCCCGGTCGCAGGATCGGGGTCGCTGCCGGCATGCACCGCCAGGGTCTCAAGGTGGGGCCGCTTCTCGCTCACACTCTCCTCCTCGTCCACCGCTCCTCGGTCACCGACGGCACGACCGCGCCGACCGCTCCCGGGGGTCACAGCCGTCGCATCACCAGCCCGGCGTCGGCGCACACGCGCTTGACCTCGTCCACCGTGACCTCGCCGCGGTGGAAGATGCCGGCGGCCAACGCCGCGTCCGCCTCCCCCTGCAGCAGCACGTCGCGAAGATGCTCGGCGCGACCGGCGCCACCCGAGGCCACCACCGGGATGTCGACCGCCCGCGCCACCGCCCGCGTCGCCCCGATGTCGAAGCCCGTCTTCATGCCGTCGGCATCGATGCTGTTGAGCACGATCTCGCCGGCGCCGAGCCGCTGGCCGCGCTCGGCCCATGCGATCAGGTCCAGGCCGGTGGCCTTGCGACCGCCCGCCACGTAGACCTCCCAGCCGGCGCCGCTGCGCTTGGCATCGATCGACAGCACCACCGCCTGGCTACCGTAGTGGTCGGCCGCCTCGGTGAGCACCTGGGGTCGCACGACCGCCCCCGAGTTGATCGACACCTTGTCGGCGCCGGCCAGGAACAGCGCCCTGAAGTCGGCCAGCGTGCGCACGCCGCCGCCGATGGTGAGCGGCATGAAGCACTGCTCCGCGGCGCGCGTCGCCACCTCGAGGATGGCGCCACGCCCCTCGGAGGTGGCCGTGATGTCGTAGAACACCAGCTCGTCGGCGCCCTGCGCGTTGTAGGCGAGCGCCAGCTCGACCGGGTCGCCGACGTCGGTGAGCTCACCGCGCTCGGCCCGACCGAACTGCTGACCGCGGGTGACCCGTCCCGCGGCGACGTCGAGGCAGGGGATGATGCGACGCGCCAGCATGCGCCGCAGCATACCTCCGGCCCTCAGCGCTCGAACAGCGATAGCACCTCGACGTGATGGGTGTGCGGATAGAAGTCGAAAGGCTCGAAGCGGACCAGACGGAGCCCGCTCTGCTCGAAGGCGGCCGCGTCGCGAGCCCACGTCGCCGGGTCGCACGACACGTACAGGAGGCGCGGCACCGGGCTGTCGACGATGGCGCTCCGCAGCTCGGCCGACAGGCCGGCGCGGGGCGGGTCGACGGCGACGAGCTCGGCATCGCCGGGCAGCGGCGCGCGCCGCGCGTCGGCTCGCAGGAACTGCACCCCGCCCCGTCCCAGGCGCTCGGCATCACGCTCGCCGCGTGCGATCGCCGAGCGGTCGATCTCCACCGCGGTGACCGTCTCGAAGCGCTCCGCGAGGTGGAACGCGATGGCCCCGCCGCCGGCGAACAGATCCCAGGCGTGCCGCCCGGCCGGCAGCCAGCGCACCAGCTCCCGGTAGAGCGCGCCGGCGGCATGGGCGTTGGGCTGGGCGAACGCCGTGGCGCTGACGCTGAGGTCGACCGAGCCGAAGCGCTGCCGCACGGTGCGGGCTCCGGCCAGCCGCGCGCTGCCGCGACGGAAGCGGCCGCGCGGGTCGAAGGGAGCGTGGCTGACCCCGTCGATCCCCTGCCGGACCAGCTCGTGGGCCAGCGGCAGCAGCGCCCGCTCGGGGAGCGTCGTCACCAGCGCCGCCAGGGCTTCACCGTCGTCGTTGCCGCGCAGCGCCACCTCGTGCACGCCGCGCAGATCGGCCATCCGCTCGGCCAGCACAGCCCAGGCGGCGCGCACCGCATCGTTGGCCACCGGGTCGGCGTCGAGCGCCACGACCTCGTGCGAGCCGCTGCGGCGGTACCCCAGACCGTGACGAACGACAGCCGGCTGGATGGCGCCCCGGTAGCCCCAGACCCCGGGCGACGGACGCACCGGCGGCACCTCGCGCTCCGAAGCGCCGGCCCGACGCAGGGCGTCGCCCACCACCTCGCGCTTGAGCTCGAGCTGGCGCGCGTAGGCGATGAAGCCGTAGTCGAGGCCGGGATGGCGCGGCGCCTCGACGCGGTCGGGGCTGGGCTCGAGCACTTCGATCACGACGCCCTGCAACACGCCCTTGACCGACTCCAGCCGGGCCCGCACCCGCTCGCCGGGAAGGCCGCCACGCACCAGCGCGACGCGCCCGTCCGGAGCCCGCGTCAGCGCCGCACCGCCGTGCACCATCCGTTCGAGTCGGACGTCGAGGTCCACCCGCTCAGTCTACCGGCGCCGGCCCTGCGCCACCTGCGCGCCGCTTTCGCCCACGGACGCGCGCTTTCTTTCGGGGGAACGGCCCTTTCGCCCTGCTATACTGCCCGCATGAAGCGCTCGTTGCAGGAAGTCGTCGAACTGGTGGTGTTCGGGCTCATCGCCCTGCTCATCGGCACGGGGGTGCTGTGGCTCGGCGGCTGGGTCCTGGGGCTGGTCGGTCTGCTGCTGAAGTTCCTGGCAGGGCTGATCTGGTGGTTGCTCCGGTTCATCGTTCCGGTCGCCATCGTGGCCGGTCTGATCTACTTCCTGGTGCGGGTCCTGCAGGGTGATCGCTCGGCCCAGCCGGTGACACCGCCGACCGCGGCTCCGGCGGGCACGACCGCGGCAGCCACGACCCCGGCGGCGCCTGCCAGCCGCGCTCCCGACGCCCCGGCGGCGGCCGACGCCCCGGCGACCGAGGAGAGCGCTCCGGCGGACCCGCCCTCCGGTGACGACGACGCGCCGTCCCAGCCAGCCAGCGAAGACGACGAGAAGCACAACTAGGGTGTCGCGCCCGTGCGGGCGCGAGGCGCGTGGCGGCACCGTGCCGTCGTACGAGCCGTCCGCCACCTTGGGTCGGACCGGCCGCCCTCCTTACGGACCGCGATGCTGAGGCGTCTGGCGCTGGGACTGGTGCTGGCCCTGGCACTGGTGCCCGTGGTGGTGCTCCTGAGCGCCTTCTCGGAGGTGTGGCTGAGCCCCAGCGACTACGCCGGCATGCCGGCGCCCGGCGCTCTACCCTCCCCGTCGCACTACCCGCTGCTGCAGTCGCTCCTGGCGCATGCCAGCGACCAGGTGAAGGCGGGGGGCCAGACGTTCCATATCGTGTGCGCCACCTGTCACGGCCCCACAGGCAAGGGCTTCTCCGAGGCCAGGCTGGCGTTCATCCCCGACCATCGAGCGTGCGAGCGCTGCCACCGGCCGGCCAACCCGGCGCGCTGGTCCGATACGCAGATCACCGCCAGGAACAGCTTCTCGCTCGGCCATCCCCCCGCTCTGCGAGGCACCGATCTGCTGCAGGAGTATCCGACGCCGTCGGCGCTGTTCCGCTACCTGAAGAAGGCCATGCCGCGCTACGACCCCGGCAAGTTCAGCGACGAGCAGTACGTCCAGCTCACGGCCTTCCTGCTCGCGCTGAACGGCGCCATGCCGTCGACCGCCACCCTGGAGGGCGGCCCCGGCGACCTCACGGTCGTGCGCTAGCGCGCACGGCGTCCCCGGCCGGAACCCGCCCAACAGACCGCCCAACAGACCGC
>CAZTTB010000080.1:4129-8458 GCA_964616005.1 uncultured bacterium | reverse complement strand
CCTCGAGCTCGAGCCGGGCTTCAACGCCCTGACGGGCGAGACCGGGGCGGGCAAGTCGATCCTGATCGACGCCCTGTCGCTGCTGACGGGGGGACGAGCCGACAGCACGCTCATCCGCGCCGGGCGCGACGCCGCGCTGGTGCAGGGCCTGTTCGAGGACGCTCCCTTCGAGAGCGCCTCGCGACGGCTCAGCCGCAACGGACGGCACAGCGCCCGCATCGACGGTGAGGTCGTCACCGTCTCCGAGCTCGTGGAGCGGAGCGCGGAGCTGGTGGCCATCTTCGGCCAGCATGGCGCGACCGAGCTCATGCGACCGGGAGCGCAACGCCGCCAGCTCGACCGCATGCTAAGCGCCGACGCCGCCGACGAGTTGCAGCGCTACCACCAGGCCTTCCGTCGCTACCGCGAGGTCACGGCAGCTCTGAGCGAGCTGCGTGAGGCCGCCCGCGATCGCGCGCGCCGGCTCGACATGCTCGCCTTCCAGATCGGCGAGATCGAGGCCGCCGAACTGACCCCCGGCGAGGAGACGCGCCTCGAGGCCGAGGTCGAGCGGCTGCGGCACGCCGAGCGCATCGCGCTGTCCGCGTCTCACGCCTTCTCCGCGCTCGCCGATGCCGAGCCGAACGCGGTCGAGCGGGCGGCCGAGGGTCTGCGCGAGCTGCGCACCGCGGCGCGCCACGATGCCCGGCTGGAAGCGCTGGTCACCGACCTCGAACAGGCAGCTACGGCGCTGCAGGCCGTCGCCGACGAGGTGGGGAGCTTCCTGTCGGACTTCCAGGCCGATCCCGCGCGCCTCGACGTGGCTCAGGGGCGACTGGCCGCCATCGAGACCCTGCGCCGCAAGTACGGCGCCAGCGTGGCCGACGTGCTCGACTTCCGGGACGGGGCGTCACGCGAGCGGGAGCGGCTCGAGCATGTGGAGGCCGACACACGGGCGCTGGAGCAGGAGGCAGCGCACCTGCGCGAGCAGCTCGAGGCGTCCGCAGGCACGCTCACGGCCGCCCGACAGCGCGCGGCGGACGAGCTGGGGAGCGAACTGCTACCCCTACTGGCCGAGCTCGGCATGGACCGCGCCCGTTTCGAAGTCGAGTTGGAGACGACGGAGGAGCTCGGGCCCCACGGGCGCGACGGGGTGCGCTTCCGATTCGTGGCGCACCCCGGTGAGCCGCCTGCGCCACTGTCCGACGTGGCATCGGGCGGAGAGCTGTCGCGCGTGATGCTCGCGCTCAACCTGGTCACCGGCAACGAGCTGCCGGTGCTCGCCTTCGACGAGATCGACGCCGGCATCGGCGGGCGCACCGCGCGGGCCGTCGGCGCCCTGCTCAAGCGTCTGTCCGAACGGCACCAGGTGCTGGTCGTCACCCACCTCCCCCAGGTCGCCGCCTTCGCCGACGCCCAGTACGCGGTCACCAAGGAGGAGCTGGGCGGACGCACGGTCACGCGGGTAGCCCGTCTGGACCGCCCGTCACGGCTCGAGGAGCTGGCGCGGATGCTCTCCGGACGCGTGACGGAGGCGTCACTGCACCACGCCGAGGAGCTCCTCGAGCAGGCCGACGCTGCGCCCCAGGGACCCGCCGGGGTCCCCGCCGAGCTCGGCGGAACCCGTTCGGGACGCAAGCGCAGCTGATGTTCCCCGGCCCTCCCACAGCTCCCTGGAGAGTGCGCTAGACTGGCGCAAGGAGCTGGTCTGGTGGACGCAGAAGGCCGACGCGAACACTCTCCCTGCCCGGAATGCGGGAGCCGGGACACCATCACCTATCACTACGTGGAAGGGTTCAGCGAGCTCGAGTGCCGGGCGTGCGGCTACCGCTCCGACGCCGAGGAGCTCAGCGCGCTGCAACGCTACACCGGTGATCTGCTCGAGTCCCCCGGCGCCGAGGCCGATCTGCCCCCGGTTCCGATGTCCCCGATCGAGGCATGAAGCACGATGAACGACGCACGCCCGCACCCGCCGCGACGCCGGCCGTGCGTGCGGGCGGCGGGACGCTTGATGGTCTCCAACACGACGATCGACCGGCAACCTCGGCCCGCACGGCCGCGGCGCGTCGCTCTGTGGCGCTTCGGCGCCCGAAGGGAGAGACTATGGACGTCAAGGTGGTTCTCAGCTCGGACGAGATCATCAGGGGGCTGAAGCACTATCGGCGCATCGCCAAGCAGGACCTCCTGCGCTCGGCCGAGACCGACAACCCCGACGCCTTCCGCCGCCACGCCGAAGCGCGCAGAACGGTCTACGCCCACCTGACCGAGATCGCCCAGACTCAGAGCCCCTCGGACGTCGTGCTCGAGGCCCTGCGCCGCTACCAGGAACTCCCGTTCGTCACCGGCACCGATGACGGCACCTACACCGAGATCAAGGGCGAGGAGAACGCCCTGGAGAACTTCTTCCTGATGATCGGGCTCGAGCCCAAGGTGCGGCGCGAGGTCCGCAGCCAGCGCCCGCCCATGAGCTCTCCGCCGAGCTGAGCCGCGGCCCGTCGGTCCCCGCCGAGGGTCCCGAGCACGTGCCACGCGCGTGTTATGACTAGTCCGTGACGCTGGACGAGTTGGAACGACAGGCTCTGGAACGGCCCGCGGCGCTGCACGAGCTCTCGAGCCGTCTGGTCTTCGGCGAGGGTCATCCCGATGCCCGCCTGATGTTGATCGGGGAGGCGCCGGGCGAGGAGGAGGACCAGTCGGGACGCCCGTTCGTGGGGCGCGCCGGACAGTTGCTCGACCGCGTGCTCGCATCGGTGGGGCTGGACCGGGACGACCTCTACATCACCAACATGGTGAAGTACCGTCCCCCAGGGAACCGCAATCCCCGGCCCGAGGAGATCGCCGCCAGCGAGCCGGTGCTACTGACCCAGATCAGACTCATCCGGCCGCAGATCATCGGAACGCTGGGCAATGTTCCCAGCCAGTACTTCCTCGGCTCCAAGGACGGCATCACCCGCACGCACGGTCAGTGGTTCGACTGGCACGGCATCCGCATCTTCCCCCTGTTCCACCCCGCCTACCTGCTGCGCAACCCGAGCCGCGAACGCGGCGGACCGAAGTGGCTGACCTGGCAGGACATGCAGGAGTTGGTGCGAGTGTTGGACGGCCTTCCGCCGAAGGGGCCGGTCGCCCCGATCGATACCGCCCAGCAGGAGGGACTGTTCTGAGTACCCCGGATCCACGCTTCATGGGGCTGCTGCACGCGCTCCGCTCGTCGGCCGAGGTAGCGCTCGGCGACGACGACACCCCGCTGCGCGCGCACGCCGCGCGCGACGGCGTACGCGGCCTGGCCGCCGCGGAACGCAGCCTGGGGCTCCTGGAGATGCTCCAGGTGAAGACCGCCGGCAATCTCGGCGAGACCGAACGTGACGCCCTGTGGACCGCGCTGCGCACGCTGCGCGCCAGGGTCGACCGGGCCCGCCGGCGGCTCGATCCCGAAGCCGACGACACGACCCGGGGCGGCACCCTGTTGCCCATGGCGCCGGTCGGCGAGGACGAGCCCGGTGGCGGCAGCCCGTGAGGGCGCTGGTGCAACGGGTGAGCCGGGCGTCGGTCCGGGTCGACGGCGACGTGGTGGGGGGCATCGACAACGGTCTGCTCGTCCTGCTGGGCGTAGGCCCTCTCGACGACGAGGCGGTGGCCGACAAGCTCGCCGACAAGGTCCGCAAGCTGCGCCTGTTCGAAGACGAGCGCGGCCTCATGAACCGTTCCGTGCAGGACGTGGGGGGAGGCTGCCTGGTCGTCAGCCAGTTCACGCTGTACGCCGACATCAGGAGCGGCAACCGCCCAGGCTTCAGCAACGCAGCTCCGCCCGAGCGCGCCGACCGCCTCTACCGGCGCTTCGTCGCCGCACTCGACGGAGCGGGCGTGCCGGTGGCCACGGGCCGCTTCGGTGAGCTGATGGAGGTGGATCTCCTCAATCGCGGTCCGGTGACCCTGTGGCTAGACAGTGAGGAACTCTTCGGCTAGGGCCGGGGCCGGCGTCGAGATCCCCTGCTCACGCACGCGTCGGGGGGGCGGCCGCCTGGCGGCCGCCCCCCCGACGCCGTCCCGATGACGGGCTCAGGGCATGGACACCCGCACCGCCGCCACGGGATCGTGCCAGCCGTAGACCGCGGGGTCGAGGTCACCGGACCCGGTGAGTCCCTGGTGGAGCGTCACCATCCCTTCGGCCATGGAGGTGTGGCGCACACCCACGCTGTTGCAGGGCGGTCCCGGGACGTCGCTGCAGGACTCGGTGTTCGCTTCGCTACCGGCGTCCAGGACCCGCACCGTGCCGTCGTACAGGTCGATGGGCTCGTCCATGGCGCCGCCCGCGCCGCTGTCGCCCATGGCGCCGCTGTCGCCCATGGC
>CAZTTB010000080.1:0-4029 GCA_964616005.1 uncultured bacterium | reverse complement strand
GCGCCGCTGTCGCCCATGGCGCCGCTGTCGCCCATGGCATCCGAAGAACCCATGCTGTCCTTCGAGGCCATCCCGTCGGACGAACCCATGCTGTCCTTCGAGGCCGTCGTGTCGGAGCCGGGGGCCATCGCCGAGCCGCCGGCGGCCCCGGACATCGACAGGTCGTTGCCGTAGTAGAAGACCGCATCGTTGGTCGTCACCAGCATGCCGAACGCCGAGAGCAACGGGTGCCGGTCGTCCACGTGCACCTTCAGCGTGACGCTCTGCCCGGGCGCCAGCGGGTCCTTGGCGACGGCGAAGTCCAGGATCGACGACTCGACCCTGGCGACGGTCTCGAAGTCGTGCGTCATGCCGTCCTCGGCCAGCGGGATCAGCTCCGACAAGGCCGGCTTGCCCAGGGCGAAGGGACGGTAGCTGGCATCGTGCGCCACCAGCACCGGCGCGCTGAACGTCTGGTGTTCGGTGGTGTTGGTGATGGTGACCGAAACGGTGTGTCCACCCATCGCCATCGAGTCCTGGGCCGACGCCACTCCCCACGCGGCGATGACCAGGCCGATCCACAGTCCGAACCGTACTCTCCTCAAGGCTCTCACCCCTTTCGAGCTCGAGCCTAGGTTCCGGGTCTGGCGCCCCCATCACGATCGTTCACCGAACGGTCACAAGACGGCGCCGGCGGCAGGTCGAAACGGAAGCGGCTGCCCTCCCCGAGCCGGCTGTCAACCGTCAGCGTTCCGCCGTGCAACTCCGCGACCCGCGCCGCGATGGCCAGCCCGAGGCCGGTGCCGCCGTCACCGCGCGGACCGCTGCCGACCCGATAGAAGCGCTCGAACACGCGTTGCTGATGCTCCGGCGCGATGCCCTCGCCGGTGTCGCTCACCTCCACCACCACGCGGCCGCGGTCGTCCGGACGCATGCTCACCCTCACCGCTCCGCCGGCCGGTGTGTGCCGCAACGCGTTGTCGAGCAGGTTGAGGACCGTACGTTCGATGAGGCCGAGGTCGCCACGCACGAACGGCAGGCTGCCCGGCGCCTCGACGCTCAACGTCACGCCCGCCGCCTCGGCGCGCGGGCGCTCCTTGATCACCGCGTCGGAGACGAGCTCCGCCAGCGGGAAGTCTTCGGCCTGCAGCGGCGACGAATCGCCGTCGAGCAGCGACAGCTCGAAGAGTTGGTCGATCAGCCGACCCAACCGCTCCGATTGCGCCTGGGCGGTGGTCAGGAACTCGGCGCGCGCGTCGTCGTCCAACCCGTCCCCCTTCAGCAGCAGCGTCTCGAGCGATCCCCGCAGCGCGGCCAGCGGCGTGCGAAGGTCGTGCGACACGTTGGTGACCAGCTCACGCCGTACCCGGTCGGCGCGCCGGAGGGCGTCCACCTGCTGCCCGATGCGCTCCGTGAGGGCCACGAAGTCGTTGCGCAGGGCGTCGATCTCGTCGGCAGGGCCTGCCACGGGCGTCAGCAGCGCCGCGCCTGCATCCCCGCCGGCACTCCGGAAGGCGCTCATGGCGCGTTGCAGGCGCCGCAGCCTCCGGGTCAGCAGGAAGAACGACAGCGCGCCGCCGAGCAGCACCAGCGCCAGGATCGTGACGCTGCCGTACAGAGCCACGCGCAGGGCGGTGCTGCCCTGGACCTCGCGCATGATGCCGGCCCGCAGCTCGTCGGTGAGCACGACGTAGAGGTAGCCTCCACCACCGGCCAGCGGTGCAGCGGAGAACACCGTCCGGTCTCCCCTCCTGGGATCGGTGCCGAGGAGCGGGAAGCGCTGCCCGCCCCGCACGAACGCCTGCACCGGCGCCAGCGCCACCGCCTCCCGGCTCCGCTGATCGGCCGGGATGCTCCCCGCCAGGACGCGCCCGGAAGGGTCGAGCACGTACACCTCGACGCCGGGGTTGGTCATCGCCAGGTTCTTCGCCACCTCCGCCAGCTTCTGCCGGTCGACGTCGCGGCCGATCATCAGGTCGTGCTGCGATACCAGGTTGGCCGCCACGCCCGCGTTCTGTCGCTGCGTCACCTCCTGGTAGTAGGCGCGGGCGCTGCGGGTGGTGAGCGCCAGCAGCGCCGCTCCGGCCGGCATCAGCGTCAGCGCCAGCACCAGCATCAGCCGCGCGTGGAGCGTTCTCACGCGGTGGTCACGCTTCGGGCCCGACGAACCGGTAGCCCACGCCCCACACGGTGTGGATGTAGCGCGGTTGGGCGGGATCGGGCTCGATCTTGCCCCGCAGGCGGTTGATGTGCGAGTTGACGGTGTGCTCGAAGCCATCGAACCCATGCCCCCACACCAGGTCGAGCAGCTGTGCGCGACTGTAGACGCGGCCCGGGTTGCGGGCGAACTGCACCAGCAGGTCGAACTCGCGCGCGGTGAGGTGGACGATCTCACCCGCCAGCCGCACCTCGCGCGCGCGGGCATCGATCTCGAGCTCGCCCACGCGGACGTTCTCGGGCGCATGCTCGGCCTTCAGCGCGTCGCGCTTGCGGCGCAGCAGCGCCTTGATGCGGGCCTGCAGCTCGCGCACGCCGAACGGCTTGCCCAGGTAGTCGTCGGCCCCGAGCTCGAGCCCCACCACTCTGTCGAGCTCCGAGGAGCGCGCGGTGAGCATCAGGATCAGGACCTCGGGGCGCTTCGAGCGCAGCGACCGGCACACCTCCAGCCCGTCGAGATCGGGCAGCATCAGATCCAGCACCACCAGCGCGAAACGGCCCGACAGAGCCAGCTCGAGCCCCTCCTCGCCCGAAGGCGTCCACACCACCTCGTGACCCAGATCGGTGGCGTGGAGCTCGACGACACGCGCGATATCGCGGTCGTCCTCGACGAGCAGCAGTCGTTCGCCAGCCATGCTGCGTCCAGTGTGCCACGCGTCTGTCACGGTTGCATAACGGCCGTGACCGGTCGAAGGCGGCAGCCGACGGTACACTCGCGGCATGGACGGCCTGTTCAACCTGTTCGTGCTCGCCCCCCTGCTGCTGTGGGGAGCGATGCTGCTGTTCCCACGTCGGCGCTTCACCATCGCTGCGGTGCAGTCGCCATGGCCCTTCGTGGGTCTGGGCGCGCTGGCGCTGGCGCCCCTGGTCGGCGCTCTGCTCGCCAGCGGCGTGCCGAGCCTCACGCTCCACGACGCCAAGGGCCTGCTGGGCACGGACTGGGGCGCGCTGCTGGCGGTCGCCGACCTCGCCACGTTGTCGCTCTTCGCCGGCGTGTGGATCTTCCGCGACGCCCGCTACTGGTCGCTCGCGGCAGCGCCGTTCGTGGTGGCCACCTGGCTGCTCGGACCGGTGGGCCTCGCCGCCTACCTGCTGGTGCGCTGGCGCAAGAACCGCCAGTCGCCCACGCGCGTCGTCAACTGAGCGCGGCGAACCTCACAGCATGCCGGTGAGCGTCTGATCGGCCGCCGCCGGCAGGGCGGTGGCACCCTCGAAGGCGTTCACTTCCTCGATGAAGCGTTGGAACAGGTAGTTGGCGTCGTGCGGCCCGGGGCTCGCCTCGGGGTGGTATTGGACGCTGAACACCGGATAACGCTGGTGCGCCATCCCCTCCAGCGTGCCGTCGTTGAGGTTGATGTGGGTGGCGACGAACTGGCGCCCCGGGATGGAGTCGATGTCGACAGCGTAGTTGTGGTTCTGGCTGGTGATCTCGACCGCCCCGGTGACGACGTTCTTGACCGGCGTGTTGGCGCCGTGGTGACCGTAGCGCAGCTTGAAGGTGCGCCCGCCCACCGCCAGACCCAGGAGTTGGTGCCCGAGGCAGATGCCGTAGGTCGGCAGCAGCCCTAGGAGCTGCCACACCGTGTCGTGCGCGTACTTCGGGCCGCCGGGGTCGCCGGGCCCATTGGATAGCACCAGCCCGTAGGGATCGAGCGCCATGATCTGCGCCGGGGTCGTCTGCGCCGGCACCACGATCACCTCGGCCCCCGCCTGCTCCAGCTTGTACACGATGGAGTGCTTGATGCCGAAGTCCATCACCACCACCCGCGGGTGATCGTTGAACGACGGCCGGGCGTAGGGCAGCGGCGTGGTGACCTCGGGCGTCATGTCGCG
>CAZTTB010000079.1:0-8483 GCA_964616005.1 uncultured bacterium | reverse complement strand
GGGCGCGTTCGGTGAGGGCGTCGCGTCGCGCCTCCGCGTCCCGGCCCGCCTCCGCCTCCCGGCCCGCGTCGGGGTCGGGCCCCGCGCCCGACGGTGCGCCCGACGGCGCGCCTGACGGCGACGCGGGTTCCTGGGCGGGCGCCGCGGTGCGCCGCCGGCGCGTGCTGCCGGGCTGGTAGCGCCAGGCGAAGCGGCGCAACAGGGCTGCGGCCGCCTCGACCTGCTGTCCTTCGGTGAGCGGCTCGAGCTCGCGCTCGACGAGCGAGGGGTCGACGCCCTTGCGGCGCAACTCCGTTCGCAGCGCCAGACGGCCGCGGGAGCGCCGGCGCGACGCCACGTAGTTCTCGGTGAAGCGCGCGTCATCGGCCAGGCCGAGTTCGCGCAGACGCCCGAGCAGCGTGTCGGCGACGTCGGCCTCCACCTTCCTGCGCTGCAGCTTGGCCCGCAGCTCGGCCTCGGTGTAGTCGCGTCGCGTCAGCAGATCGAGCAGGTAGGTCCAGGCCCGGTCCCGGTCGAGCGGAGCGCTCCGGTCCATCAGCGCAGGACGTCGACGGGGTCGAGGTTGGCCGCACGCCGCGCGGGGAAGAGCCCGGCGAGCACGCTGGTGCCGATCGACAATGCGCACACCCACAGCACGTCGGTCGGCTGGAGCTGCACGGGGAGCTGGGTGATGAAGTAGAGGTTGCCCGGCAGGGGGTAGGGCTGGAGGCGGAAGTAGGTGCTCACGCCCAGCCCGAGCAGGGCTCCGAGGAGCGTGCCGGTGGCGCCGAGCAGCAGCCCCTCCAACGTGAAGACGGCCAGCACCTGCCGCTCGGTGGCGCCCAGCGCGCGCAGGATGGCGATCTCCTCGGTCTTCTCCGAGACCGTCAACACCAGGATGTTGGCGATCCCCATGGCGGCGACCAGCACGATGAGGAACACCACCACCGCGATGACCGCCTTCTGGAGGCGGAGCTGGCTGATGAGGTTGGCGAACAGGCTGTCCCAGGAGACCGGACGCAGGCCGAAGGCGTCGCCGAGCGTCACACCGAGGGCGGCGGCGCGCTGCGGATCGGCGAGTCGCAGGTGGTAGCCGCTGATCCGGTCGCCCACGTGCATGTACTGCTGCAGGTTGGCCAGCGACATGTAGGACGCGATCCCGTCGATGAGCTCGTTGCCGACGCGGAAGGTCCCCGCCACGGTGAGCTCGGCGGTGTGGCCCGTGATGTCGCGCAGCACCACCTTGTCCCCGGCGATCACGCCGAGTTGCTGCGCCAGCGACGCGCCCAGCACGATGCCGTCCTGCCGGGCCAGGGCCGTCGCCTGCTTCTGGAGGATCGGCAGGTCGAGGACCTGCGTCTCCTGCGCCGGGTCGATGCCCACGATCTGGGTGTAACCCTGCCGGGCGGTGATCCCAAGGCTGGCGCTGGCGCGCCGCGCGATGAGCGCCTGGGTGCTGAGGAAGGGTGCGACCGCAGTGACCGACGGACGGCCCGCCAGGGCCCGTCCGACCGCGGGGTCGTTCGGTACCGTCTGCCCGGAGACGTAACTCTCGAGCGTGAGCATGGGGGTGGCCTTCAGGGTGCTACGGATCAGCTCGTCCACGAAACCGTTGGTCAGCGACAGCGCGACGATCAGGACCATGACGCCGACCGCCACGCCGACCACGGTGAGGCCGGATTGCAGGCCACGCCGGCGGACGTGTCTCCACGCCAGGTACGGTACGAGGCTCCGCACGGGCCAGTCTACCGTGCGGCCCGGGGCCGCCGGAGACGCCCCCGGCCCCTGCCGGCCCTGGGCGCGCACGCCACGTCAGCAACGCCTACGTAGGCTGACGCCTCTGAAGCAGACGTCGATACCGTCCGGCGTCGCGGTCGGAGGACCGATCGCTGCGATCGTCGCCGCTCGGCGCCGTCAGCGCGAGGCGAACAGTTGCGGCGTGCCGCTGAAGTCGTTGGCGCGCGAGGGCTCGAGCTTGGGACCGTTGCGCCCATAGCGGATGACCTCCACGCTCACCTTGCGCATGCCCCAGTTCACCGCGCTGGCGTAGTCGCTGAACCAGATGTCGATCTGGTCGCGCTTGCGGTAGTGCATGGTGTCCTCGACGATGAACAGCCCCTGGCCGTCCAACAGGCTCTGGTAGTGCCCGTAGCCGCGGCCGGTGTAGTAGTTGCCGAGGTCCCGGATGCGCACCAGGCTTCCGTACGGCAGGGCGTGGGCCAGTAGGTCGGGACTCACCGCGATGATCCCGAAACGGGTACGCTGTCCCGTCGAGGTGATGAACGGTGTGGCGTCCGTCTGGTCGACCATCGAGTTGTAGCCTGTGGCCCGCAGTGTGAACACCGGATTGGCCTCGGGCCCGACCGAAGCGGCCCGGAGCGGCGCCGGCGAGGCCGGCGTCGAGAGGACCGTGACGGTGGGGATGAGGGTCAATGCGACGCTCGGGTCCTGCACACTGCGGGGGGCGCTGAATGCGGTGATCATGGCGGCCAGGACGAGGCCTACGGCCACGAGCTTACCGCTGATGTGAAGTGCCATCCGCACCTCCCAAATCACACGATCGTAAACCACCCAGCGCACAGGGCTGTGACGGCTGGACAACAGGGCGGGGAGAGCAGTGTTAGACAGAAAGGGAAAAGTCTCACACCGGGCCGTCGCAGCCCGACTGGCGCGAGGAAGATGCCACGCCCCGCCCTTGCGGTCGCTCTCGAGCGGAGACGCTCCAACGGATAGGACTTCGTGATGCCCAACTTCTTCGGCCTATCCGGCATGCCCACGACCCTCCTCAATGCAGTGCTCAGTACGGTCCCTGACCGAAGTGTGCCCGTCCGCGGGCCCGACAGACTGGCGGTCGTGTCGCCGATGTACAACGAAGAGGACGGAGCAAGGAGGGCGTTGACGTCGCTGTTGATGCAGCGCCGTCTGCCCGACGAACTCATCGTCAGCATCAACGGTACGACCGACCGCACCCACGAAGTCGTCAGCGCCACCCTGGCGGAGCATGGCTTCGAGCGGACCACGGTCGGCCGCGCTCCGAACCTGACCGCCACGCTCGAACGCTGGCGCCACCGCGACCACGCCATGGACGTGGCGGTGGTCGTGTACGCCCGGCAGACGGCCAAGTCCGAGGCGATCAACAACCTGGTGGCGAGCCACATCGTGCGTTCCGAGCGCGTGCTGCTGGTGGACGGCGACACCGTCTTCGAGCCGGAGTTCATCGCTGCGCTCGAGAGGAACTTCTACCGCCTGCGTTGGATCGCCGGCCGGCCCGTGCTCGAGGACTACGCCCTCCAGTCCGGGTCCGTGACGTCGTACGTTCCGGAGGGTGCGGGGCCGACCCGGCGCTTCATCGCGGCCGGTCGCTCGGCCGAGTATGCCTTCGCCGCCGTGCTGCGCCGGGGCCAGGTCGGCATGCTGGGTGACGGCGGCCTGTGGGGGGCCAGCCGCCTGTACACGGTGGTGGGCTGTGGCTTCGTGGTGCGGCGTGACGTGCTGCCGATGCCGCCCGACACCCAGACCGAGGACCACGATCTGACGCTCGCGGTGCAGCGAGTGCCGCGGCGTGTCGAGCGCCTGACGCCCGCCGAGCTCTCCCGGCGCGGTTTCCGCATCATCGCGGACGGCGTCGAGCAGCCCTTCGAGAACGCTTTCGACCGCCACGACGTGATCGAGCTTCGTCACGGCGGGAACGCACGTTTCGTCGGCGAGGCCCTGATGTACACCGAGGATCCCGCGCACCTCGGCGGTTACCTGCGGCAGATCGATCGCTGGAACGGCGGCGGCATCCAGAACGCCCTGAAACGGGTGCTGGGGGACCCGGGCGATCGGGTGATGAGCCCCAACGTGCGCTTCACGCTGTGGGCCGCGCAACTCGAGAACCTGCTGGGACTGCTGCTGCTGCTCCTGCTGCCGGTGATCCTGGCCCTCACCGCGGCGGGAACGATCGGAACGACCGACCTGCTGCGGATCCTGGCCATCTGGTCCGGGCTGGACCTCGCGGCGACGGGTCTCATGACCTTCGCGGGCTTCTACGTTCAGGCGCGCGACGGTCAACGCCGGCGCGGCTTCGCGGTGCGCTTCGCGGGTCGACGGATGGTCCGCACGTGGTTGCCCTACATGGTCCTCAAGGTGGCCAATCCCGTCAGCTTCGTGGCGGCGGCCACGAGCGTGATCCCGGCGTTCCTGGCCGAGCGCCGCGCGGCGGCCCGCAGCGTGGTCAAGCGCACGCAGGGTGTGGCCTGGGAGCGGCCCACCGCACGGGGTGTCGACGCCCGCACCATCGGCACGGCGGCGTCCATGGTCGTCGCCCTGTCGGCGGTGTTCGTGGCCATCCTGGCGCTGGCGCCCGCATCGGGGGCCGACCAGGTCGCCATCGAGCGGCTGTTGGCGCGCACGGTCCCGCTCCACATGGCGCAACACGAGGCCCTGCCGCTGCCGATCGCACAGGCGGCTCCCGCGCTGCTGGGCGGAGGCCCTCACGCCGCTGCCCTGCCGTTGGTCAAGGCCTCCATCGCCCTGCCGCTCCGCACCTCGCCGCTCCCCGCGCTGTCGCTGTCGGCGCCGCGCGTCCGCGTCACGCTGGCGGGTGGTCCGGCCGCGCCGGCGACCCCGGAGGCCGTCACCGTGCTCTCCCGGGCCGGCGGCGCCACCACGCGGTCCGGTCACGTGGCGCCCGCGGCCGGCAACGCGGCCGGGTCCGGGCTCGAGCCCATCTCCACGCTGTCGGCGTACTGCCGGCCGGTCTTCCTGCGGCATCCCAGTGCCGTCCCGCAGCCGGTCCCGGGCTCGGCCGGCGCCTATCGGCCGCTGGACCCGTTCGAGCTGCTCATGTTGGGCCGGCTCGCCCCGATCGAGCCCTACATCGAGCAGGCGGCGTCGGCCTACGACGTTCCGGTGCGCCTCATGCTGCAGGTCCTGATCAACGAGTCCTACCTCGACCCCCTGGCGGTCGGGGAGACCGGCGACAAGGGACTGTCGCAGATGACGTCCGACGCGCTGACGCTGCTGCGGGCGATCTCGGAGGACCCGGGCTCCGCGCTGTACAATCCCCACCTGCTGAACGGATCGTTCAACGTCTTCGATCCCGACTTCTCGGTCTGTGCCGGCGCGGCGAAACTGGCCTGGTCGCTGGCACGTCCGGTCGTCACGGACGACGCCGTCGCCTACGCGCTGTACATCAATCCGCTACACGGTGTGACGCGCAGCGGGCGGGTCGCGCCGAACCTGCGCGGACCGGTGGACGCGATGGTGCGCCTCGGCCCGTTGGCCGACGCTCTCGGCAGTGCCTACGCCGCCTACCGGGCCGATCCTTCGTCCCTCGCCGCACCCGAACGGCGGCTGGTCGCGCTGAGCGCCGAGGTCGCCTCAGGCAAGCTCGATCTGGCCTCCGCCTACCGGCGCAGCCACGCGATCGTCGTGGCCAACGGCGTCGACGACGGGGCGGTGTACAGTGCCGTCCAGGAGCGGTTGTTCGCGAGGGGCTCGCGCGCCACCGTGGCGCCGACGGACACGGCCAGCGCGCGCTGACGCGGAGCGGCGCGCGGGGTCGTGAGCCGAGCCGGTCGGGCTCGGCCGGCTGGGCTCGGCAGCTCGGCTCAGCGGCTGGCGGTCGTCTGCAGACTCGGGGCGAGGCTCGCACGAGCGGCCTGGATGACGGCCAGCGAGTTGTCGAGGCGCCAATCGAGGTCGCTGTTCTCGTTGAACCAGATCAGCGCGCGGATGCGAGGGAACTTGGTGCTGTCGAGCATGTTCGCGACCCAGGCCGCCTTGTCACCGCCCTTGTTGGTCGAGGCGACCTCGGCGACCCACACCGGTTGGGGCCCTAGAGCGGTGATGCGGGCGTAGGGCTCGGCGAAGATCTCGTCGAAGCTGCGCCACTGGCTCCAGCTCTGCGACGTGCCCCAGTTGTAACCGTCCAGTCCGAGGACGTCGACGTAGGCGCTACCCGGGTAGTACTTCTCCATGGCGTTGGCGGGCGTGCGGGGCTGGTCGGTGATGTTCGGTGACCAAACCCAGCGCACGTTGTCGGCGCCTTCGGCACGGAAGATGGCGACCATGCGACGCCACGCCTTCACGAACTCGGTGGGTTGTCCGTTCCACGGCTCCCAGTCGCCGTTCATCTCGGGGAAGGGCCGCACGTAGACGAGGCCGGGCGTCGCGCGTACACCGCGAGCGAAGCTCCGCATGAGGGCGTCGTAGGTGCCAGCGGCGATGGCGCTGACGGGCTGGTGGTAGGGCTGCCAGGTGATCATCGGCAGGCGTCCGCCGGCCATGGCGGACTCGACCAGTGCGACGTCGTAGGGCGTGTCCCAGCTCATGAACCACTGCACCACGTCGAGCTTGCGGCCGAGAAGGTCCTCGAGCTGGTGGACGGGTTGCATCCCCTGCCATACGCCGCCGTAGGTGAAGGCGCCGAACATCGGTCTGACATCCGTGGCGTTCGTGACGGCCTGGGGCGGCTCGGTGGCCACTCCCGAACAGCCGGTAGCCAGCAGCAGCGCTGCAAACATGGTGGTGAGACCGATCATGGCGAGCCGACCGGGGCGATGGCTGCGCTGTGTGCGCTGAGTGCGCGTCTGGATCGGCTGCTTCCTCATCTGCGCCATCGCCATCCTCGCGTCGCGAAGAACTCGGGGCGTCTGACCGACGATGGGAAGCCTGCAAACCTGCGGACCTGCCTGGCCGGTTGCGCTACTCGCTCCACCTGTCCCAAGCGCCCAAGTGC
This sequence comes from uncultured bacterium, assembly GCA_964616005.1. GTDB lineage: Bacteria > Deinococcota > Deinococci > Deinococcales > Trueperaceae > JASBRS01. Next base: position 1,780 of record CAZTTB010000079.1, on the reverse strand, counting down.
AGGACAGGCTTCATCGCGTCCAAGGCCTCGGGACCGTCGCGTTCGGTGCGGATCGCACCGGGCTCGTGACCCGTGGTCGCCCTGGTCGACCCCGTAGGGGGTCGTTCGTGGGCACTGTCAGGCTGTCGATGAGGGGTGACTCATCTTGGCCGGTTGCGCTACTCGCTCCACCCGTCTCAAGCGCCCACGTAGGGAGACAGGCTTCATCGCATCCAAGGTCGGGACTTGCCCGACACGTGCATCCTACGCCGCTCGTCGGTGAGAACGCGTGAAATCCGCCAAACGGGAGCTCAACACCGGCTTCGCGGTGCGCCGGGAGGAACGGTCGTCCCGTCGCGGCCCGCGGAACGACGGGACGCCGCCTCCCGCAGGCAGCGGGTACAATGGCGGGCCGCCACCATGGATCCACACGCCCTGACCTTCACCCTCCAGCAGCGCCGCGGCGCGGCGCGGCTGGGCGCGCTCGAGACGCCGCACGGCACCGTGCGCACGCCGGCGTTCGTCGTGGTGGGCACCCAGGCGGCGGTCAAGGGGGTGGCGCCGGACGCGGTGGCCGCCACGGGAACGCAGCTGCTGTTCGCCAACACCTACCATCTGTACCTCCGGCCGGGAGCCGAGGTCGTCGAGCGGCACGGCGGGCTGCACCGCTTCATGAACTGGAACGGCCCGATCCTGACCGACTCGGGGGGCTTCCAGGTGTTCTCGCTGGGCGCGTCCATCGAGCACGGCGTCGGCAAGGTGGCGTCGATCTTCCCCGGCGAGGCGCCGCCGCGTCTGCCGGGGGGCCGCTCGATGGTGCGCATCCGCGAGGAGGGGGTGCGCTTCAAGAGCCACATCGACGGCAGCCTCCATGCCTTCTCGCCCGAGGTCTCCATCGACGTGCAGCGTGCCCTCGGCGCCGACATGGTGCTCGCTTTCGACGAGTGCACCAGCCCGCTCCACGACGAGGAGTACACCCGCCGCTCGATGCAGCGCACGCACCGCTGGGCCGAGCGCAGCCTGCGCGCGTTCGACAGCTCCGGTCCCAGACACGGTCACCCGCAGGCGCTGTTCGGGGTGGTGCAGGGGGGCGCCTTCCGCGCGTTGCGCATGGAGAGCGCCGCCACCATCGCCGCCATGCCGTTCGACGGCATGGCGATCGGAGGGAACCTGGGGAGCACCCTCCAGGACATGTACGCGGTGCTCGATTGGACGGTGCCCGAGTTGCCCGAGGGCAAACCGCGGCATCTGCTGGGGATCGGCGACGTGCCGAGCATCCTCGAAGCCGTCGAGCGGGGTGTGGACACCTTCGACTGCGTGGCGCCGACCCGGAACGCCCGCAACGGCGCGGCGTTCGTGCGCCGCGGAGACGACGGCGAGCCGGTCGCCAACTTCCGCCTCAACCTGCGCAACGCGCGCTTCGCCGAGGACCTGCGGCCGCTGGAGGCGGGGTGCGATTGCTCGACCTGCATGAGCTTCAGCCGGAGCTACGTGCGGCATCTGTTCAAGGCCAACGAGCAGCTCGCCCAGCAGCTCGTGAGCGTGCACAACCTTCGCTTCATGGCGCGTCTGATGGAGGACATCCGCGCCAGCCTGGCCGACGATCGCTTCGCGGCCTTCAAAGCGGAGCTGCTGGCGGCCGGCTGAGCCGGCCTCAGAAGTTCTTGTCGATCAGGTCGATGGTCGTTCCGTCCTGCGTCACGAACCGCACGATGCCCACGCTGGGCACGAAGAACAGATCCATGACGGTCTTGGCGCCGTTGCTGGTGAGGGTCCGCTGACGGATCTGGAGGGCGTTGAA
>CAZTTB010000078.1:0-8671 GCA_964616005.1 uncultured bacterium | reverse complement strand
TTCGAGACCGCCAAGAAGAACGCGCCCTGCATCGTCTTCATCGACGAGATCGACGCCGTCGGGAGGCGGCGCGGGCTGTCGGTGAACGGCGGCAACGACGAGCGCGAGCAGACCCTGAACGCGCTGCTGGTGGAGATGGATGGCTTCGAGACACAGCACGACATCATCATGATGGCGGCCACCAATCGCCCCGACGTGCTCGATCCGGCCTTGCTGCGGCCGGGGCGCTTCGACCGGCAAGTGGTCGTCGACGCGCCCGACGTTCGCGGCCGCGAGGCCATCCTGGGCATCCACGCACGCGGCAAGCCGTTGGCGCGGGAGGTCGATCTGCACCGGGTAGCGGTCCGCACGCCCGGCTTCGTGGGCGCGGACCTGGAGAATCTCCTCAACGAGGCGGCGCTCGTCGCCGCCCGCAACGACCGGCGCGAGATCGGCATGAGCGATATCGACGAGGCCGCGGATCGGGTTGTCATGGGCCCCGAGCGACGCAGCCGCGTCATCAACGAGCGAGAGAAGCGCGTCACCGCCTTCCACGAGGCGGGACACGCGCTGGCGGCGTACCTGCTGGAGCATGCCGACCCGGTCCACAAGATCACCATCGTGCCGCGCGGCAGGGCCATGGGCTACGTCATGCAGTTCCCCGAGGAGGACCGCATGTCCGCCAGCCGCAACATGCTCCTCGACCGGGTGGCGGTGGCGCTCGCGGGTCGGGCCACGGAGCAACTGGTCTTCGAGGACGTGACCACGGGCGCGCAGAACGACTTCGAGCAGGCCACCCAGATCGCTCGCCGCATGGTCACCCGCTGGGGCATGAGCAGCCTCGTGGGGCACGTGTCGCTCTCCAGCACGGCGGAGTCCTACCTGGGCGACAACGAGGGTGCGCGCAGCTACAGCGAGGACACCGCACGCGTCATCGACGGCGAGGTGAAGGGCATCCTCGACGAGCAGTACCGGCGCGTCAGCGAGATGATCAACGCCCACCGAACCGAGCTCGAGCGCGTGGTCGGCGTCCTGCTGGAGCGTGAGACGCTCCACGCCGACGAGTTCGCCATGCTCTTGCGCGGCGAGGCGTTGCCGCAGGTGCCGGCGCCCGTGCCGGCCGAGCCGGCACGCGCCCACGAGCCCCAGTCGCAGGGCAAGGGCTCCGAGGGCGGCTCGCAGGAGCCCAGGCTGCCTCCGGGCATGTTGCCCAAGCCCGGCTGAACGCCGTCCCACAGCGGGCAAGGAACCCGCTCTCGTTGCGAAAATTTCACTCGGGGCCGAGAGGGTACCTGATACACTCCGCTTGATTTACGAGGAGGAGACGTCTATGCCCTCAATGCGCGAGCGCCTGGCGCGCATGCTCAGCCCCAGGATCGAGGCGGTCGGTCTTGAGGTTGGCACCAGCGCGCTGAAGGTGGTGGAGTTGCGACCAGGCAATCCGCCAAATCTGGTCGCGATGGCCGTCCGCCCCATGCCGCCCGGCCTGATCCAGGAAGACCAGGTGGTCGATGCGCATGGCTTGGCCGAGGAGCTCAAGGCCTTGCTTGACGAGGCCGGGATCCGCAAGCGCTTCACGGTGGTGGCCGTGAGCAACCGGCAGGCCATCACCCGCAACATCCACGTCCCCAAGATGACGATGCAGGAGCTGGACGAGGCCATCAAGTGGGAGGCGGAGCGCTACATCCCCTTCCCCATCGACGAGGTGGTGCTCGACTACTACGTGCTGGACAACCCCGAGGACATCGAGGAGGGCGGCCAGCTCGAGGTGGTGATCGCAGCGGCCCGCCTCGACCAGGTGACGCAGCAGGTGGAGTATCTGAAGCAGGCGGGCCTCGAACCCCTGGTGGTGGACGTCAAGCCGTTCACCCTGCTGCGCTCCCTCAAGGGCTCGCTCCTCGGCGAACACCTCACCAAGACCACCCTCTCCGGCACCAGCTACACAGAGGCGAACGAGATCGGGGTGGTGCTGGAGATCGCCGCCTCCAACACCACCATCACGCTGGTCCGCGGCGAGCGCGTGCTCATGAACCGCAACATCGGGGTGAGCGGCGACGACTTCACCGCCGCCATCCAGCGCTCCTTCGGCCTCGACTTCGACAGCGCCGAGGATGTCAAGCTCGATTACGGCACGGCCACCATCCCCACCGAGGACGAGGAGGAGCTGCTGAACTTCGATGCCAAGCGTGAGCAGTTCAGCCCCAGCCGCGTCTACGAGTCGCTGCGGCCGGTCCTCGTGGATCTCACGACCGAGATCCGGCGGAGCCTGGAGTTCTTCCGGGTGCAGACCGGCGACGCCAACATCAGCCGCATGGTGGTCACCGGCGGCGGCGCCAAGCTCCGCGGGCTCCCCGAGGCCATCGGCGATGCCCTCGGCTTCAGGGTGGAGCTCGGCGATCCCTGGCTCACGATCCACTTCGACGAGAGCCGCTTCGATGCGCAGTTCCTCCAGAAGGTCGGTCCCGAGTTCGCGGTGCCACTGGGTCTCGCGCTGAGGGGGGTGGCGGGCATTGATTAACATCAACCTGCTTCCCAAGAATCTCAGGCGCGTCCGTGAGCCGGGCTACTGGCGGCTGCTCGCGATCGTCTTCCCGCTGCTGGTGCTCGGCCTCGCGGTCGTCCTCCAGATGTTCGCCTACCAGAGCGCCCAGAACCTGCAGGCTGAGAAGCAGCAGCGGCAGGACGAGCTGGCGTTGCTGCAGCCGTACCTCAAGGAGCAGCAGGCGCTGCTCCAGCGCCAGCGCGACCTCAACCAGCTCATCGCGGTGGAGCACGCCGTCCACCAGAACCGCATCCTGTGGACCGGCGAGATCTCCGGGCTGCTGGAAACCCTCCCTCCCCGGGGCACCGCCGTCCAGCCGAGCGTCGACTTCAAGACGCTCACCATGAGCGCCGTCAACCCGCCGCGCACCAACCCCAACAAGTACGAGGGCAAGAGCGTGATCGCCGAGATGAACGTGAGCGGTGAGGTCGCCTCGCCACAGGTGCTGGCGCAGTTCATCCGCGCGCTCGAGAACTCCAGCTCCTACGGGGTCTCCTTCCAGAGCGCCAGCCGTCAGGCGAACAACGACCTCTACAGCTACTCGCTGACCGTCGGCGCGCTGGCGCCGGCCTCCGGGGGTTCGCAATGAACCTCGGTAACTTCAGCCTCCGCAACCTGAAGCAACGCGATGTGGCGATCCTGGCCATCGTGCTCACGCTGGTGGTGGTGCTGCTCTGGTACCTGTACATGTACCGGCCGACGCAGAACCGCATCAGTTCGCTGCAGGACGACATCAGCCAGTTGCAGACGCAGATCCAGCGAGGCGAGCGGGCCAAGGCCAACCTGCCCGACCTGCGCGCGGCGGTCGCCCAGCTCGAGCAGGATCGCCGGGACTTCCTGGCGCAACTCCCCAAGCAGAGCGACATCTCCGACCTGATCGATCAGCTGCGCACCTCCGCTTCCGATAGCGGCGTGTCGGTCATGAGCTTCTCGCAGGGAGCGGGTCAGGGATCGGTGCAGGACGTGCGGCCGATCGGCTTCAACATCGCGACGACCGGCGATTTCGTCCACACCATGGCCTTCCTCGGCAAGCTCGAGGCCCTCAAGCGCTTCACCAAGATCCATCAGGTGCGGCTCAGCGCGCAGGACAACGCATCCAGCAATCCCGACCTGGGTGCCAACTTCGCCTTCACCATCTACGTCTATACGGGCAAGGACCCGGGACCGGTGGCGAGCCGATGACGCTCTCCCGCACGGCCCGCATCCTCATCGGCATCCTGTTGCTGGCCGCGGCGGCCTTCTTCTGGGTCAACTTCTTCTCGCGCGAGCAGACGGCGCCGGTGCCGGCCGTCACCGCAACCGCGCCCGCGACGAAGGCGCCCGCTGCCACCAAGGCACCCGCTACGTCCAAGACGACCGGGACGTCCGGCAAGCAGGCCACGACGCCATCCGTGGCCAGCGGCGGCGCGCCCGCCAAGCAGGCGCCCGCGCCCTCCACCACCGCCTCCAAGGGGACGCAGCCGGCGCTTGTGGCACCGGGTAAGCCGGCCGTCGCCACCCACGATCTGCAGGTCGCTGAGCTGCCGTTCCTGGTGACGCAGCCGCCACAGCCGAACGCCCAGAGCAGCACCACCGCGACCAGCGGCAGCAGCGGCACGTCCGCCGGCGGCTCCACCCAGACGGCTGCCTCCGCCCGGCGGATGACCGTCAACCCGTTCTCTCCCATCGTGGTGCAGGCTCCGCCGCCGGCCGCCGCGCCGGTGGCGAAGGCCCCGACGCCGCCGCCGACCCAGAAGGTCACGAGCCAGCCCGCGCCGAAGCAGCCGGTCCTGGCCGAGGCCCCGACGCCGCAGCCGGTGGCGCCGCCGCCTCCACAGGCCAACGGGCTGCCGGGCGCGTTGCCGAGCGGCATGCTGCCCGCCACCCCGAGCGTGCTCACGTCCACCCGGGCGCAAGCCACCTCGTCGGCGCCGAAGGACCTCGGCAGCGTTGCCGCCCTGCGTGAGCCCAGCCCCGGCAGCGCCGGCGACCTCGGCAGCGTCACCGCCCCTGGCGTGCTGGGCGCCGCACCCAGCGTGCCGGGCCTGCTCGGCCCGACCCAGCCCAAGCCCGAGCCCAAGCAACCGCCGGCCACGACCGCGGTCGCCAACGCCAGCACCACGCCTCCGATACAGGCCGGCACCACCACGCTGAGCCGATACCTCCGCGACCACAACGTCCGCTTCACCGGCACGGTGCTGGGACCCATCAGCGTGGGCGTGTTCAGGTCCGACCAGTACACGCAACCGGTCGTGGTGTCGCTCGGGCAGGACCTTCCCCAGACCAAGATCACGTTGACGGACCTTCGCGGTCATGAGGCTGTCTTCAGCTACCAGGACTCCACGCAGAGCCTCTCCTTGGATCTCAGGCGGTGATCATGAAACGGACCCTGATCCTCCTCACGTTCCTTGCCCTGGCGGGGCTCTCGCTGGCCCAGAGCCAGATCGCTCCCCTCCCGAGCGGTTCACGCTTCGACCAGACGGTCCAGCTCACCACCGGCGTGGGAGGCGAGTCGCTCAGGGCCATCGTGTCGGCGCTGGCGAAGTCCGTCAACCTGACGGCGATCGTCAACGACGTCCCTGACAAGACCATCTCCTACGACATCGGATCGCCGAAGCCCTTCCGCCTGGTCTGGAAGATCGTCCTCACCGACAACGACCTCGACTACGCCCTGCTTCCCAATGACGTGGTGGTCGTCGGTCCGGCCTCGACGATCGCCAAGTTCGTGCAGCCCAAGCCGGCGTCCACCACGCCTACGCCGGCACCGCCCCCCGCGCCCAACACGGTGCAGCGCTTCTACAAGGTCAACAACGACCCCGCCACCGTGGTGCAGATCCTCCAGCGATCGATTCCCAACCTCGACGTGCAATCGCTGCCCGGCGTCAAGAGCATCGTGGTCGTCGCCACCCAAGCCACGCAGGACAAGGTGCAGAACCTGCTGCAGCAGTTCGATACCGTCTCCCAGACCGAGCCCCTGGAGCAGCGCACCTACCAGCTCTCCAACGCCAACGCGGTGGACCTTGCCAAGACGCTGCAGGAGAGCGGCGTCGTGACCCAGCCCAGCGGCCAGGGCGGGCAGTCGGGTCAGGGCGCCCAGCAGGCCGGGACCAGCACGCAGGCCTTCAAGGTGGTGGCCGACAAGCGCACCAACAGCCTCATCGTCACCGCCACGGCGCCGGTCCAGGCCCGCCTGGCCGAGCTCATTCCGAAGCTCGACGTGCCCCAGAAGCAGGTGAACATACAGGTCCGCATCCAGGAGGTCACCAACTCCACGGAGTACGACCTGGGGCTCAACCTCAACAGCGCTACCTTCGGCAATCTCGCGGCGTCGATCATCGACACCGGGCTCAAGTTCGTGTTCGACATGGGGACGGTCTCCCCTCTCAACATCAGCGCCGAGCTGGACGCGTTGGAGAAGCAAGGGCTGTCGCGGCTGGTGGATGACAGCAACGTCACCGTGCTCGACAATGAGACCGGCAGCATCCAATCCGGCGGGACGATCTACATCAGCATCCCCGGTTCCAATCAGAACATCGAGCGCACCATTCCCTACGGCGTGCAGGTCGACGTGACCCCCCGCATCGCCAACGACGGCCGCGTCACCCTGGTCATCTCCGCCAAGGTGCAGGACGTGCTCTCCAAGACCAACGACCCCAGCTTCCTGAACCTCTCGACGCGCTCGGTCACCTCCACGGTGACGCTGGCGCCCGGCCAGACGGCCCTTCTCGGCGGGCTCCTGCAGAACAGCCTCACGGTCAACAAGAACAAGCTGCCGATCATCGGGGCCATCCCGGTTCTGGGCGATCTGCTGGGCAACAGCACGACCAAGAGCCAGGGCGCCGACCTGATGCTGGTGGTGAACGCACAGACCATCGACTGAGAGCCAAGCTCCGCGTGAGATCCCGTCGCCGCCCGGCCCTGCAGGCCGGGCGGCGATGTCGTGGCGGCCGGCGCGGACGCCGCCTCTGACGTCCACGAGCGGCACGGCGGGCGCGTGATACATTACCGGAATGTTGAGGTACCTGTCGGCCGGCGAGTCGCACGGTCCCTGTCTGAGCGTCATCCTCGAGGGTCTGCCCGCGGGCCTCGCCCTGACCGCCGAGGCCGACATCGACCCCTGGCTGCGACGCCGCCAGGGTGGCTACGGGCGCGGCCGGCGCCAGCTCATCGAGAGCGACCATGCCGACCTCCTCGGCGGCGTGCGGGCCGGGCTCACCACCGGGGCCCCGCTGGCGCTGCGCATCGCCAACCGCGACTGGGAGAACTGGCGCGAGGTGATGGACCCCGCGCCTGGCGGTGAGCCGCGCAAGCGGGCGGTCACCGAGCCGCGGCCCGGCCACGCCGACCTGGCAGGCGGGATCAAGTACGGTCACAAGGACTTACGTGACGTGCTCGAGCGGGCCTCGGCGCGGGAGACGGCCAGTCGCGTGGGGGCCGGCTCCGTGGCCCTCAAGCTGCTCGCAGAGCTGGGGATCGACGCCAGCGCCCGGGTGGTGAGCCTGGCCGGGATCGCCTGCGACGGCGGCATGGACTGGAGCCGTCTGGCGGCACTCGACGAGAGCCCGTTGCGCTGCTTCGACCGCAAGGCGGAAGAGCGCATCATCGACCGCATCGACCAGGCGAAGGAGACCGGAGACACTCTCGGCGGCGTCGTCGAGACCCGCTTCCGCAACGTTCCCCCGGGCCTGGGTAGCCACGTCCAGTGGGACCGCAAGCTCGACGGCCGGCTGGCCCAGACGGTCATGAGCGTCCCCGCCATCAAGGCCGTCGAGATCGGCGACGGCTGGCAGGCGTCCGCGCTTCCGGGAAGCCAGGTCCACGACGCCATCTTCCGCGACGACCAGCGGCCGTACTACCGCGACAGCAACCGCTCGGGCGGGCTCGAAGGCGGTATCACCACCGGCGAGGAGCTCGTGGTACGAGCCGCCATGAAGCCCATCGCCACGCTGATGCGGCCTCTCCCCACCGTCGACGTGGTGAGCCACCAGACGGCGGATGCGTCCCGCGAGCGATCGGACCACACGGCGGTTCCCGCGGCGTCGATCGTGGTGCTCGCCATGAGCGCCCTCACGCTCGCAGACGCCCTGCTGGAGAAGCTCGGCGGCGACACCATGCGCGAGCTGCGCGAGCGGCTCGAGGCGCATCGCGCGTACGCGGCCGGCTTCTGACGGCGAGCCATGCCCGCGCGCTATCACCCTCCCGAGCGGCCGGTCACCTGGGTGGCCCTGGCGGGGTTCATGGGAACGGGCAAGAGCCGCATCGGCTGGGAGCTATCGCGTCGCCTCAGCCTCACGTTCATCGATACCGACAGGGTGATCGAGCGTGTGAGCAACATGCGCATCACGGATATCTTCGAGCTCTACGGCGAGGCCGTGTTCCGCGACTACGAGACCGAGGTCGTGCGGCGCTGCGTGCGCCTGGACGAGGTGGTGGTGTCGACCGGCGGCGGCACCGTGGCGCGGGCCGAGAACCGGGAGCTGTTGCAGGCACGCGGGCCGGTGGTGGTGCTCACGGCCAGCGCCGAGACCATCTACCGCCGCACGCGCCGCAACCGGCGCCCACTCCTCGAGCTGGGCGATCCGGAACAGCGCATCCGCGAGCTGATGGCGGCGCGTGAGGAGTGGTACCGAGCGGTCGCCACGATCACAGTGTCGAGCAACGACCGTCAGTCACACGAGGTGGTGGACGAGATCGTCGAGAGGCTGACCACATGGTCGAGCAGCCAACCCCGCACCTGATCCGGGTACGCGTCATGCCGGAGTACACCGTCACGGTCGGCGCCGGCGTGCTCGCCAGCGTGCCGCAGAGCGTTGGCGAGCGGCACCTGGCGCTGGTCAGCGACCAGACGGTGGCCGACCTCTACGAAGCGCAGGTCGCCGGTGCCCTTCGCGGGGCCGGCGCCGAGGTCGCCAGCTTCCATGTGCCGCCCGGAGAGGACAGCAAGTCGCACGAGCGCTGGCTCGGGCTGCTGCGCGGCTTCGTCCGGGCCGGGCTCGACCGCGACGCCGCGGTGGTCGCGTTGGGCGGCGGCGTCGTCGGTGACCTGGCGGGGTTCGCGGCCGCCAGCTACCTGCGAGGGCTGGCATGGTACCTGCTCCCCACCTCCCTGCTGGCCATGGTCGATGCCAGCGTCGGCGGCAAGACGGCCATCGACCTCCCGGAGGGGAAGAA
>CAZTTB010000077.1:0-8747 GCA_964616005.1 uncultured bacterium | reverse complement strand
ATCACCTACCTGCCCACCTACGTGCAGGGCATCATGGGCCAGTCCCCGCTCGTCGCCGGCTTCACCCTCACCAGCATGTCGATCGGCTGGCCGATCGCGTCGGTGCTGGCCGGCAGGCTGCTGGTGCCGCTCGGCGCCCGTGCGACCGCCCGCATCGGCGGAGCCGCCGGCCTGCTCGCGGGCGCGCTCTTCGTCCTCATGCGTCCCTCGTTCGGTCCGCTGTGGGCGAGCGCATCGTCGCTGCTCATGGGGGTGGGGATGGGCTTCCTCTCCACCACCTTCATCGTGGCCATCCAGAGCAGCGTGGACTGGGGAAGGCGCGGCGTCGCCACCGCCACCAACTTGTTCATGCGCATCCTGGGGAACGCCATGGGCGCGGCCCTACTCGGCGGGACGCTCAATCTGGGGCTGCGCAGCAGCTTCGCACAACGCGGGTTGGCCGGCAGCGCGTCGCTGGACAGCGTACAGAACCTGCTGGAGCGCGGCACCTCCGCCGCCGGCGGAGGACCTGCGATGGACGCATTGCGCAGCAGCCTGGCGTTCGGCCTGCATCGGGTCTACCTGGTCGTGTTCCTGTTCACGGTGGTCACCGCGGCCCTGACCCTGCTGCTCCCCCGGCCCCGGCTCGAGTAGTCGACCACGAACGGGCTCCGCGGCCGGTCGCGGCCGCGGAGCCCGTTCACCCTTCGGTCGTGACCGAAGACTACTTGAGCGTCTTGAGGTACCCGAAGATGTCGCTGACCTCCTGGGCGGTGGGCGGCTTGCCACCATCGGTCTTGAAGCCCGCTGCCTGCCAGCGCGGCATCGTCTGCTCGAGCGTCGCCCCGACGTCGTCGACGCCGACGCGCACAGCGCGGTTGAACTGCCAGACGCCCCAGCCCCCGATGCCGGCATCGGTGTAGGTGAGGTTCGGGAAATCGCCGTGACCCTGGGCCGCCGCGCCGTGGCACACGGCACAGTTCTGGTCGTAGAGCTGCTTGCCGTTCTTCACGTCCGGCGCGGGTGCGGGCGTCACCGTGACCGGCACGTCGACGCTGGTGCTCTGGTAGCCCAGGGTGAGCGTGGCGGTGCCGCTGTCGGCGTTCGGCAGCACGATGTTCGGGAAGGCGGGCTTGAAGTTCGGGCCGGTGAAGAACGTGGCGACGCCCTTGACCTCACCCTCGCTGCCCGCTTCGGTCACGGTGTGGGCCGGCTTGTAGGTCCAGTCGCCGGCCTCGGCGCCGGGCCCTTCGCTATTCAGGGGTGTGGTCTGGCCGTTGGCCACCGACGCCACCTCGGGGATCGCATACCCCGACGCCGGCACGGTGATCGGCTTGGCCTGCAACGTGAGACCCGCGGCCACCGCAGTGCCGGCAACCACGCCCCCCAGTATCAGAATCCATCCTCGAAGCTTCATGCCTTACCTCCTCCTCAAAACGGAACCGTCGCGCAGATCGGTACGGAGGCAACCATAAGCCTCGCTCGTTCCAGACGTCAACCACGTTCCAGAAGGGAAGGTACTCACATCGTCGGCGCCCTCGACGGCCTAGCCTCGATGAGGGCAGGCACTCCATGCACCATCGACGACACGCACCCCCGGCATTCCTCTCGCTCCTCCTGGCGCTCGCTCCCCTGGCCCACGCGCTCGATGCCGCGCAGGTCGCCCCTGCCTTGGAGGCCCGCTTCCCCCCCAGCGCGGCGTACCTGGACTGTCCGTTCGACGGAACGGCCCGGACCTGCGTCCTCATCCCCCAGGCCACGAACCTGCGGCGCGCCTACGCCGACGTGCTGGCGTTCGTCCGCACCCTCCCCGACGTCACTTCCCTCGACGGACACGGTGCCCCGTCCTCGTCGACGTTCGTTGTCGACGACACGGCCTACCGCCTGACGCTCGGCCTGAGCCGGGCGCGACCGGGCGCCGTCGCCGCGACCCTGAGCTTCGCGTTCGATCGGCAGAGCGCTTCCACCGTGGCCTGCCTCCGCCCCGAGGCGCTCTTCGACGACGCGCGTCTGGGCTCGATGGACGCCGCCACCTACGGAACGATGACCACCGCCATCGCCTGCCACGGGGCCGACACGGTCGACAGCCTCGGCCGCACCCCCCTGATCATGGCCGTTCTCAGCGGCAACGTGCGGGCGGTACGGGCACTGCTGCGCGGCGGAGCGGATCCGAACCACATCACGCAGAGCGGCTGGACCCCGTTGCTGTACGCGGCCCGAGCCGGAACCCGCGCCCTCCTGGACACGCTCTTGCTGGCGGGCGCCGATCCGAGCTACCTCGCCCCCGACGGCTCGACGGTCGACACGCTCGAGCCTTTCAACCCGCACCTCAGCGTCCCCCCCGGACTCAACGCGACGGCACTCGCCGATTCCGGACCGATCTGGCCGGCCGCGCTCTCGTGGACGCCCGCGATGAGCGTGCCGGCGCCAGCGGCCGCCGCACCGGCGAAGGCAGGCGGGGCCGGCGCCGCGACGGGCGCCCGCAGATCCCCGCCGCGCGGCGGATCGCGACTCCCGGTCATCGTGCTGGAGCTGCTGGCACTGGGTACGATCGGCGCCCTGGCCGTCCTGCGACAGCGCCGCGGCCCGGCCGGCCCCGGCCCCGTTGCGGTGAGGCTCACGCATACCGATCTGCCGGCGATGCCGGTGCCCGGACCCTTCCGGCGGCGCCGTTCTGGCCGGCGCCTGGAGTCCGCTCCACGCTCGGACGACCGGCCGCTGTGAGGCCCCACTGGGGCCGCACTGGGCCGGGCCGAGGGGGCCGCTAGCGGATGCGTGGATCCAGCACGTCGCGCAAGCCGTCGCCGAGCAGGTTGAAGCCGAGGACAGCGAGACTGATCGCCACGCCGGGTGCGATCGCCATGATGGGATCGATGGCGAGGTAGAGCTGCGCTTCGCTGAGCATCGCCCCCCATTCAGGCGTCGGCGGCTGGACCCCGAGTCCGAGGAACGACAGCGACGCCGCGATGAGGATGACCGTACCGATACGCAGGGTGATGTACACGAGGATCGGCGCCAGGATGTTGGGCAGCACGTGCCGGAACATGATGCGTGTCGGGCTCGCCGCCAGCGCCTGGCTCGCTTCGACGTAGGCGCGCTCCTTGAGCGCCAGCGCAGAGCCTCGCACGAGTCGCGCGAAGATCGGGATCCCGAAGATCGTCGTGGCCAGGATGACGTTGCGGAAGCCCGGCCCGGCGATCGCGATGATGCCGATCGCCAGCAGCAGTCCCGGGAAGGCGAGCATGATGTCGGTGATACGGCCCGAGAGCGTATCGAACCATCCTCCCAGGTAGCCGGCGAGTAGGCCCCACAGGCCGCCGATGAGCGCGCTGAAGCCCGTTGCCAGGACGCCGATGCTCAACGAGTAGCGGGCGCCGACCAGCGTGCGACTGAGGATGTCGCGGCCGTAGTTGTCGGTGCCGAGCCAGTGCGCCTCCGAGAGGGGTGCGTTGACGTGCAGGTAGTCGGCCTGTGCCGGATCGTAGGGGGCCAACAGGTGGCCGAAGAACGCCATGAGGACGAACACGCTGGTCAGCACCAGCCCCGCCATGCCGCTGCGGTGGTGCCGGAAGCGCCGCCACAGATCGCGGCCCCGACTCTCGCTGGCGGGCGTGGGCGTCGTCGACGCTGTGCTAGTCATAGCGGATCCTCGGATCGAGGGCGCCGTAGGTGATGTCCACGAGAAGGTTCACCAGCATGAACTCCAGGGCGAACAGCAGCAGCAGGACCTGGAGCACGGCGTAGTCGCGGAAGCCGATCGACTGGATCAGCAGCCAGCCCAGGCCCGTGAAGTTGAACACGGTCTCGATGACCACGGCGCCGCCCAGCAGGAACCCGAACTGAAGCCCGGTCATGGTCACCACCGGGATCAGGGCGTTGCGAAGGGCGTGCTTGTAGGTGACCGCGGTATAGCCGAGCCCCTTGGCGCTGGCGGTCCGCACGAAGTCCTCCCCCGACACTTCGAGGAAGCTCGATCGTACGAAACGCGCGATGGTCGCCAGCGGCGCCAGCGCCAGACTGATCGAAGGCAGCACGAGCCCTCGCAGGCTGACGTCCCCTGTCACCGGGAACCAGCGCAGGTCGACGGCGAACAGATAGATGAGGAGGATCCCCAGGAAGAACGAGGGCACGCTGATCCCGGTGGCCGAGAGTCCCGTGACCACCAGGTCGAGCCACGAGTTGCGGCGGGTGGCTGCCATCACCCCCGACAGCACCCCGAGCACGAAGGCGATGACGATGGCGCTGGTCGACAGCAGCAGGGTGGGCAGGAAGTGCTCCTTGACCACCTGCAGGACGGGCACCTGCTGCCGGTAGGACAGGCCGAAGTCCCCGTGGACGGCGTTCCGAAGGAAGTAGAGGTACTGCACCGGCAGGCTGTGATTGAGCCCCAGGCGCACCCGCATCGCCTCGACGTCGGCGAGCGTCGCGTCCTGGCCGGCCGCCAGCCTGGCGGGGTCGCCCGGGATAGCGTGGATGAACAGAAAGACCGCGATCGAGACACCGATCAGTGTCGGGATGAGCTCGAGCAGTCGCCGGATCAGATAGCGCCACATGATAGAGGGTCGTCAACGAGCCGGAGCCGACCCGCCGAGGCGGGCCGGCTCCACTCGCGAAGGACTTACTGCAGGCTCGCCGCCCGCGCGTCCACGGTGCCGTCGGGCATGTAGAACACGCCGCTCACGCTCTTGGAGACGCCGGCGATGTTGTACGGGCTGTACAGGAAGACCCAGGGAGCATCGTTCCAGATGGTCTTCTCGGCCGCCGCGTAGGCCTGGTTGCGGATGTCCTGGTTGGCCGTGCTGAGGCCGTCGGCGATCAGCTTGTTGACGTTGGGGTTGTCGTAGAACGCCAGGTTGTACAGATCGGGCGGCCAGGACGCCTTGTCGAACAGCGGGCGCAGGCCCCAGTCGGCATCGCCGGTCGACGGCGACCAGCCGATCACGACCGCCTGCAGCGTGGTCTTCTCGAACGGCGCGAACACCGTACTGGAGAAGGTGCCGCTCTCCATGGGGTTGATCTTGGCGGTCACCCCGACCTTGGCGAACATCTGCTGCAGCACCTGGTCGATCTGCTGGTAGGTGGTGCTGTTGAGCGAGTCGATGGTGAAGGTGAAGCCGTTCGGGTAGCCGGCCTCGGCCAGGAGCTGCTTGGCCTTCTCGGGGTCGTACGCGTAGGGCGTCTGCGCGGAGTAGCCTGTGACCTGCTTGGCGATGGGAGCCGTCAGCTCGGTGCCGAAGCCCTTGGCGATGACGTCGACGATGGTCTTCTTGTCGACCGCGTAGTTGAGCGCCTGGCGCACGCGCTGGTCGTTGAACGGCTTGGCCTGGGTGTTCATCGCCATGTAGCGCACGTAGATGCTCGGCTGAGCGGTGACCGTCAGGTTGGCCGACGACTTGATGGGATCGACGAGCTGAGGCGGAAGGTCCTCGATGAACTGCACCTCACCGCTCTGCAGCATGGCCACACGGGTGGCGGCGTTCGGGACGAACAGGAACTGCAGCGTCTCGACCTTGGGCGCATCGCCCCAGTAGTTGGGGTTGGCCTTCAGGACGACCTTCTGACCGGGCGTCCAGCTCACGAACTCGAACGGGCCGGTGCCGACGGGGTTCTTGGCCACGTCCTTGCCGTACTTCTTGATCGCCGCCGGGCTGACGATGCGACCGGCGGGGTGCGCGAAGGTGTAGAGCATCGCGCCGAACGGCTTGGAGAGCGTGAACTTGACCTGGTACTCCGACACCGCGTCCACGGACTTGATGACGTTGTACAGGCTCTCGCGCTTGAAGTGGTTGGCCGGATCGATGACCCAGTCGAAGTAGGTCTTGACCGCTTCGGCGTTGAAGGGGGTCCCGTCCTGGAACGTCACGCCCTTGCGCAGGTCGAAGGTGAAGACCGTGGCGTCGGGGCTGGCCGTCCACGAGGTGGCCAGCTCGGGCACGAGCTTTCCGGCCTTGTCGAAGCCGACCAGGCCTTCATAGATGGGACGCTCGATGGAGAAGTCGAGGTTCCCGTTGGTGTCCCCGGGGTTGAGCGTGATGGCATTGCCGGACATGGCCACACTGACCGTGCCGCTGGCAGCGAACGCGGCTCCGAACGACAGCGCGACCCCGACAACGAGGAGTAGAAGCGTCTTTCTCATGTCACCTCCGAATGGGTACTCTCGTCACCCGTCACCCACCACGGGCATACCAGGCGGTTGACTGGCCTGACGGGTAGTGTAACTTGTTCCATCGTGTGCCATGAAGATTCTCGAAGAAGGTCGTCGTGGAAGGGCATCCAGGGGATCACGCCTGCGCGGGACCCCGGGGGGGCGGCGCAACCTCCTCGCGTCCGCGCTGCAGCCGGGCGCGCGCCAGGGCCCGGCGCGGATCCCCCGGGGGAAGGGTGCCGACGGCGGCCTCCCACAGCTCGAGGTCGTCCTGAAGACGATCGGCGAGATCGAAGAGCGCATCCGGGTCGGCCGCGTCGAGAGCCGCCTGGCGGAGCTCCTCTTCCAGGAGCCAGCGCTGTTCCTCCACCCCGAACGCCTCGCTCTGGGGGAGGAGGGGGCCGCGCAGCAGCGTGATGGCCTCACGCACCCGCTTCTCGAGGAGGTGGCGCCGCGCCTCAAGGATGTCACAGGTGTACGCCACGGTGAAGCGGTAGGGAGCGTCACTCACCGGAAGCAGCGCCCGGAGGCGGGTGAGCGTGGCCCGCATCCCGCTGGGCGACAACCCGGCCGTGCCATCGGGCGCGAGGAACGCGTTGAGCTCCTCACGAGCCATCCCGTCGGGGTGGAGCGCCAGCGCCAGCGCGGTCTCCGCCAAGCGCGGCCCGAGTCCGATCTCCTTGCCGTCCAGGCGGCAGGACACGCGCCCGAGGAACTCCAGGCGCAGCTCCGCACGCACCGGCACGAGCATGTCCCAGACGATCTGGAAGACCGAGGCCGGGCCGCTGAGCACGCGCAGGGCGACGCCGTCGAGGCCCTGAAGCGCCTCGACGATGTCGGGTGGGTAGCGGTGCCAGCCCGCGGCGTCGACCAGCAGGCCGTGGAGCGCCGCCGTCAGACGCTGCTCGGCAGGGAGCGAACCGTCGAGCACGACGCCGAGCAGGTCGTCGACCGCGGTCGCGTCGCCCTTGACCGCGCCCACCATGCCCTGGGCAAGCACCCCGAGCTGACCGGCATGCGTCGAGGCGTCGCCGCTGAGCTCCGCGGCGACGCTGGCGACCCGGGCCGCCTCCTCGTAGCGTCCGAACTCGTTGAGGCAGCGCACGAGTTGGTAACCGAAGCGGGTCCGGAATCGGCGTGGACTGCCTTCGAAGGTGGCCCGCATCAGCTCGAGCGCCTCGTCCGCTCGACCGCTGGCCTGCTCGAACCAAGCGATCGTGCTGCGGAAGGTCGCGGCGAGCTCGGGAAGGCTCCCTTCGATGGCGGCCTGCCCGTCCTCGAGCCCACGCCGCA
Organism: uncultured bacterium; assembly: GCA_964616005.1. Lineage (GTDB taxonomy): Bacteria > Deinococcota > Deinococci > Deinococcales > Trueperaceae > JASBRS01. The sequence continues at coordinate 1,330 of CAZTTB010000077.1, read as the reverse complement.
GGCCCGCCAGGTCTCCACTGAGGATCCGCGCCACCGCCAGGTTGTTGAACAGCGTCAGCCGGCGTGCGCCGTCACGCAAGCCGTTCTGGTCGAACACCTGCAGGGCGTACTCCGCCCAGGAGCGGCCACGCTGGAACTGCCCCAGGTGCACCAGGCGGTCGGCCAGGGCGCCGGCGCTCCGCGCCACCTCGTAAGGCGTGCCGACCTGTTCCGCCAGGCGCACGCTCTCCTTGAGCACCTCGACCGCCCGTTGCGCATCGGGATGCATGCGCCCGTACTGCCACAACGTCAAGGGCGTGCGCCGCGCCCGCACGGCGGCCTCGGCCAGCGGGAAGCCGACCTCGCGCGGCAGCGTGCCCGCGCGCCGCGCACGCAACTCCGGGGCGGTGAACGCCTCCAGGTGGGCGTCGACCTCCTCGTTCAGGGTGGGCCACTCGTTGGTCGCGAAGGCAGCCAGGAAACGCCACTCCAGCACGCGCTCCAGAGACCGGTAGGGCTGGGGCAGGCTCGAGAGGAGCAGATGCAGCCTGGGCAGCGCGCCATCGTCTTGATAGGCGGGGCCCGCCGTGCGCAGCAGGTCCTCCACCATCTCCGGCGCGGCGCGCACGGCCAGTTCGAGAGCGTCGACCGGGCGCCCCTCGCGCTGGAGCGCCAGCACCGCCAGCGGCACGTCGACAGGTTCGGCCCGGCGCCGCGGAAGCACCGGCCCGAGTGGGGTCGGGATGGGGAAGCGCGGAAGCTGCACCCGTTCGTGGGTGAGCGTCAGGAGGTCGGTGAACCGCCCTCCGGCCTCACGTCGAACGGCCTCCAGCTCAGCGGTGGAGAGGCCACCGGGAGCGATCATGGCTGCATCGTCGCGGGTCACGGCGAGCTCGGTCGCGCCCAGCACCAGGCACCGATCGAGACCCTCCATCTCCGGCAACACATCCGAGTCGAATCCCAGTAGCACGCGGTAGCCGGAGTCGGCGAGCTGGACCAGCTCCGCCGCGAAGGCGGGCGCGACATCGGCGCCGGAAACCGCGATCCACAGGGGTTGAAGGTCGTGCCGGTACTGCCGTAGCGATCGCAGGTGGGCCCGGTAGGGCAGAGCGTGCGACAGGAGCGACTCGCCGAGCTGCCGGTTCAGCGCGCTCGCCAGGGCGTTGCCCTGTGCAACCACGTCGTCGCGCGCGCGCTGAGACAGAGCGACCCAGGCCAGTCGCTCCCGCTCACGGAGCGCGTCGATGAGGAAGGGAACGCCGTACGGCTCGCCACCCAGCAGCGCCACCGGCCGTTCGCTGGCGACGATGCGATCGAGCTGACGCTTCAGCCACACATCAAGAGCATACCG
>CAZTTB010000076.1:0-9376 GCA_964616005.1 uncultured bacterium | reverse complement strand
CCGGCACATGGGGTCCACCGCTCTCACGCCACTGCAGATCCAGGGGCTCTACGGCCAGATGCTCGACCGGGGGCTCTCAGCGCGCACTGTGAGGCTCACGCACGCCATTCTTCGGAACGCGCTGAAGCAGGCTGTGCGGTGGCGGATGATCCGCGTGAATCCTGCGGACGCTGTCGACCTCCCGAAGCAGCAGACGAGCGAGATGGCCACCTTGAGCGAGAAGGAGGCGCAGCGTTTCCTCAAGGCGATCGAAGGCGATCCGTACCGCGTCCTCATGGCGACCCTGCTCGGAACGGGCATGCGCCCGAGTGAAGCAGCGGGCCTCCGGTGGAGCGACGTCGACATCATCGGCAGACGCCTCCATGTGCAGCGGACCGCAACGAAGGTGGAAGGCCGCTGGGTGTTCAACCCTCCAAAGACCGCGAAGGGGAGACGGCAGATCGACCTTCCCGACGGCCTAGCGTCACTTCTGGCGGATCACATCCGCGATGGCGTGCAGGTCTTCACGAACTTCTCGGGCAAGCCCTTCTCGCAGCGCACGGTGCTCGAGCATCACTTCAAGCCGGCACTCAAACGGGCCGAGCTGCCGGGTACCCTCCGCCTCTACGATCTACGGCACACGCACGCGTCGCTGCTTCTCTTGGCCGGCGTGCTCCCCAAGGTCGTGAGCGAGCGCCTCGGGCACCCGACAATTCAGATCACGCTCGACACGTTCAGTCACGTCCTCCCGAGCCTGCAAAGGGATGCGTGTGACGTAGTAGACAGGATGCTCGGTGGGTTCGGAAGCGGCAACGCGGTAGCACAGAAAGCATCCGTGAATTAGCGTCAGCTTGGGCCGCCATGCTGCTTCAAGACCGCACTCTTATGGCCTTGATCTCGATGGGCTTGTCCAGCTGCTCCATGATGTGCTCGCAGACGACATCGAACGCATCGCTGCAATGAGGGTTCTCGGCGAATGCGAGGCGCACCCGATTGTGTTGCACGAAGGACTCGTTGAGTGGCCCGAAGTCGGACTTGGCCACGAAGATGCTGTACGAGTCGCCGTCGGAGGTCCGCGCCTTGCACTTGACTCCTTGTAGGCACGCGTCGAAAAGTTGGTCAGCTTCCCGGTCCTTGGCCATCCCTGCTTCTCTCCGCTCGCACACTATACGCACACTCGGCTCTCGGACGACCCATTCCTCGGGCGCTACTACTCCAAGAAATGCTGTAGTGCATGGTGCCGGGAGCGGGACTCGAACCCGCATGCCCTGGCGGGCTGCAGATTTTAAGTCTGCTGCGTCTACCGATTCCGCCATCCCGGCACGGTCTCCGAAGTGTACAGGAGCTTCGCGGCCCCCGCTTCAGGGCGCGCACGGCGCGTCCGGGGACGGGGCTCATCCAACGGGCGTACCATGCGCGCATGGAGCGGGCTGCTCGAACGCCGCTCCGCTCACTCACAGGTCGCGGGGGCTCGTCCGGACGCAGCGGCTTCCGCGTCACCGGCGATGCGTAGTGCATCGCCGCCAAGGGACCGGTGCGGAACGGCGCGACACACCGGCTCCGACCCGGAAAGGAGCGTCTCCTTGACAGCCACCGATACCTTCTTGCAGGCTCGCGACTTCCTGCTCCGCGAGCGCGAGGACTACGACGCCGCCTACAACGGCTTCGCCTGGCCCGTGCTCGACCGCTTCAACTGGGCGTTGGACTGGTTCGATGTCTTCGCCAAAGGCAACGGTCGCACCGGCCTGCACGTCGTGGACGACGAGGGGAACGATACCCGGTTGTCCTTCGCGGAGCTCTCCGAGCGGTCCTCGCAGCTCGCCCGGACCCTGCAGGCGTTGGGGGCCCGTCGTGGCGACCGCGTGCTGGTGATGCTCCCCAACGTGGCGCCGTTGTGGGTGGTGATGCTGGCCTCGATCAAGCTCGGTACCGTCCTGATCCCGGCCACCACACTACTGACGGCGGAGGATCTGCGCGACCGGATCGGGCGGGGGCAGGTGCGTCACGTCATCACCGACGAGGCCGGCGCCGAGAAGGTGGACGCGGTCCGAGGCGAGTTCACGCGCATGGTGGTCGGCGGCCCGCGCCAGGGATGGGTGTCGTACGACGAGGCGCTGTCGGGGACCGGGGCGTTCGCGCCCGAAGGGGAGACCCGTGCCAGCGACCCGATGCTGCTGTACTTCACTTCCGGCACCACTTCCAAACCGAAGCTGGTGCTCCACACCCATCAGAGCTATCCGGTCGGCCACCTGTCGACCATGTACTGGATCGGCCACCTGGAGGGGGACGTGCACTGGAACATCAGCTCACCGGGCTGGGCCAAGCACGCCTGGAGCAACTTCTTCTCCCCCTGGAACGCCGGTGCGACGGTATTCGTGTACGACTACCAGCGCTTCGACGCCGGGCGCGCGCTGGAGGCGATGGTCCGGCACGAGGTGAGCTCGCTGTGCGCACCCCCCACCGTGTGGCGCCTGCTGTTCCGCGAAGATCTCGCCTCCTACCCGGTGAAGCTACGCGAGCTGGTAGGGGCCGGCGAGCCGATGAACCCGGAGATCATCGAGTCGGTGCGGAAGGCCTGGGGGATCACGCTGCGTGACGGCTACGGCCAGACCGAGACGACGGCGCAGGTCGGCAACACACCGGGGCAACCGGTCAAGCCGGGCTCGATGGGGAGGCCGCTCCCGGGCTACCGGGTGACCCTGCTCGGTCCCGATGGGCAGGTAGGCGTGCCCGAAGGGGAGATCTCGCTGGATCTCGACCCCGGCCCGCTGGCCCTGATGGACGGCTACATCGATGACGACGAACGAACGGCAGCCGCCACCCAGGGCGGTTTCTACCGTACCGGGGACGTCGCTTCGGTCGACGACGACGGCTACTACTGGTACGTGGGACGGGCCGACGACGTGTTCAAGAGCTCGGACTACCGCATCAGCCCGTTCGAGCTCGAGAGCATCCTGATCGAGCACCCGTCGGTCCAGGAAGCGGCGGTGGTACCGAGCCCCGACGCCGTGCGCTTGTCGGTGCCCAAGGCGTTCGTGACGCTGTCCGTCGGTCGCGAGCCCGACCGCGAGACCGCCCTCGACATCTTCAGGTTCATCCGGCGCCGGATGGCACCGTACCTCCGCGTGCGACGCCTCCAGTTCGGCTCGTTGCCCAAGACCATCTCCGGGAAGATCCGCCGGGTCGAGCTGCGCCGCGACGAGCACGCCCACAGCGGCGGGCCGCGGGCGGAGGCGGAATACTGGGAAGAGGACTTCCCGGAGCTGAAGAACGAGGTCTAGACGACGCTCGGTGGCCGCGCGCGACGCGCGGCCACCGATGCCTCACGAGCGAAGTGGCGCCGGCGGGTCAGGGCACGGCCGCGGCGCCGATGAGCGCGCGCGCGCCGCTGAGGTCGCTCGCACGCCGCTCTCCGTCCCAGCCTAGCTCGCCTGCGAGCACCTCGGACACGTGCTCCAGGGCGGCCGCGACCGCCGTCTCGTCGAGCACGCCGAGACGCAACCGGCGCCACAACACGTCGCTCGTGCTGCGGGCGTACTCGTGGCGCGCGGCGTACACGACCTCGGCCTCGAGGTAGGGGTGGCCGTCGACCAAACGGTCGCCGTGTCCGTCGTGGGCCAGGCGCGCGACCTCGGGGGCGAAGCTACCATAGGCGCGATTGAGGTAGCTGGCGACGTCGGCGTCGAGCGAGAAGCGCTCCTGCAGCGCTCCCGCGCCCTGGGCGCTGAAGCCCTCGCCACCGATCAGCGTGAGCGTCGCCGTGCGGCTCGGCTGACTCGGCGACAGCGAACCGACACGCACCGCCTCGTTGACGGCGTCGACCGCCATGCGACGGTACGTCGTCCACTTCCCGCCCGCTACCGTGATCAGTCCGGCGGGGCCGACGTTGACGATGTGGTCGCGCGACAATCCGGCGGTATCCGCAGCCTCGGGATCGGAGACCAGCGGCCTCAAGCCCGACCACGCGGCTTTCACGTCGGAGCGCATCACCGGTACGTCGAAGTAACGATCCACGTGACGGAGCACGTAGGCGATCTCCTCCTCGTGCACCCGGGGCTCTTCCTCGATGGCCGCTTCGTCGTCGGTGGTACCGACCAGCGTGTGCCCCAACCAGGGCAACAGGAACAGCACGCGCCCGTCCTCGGTCTGCGGGATGAGCAGGCCGGTAGCCGGCGGGGAGAAGCGCTGGTCCAACACGATGTGGATGCCGGAGCTGGCGGTCACCATCGGCCGGGCATCGGCGTCTTCCATGCGCCGCACGGCATCCGTGAACGGTCCGGTGGCGTTGACGACGGCGCGTGCCGGCACCTCGAAACGTTCGCCCGTGAGCCGGTCGACGACCTCGGCTCCGCTCACTCGGCCCCCCTGCTGCATGAGCGACTCCACGGCGACGTGGTTGGCGATGACCGCGCCCTCGCGCGCCGCCGTGAGCCCGATCGCGAGGTTCATGCGCGCGTCGTCGAACTGGCCGTCGTAGTACAGCACGCCCCCGCGCAACCCCTGGTGTTTGAGCATGGGGAAGCGCTGGAGCGCCTCCTTGGCATCGACGAAGCGGCTCGGTTGCAGGTTGGAGCGGCCCGCCAGCCAGTCGTAGAGCTTCAGACCGGTGAGGTAGTAGGGGACCTCCAACCAGTTGTACAGCGGGGTGACGATCGGCAAGGGGTTGCTGAGATGTGGCGCGATACGCAGCAGCACCGCCCGCTCGTGCAGGGCGTCGCGCACGAGGTTGAACTGCGAACGGTCGAAGTGCTTGACCGCCTTCTCAAGGTAGCGCACGCCGCCGTGGATGAGCTTGGTGCTGCGGCTGCTGGTCCCGCCGGAGAAGTCTCCGCGCTCGACCAGCGCGACACGCAGGCCGCGCGTGGCGGCGTCGAGCGCTACCCCCGTGCCGGTGGCGCCTCCGCCGATCACGAGCAGGTCGAAGGCGCCGTCATCGGCCCGCAGTCGGGCCAGCTGTTCCTCGCGATCGGGCCATGCCGGCCTCATGGTTCCACCCACCTTCCGGCGCGCTCCAAGGCGCGCCTCCAGTCGTGCATCAACGCTGCGCGTCGGGCGTCCGCCATACCGGGCTCGAAACGCCGGTCCACCTTCCAGTGGCTCGCCAGCTCCTCCTTGCCCGTCCAGAAGCCGACGGCCAGCCCGGCCAGGTAGGCCGCGCCCAGCGCCGTCGTCTCGGTGATCGTCGGACGCACCACGGGAACGCCGAGGATATCGGCCTGGAGCTGCATCAACAGATCGTTGCGGGCGGCGCCGCCGTCGACGCGAAGCTCGCCGATCGGCGAGCCGCTGTCGCCCTGCATGGCCTCGACGACGTCGGCGACCTGGAAGGCGATCGCCTCCAAGGCGGCCCGGGCAAGATGCCCCGCGCTGCTTCCACGTGTCAGCCCCACCACCGTGCCGCGCGCGTAGGCATCCCAGTGCGGAGCGCCCAGGCCCGCGAACGCCGGAACCAGGTAGACGCCACCGTTGTCCGGAACGCTCCCGGCCAGCCCCTCGACCTCCTCCGCGGAGCGGATGAGGCCGAGCCCATCACGCAGCCACTGCACCACCGCTCCCGCCATGAAGATGCTCCCCTCCAGAGCGAAGTCGACCTCGCCGCCCACGTCCCAGGCGACGGTGGTCAGCAGGCGGTTGTCCGAGTGTGTCGGCACGGGACCGGTGTTGAGCACGAGGAAGCATCCGGTCCCATAGGTGTTCTTGACCTGCCCCGCTTCGAAGCAGGTCTGCCCGAAGGTGGCCGCCTGCTGATCCCCGGCCATCCCCGCGAGCGGCGCGCCGGCGAGGCCGCCCTCGCGGATGGTGCCGTAGATCTCGGAGCAGGACCGCACCTGCGGCATCATGGCGCGGGGGATGCGCAGGCGCTCGAGCAGGACGTCGTCCCAGTCTCGCTCGTGGATGTTGAAGAGCATGGTGCGGCTGGCGTTGGAGATATCGGTGACATGCAGCTCACCACCGCTCAGGCGCGCGGCGAGCCAGCTGTCGATCGTGCCGAAGGCGACCTCGCCTCGTTCTGCCCGGGCCCGCAACCCATCCACGTTGTCCAGCAGCCAGGCCAGCTTGCTGCCCGAGAAGTAGGCATCCAGCACCAGCCCCGTCCTCGACTGGACCTCCGGCTCGAAGCCTTCGGCGCGTAGCGAATCGACCATCCCGGCGGTGCGGCGGTCCTGCCACACGATGGCGTTGTGCACCGGTTGCAGGGTCTTCCGGTCCCACACGACGGTCGTCTCCCGCTGATTGGTGATCCCGGCGGCGGCCACGTCCTCGGCGCGGATGCCGGCCCTCGCCAGCACCTCGCCCACCACCGCCGCCTGCGACGACCAGATCTCGGTGGGGTCGTGCTCGACCCAACCCGGTCGAGGGTAGATCTGTCCGAACTCGCGCTGCGCGAGCGCGCGGATGGTACCGGCACGATCGAACAGGATCGCGCGCGAGCTGGTCGTTCCCTGGTCCAGCGCAACAACGAAATCGGGCACCTTCACCTCCTCGGCGGAACGCCTCCGCCTGCGCCTGCAGCCGCCGACACCGCTCCGGCGCACGACCGCTCCGCCGGCACACTCCCTCGAACCGCGTCAGGCTCCCAGCAGGTCCCGCAGCCTCAAGCGGGCGTAGTCGCGGTCGCCGTCCAACGCACGCTCGATTCCCTCTTGCTCGGGTGGCAGCAGCCGCCCCCGACCGTGGATGCGCGACTCGTAGCGCCCCACCGCGAAGCGTTGGAGAAACGCCTCGGTGACGGCCTGGCTCGGCAGCGAGCGCGCCGAGAAGGCGTCGAGCGATAGCTTGCGCAGCGCCGGGAAGGCGTGCAGGCAGACATGCGCCTCCGCGCCGACGAGCGCTGCACTGACGCCGGCCGTACCGTCCCGGGCATGGCGGAATCGCACCCCGGCGGCGCCCGTCTCGCCCATCAGACCGAGCATGGCCTCGAGGGCCGCCGCGACCGCCGCTTCGTCGCTGAGCCGCGCGGCATCGGCGCGGAATCCGTCGAGGATCAGGTGGGTTCCGTATCCGAGCGTGTCGTAACCGTTCACCGTGCCCAGCCTACCACGGGTCAGGACCCCTCGCGGGGGCCGAAAGACCCGCCTGTGACGGGATTCACGGGCTCGCCGACGGGGTCGAGCCGGTGATCGATCGCGCCGCCGTCCGGAGCGCGGCAGCCACGTCGCTGTCCTTGGAGGCGAGGATCGTGCCGAGGGCCCGGTCCATCGGCCCCCATACGGCCCCCATCTCGGGGACGTTGGGGATCGCCTGGGCGTTCGCCAGGGCGGCGCCGAAGCCGGCGACGACCGCATCGTCACGCACCTGCCCGAGGGCGGCGTTCGACGCCGGGACGAGCCCCGCCCGGCGTGCCAACGCTGCCTGGGCGTCGGTGGTCGTGAGCCACTTGGCCAGGTTCGCGGCGGCCACCGGATCCTCGCTGTAGCGGTTCAGCAACACGCCGTCGACGTTCATGAAGCCCCGGAACGGGGTCCCGTCCGCCAGGGGCGGCATCGGCAGGACGGCGATGGGGATGCCCGCGGCCCGTATCGCCGGGACCGCCCAGGGTCCGTCGAAGGTCATGGCGAGCCGTCCGTCCAGGAACAGCTTGCGCAGGGACGCGTAGTCCTGCCCGTCCGGGATCAGCCCATGGTCGAACCGCAGCGCCTTCAGGGCGCGGGCTCCCGCCACCGCACCCGGGCTGGCGAGCTCGGTGCGACCGGGTTCGATGGCTCCGCTCGCGGTGCGAGCGAACACCGTGCCTCCGAACGTGCGGAGCCAGGCGTAGCTGTAGTAGAAATTGCCGGCATCGAAGGCGAACCCGTAACGGCCCCCACCCGTCAGGGTCTCGGCCATCGACACCAGCTCGGGGTAGCTCGCCGGGACTCGCGGCACCAGGTCCGTGTTGACGATGAGCGCGGGCCCCTGCACGGACAGCGGCAGCCCGTACAGCACCCCGCGGTACCGGAAGGCGCGCTGCGCCTGGTCGCTGAGCTGAGACAGGTAGTGGGCCGTGGCGAAGCTCCCCACGTCGGCCAGCACGCCGCCGTCGGCGAGGGCGGAGAACTGGTCCTGGGGGATGCCCACGAACACGTCGGCGGCGCCGCCCTTGGCGGCCTCGGTCATGGCTCCCTGCTTGATCTCACCGAGCTTGCGCGTGATGACCTCGACCGGCTTGCCGAACGCCTGCTGGTACGTGGTCGCCTCGCTGCGCAGCCAAGCGAGCGCCGAGCCCTGGTAGGTGGTCCACACGGTCAGCCCCTGGGCCAGGGCCGCACCGGGCAGCAGCCACAGCAGCACGACCAACAGCGTCAACGTGCTGCGGCCGCGCCTGCGGCGCCGAGGCGCGAAAGTGTCCGGCGTCCGGATCATGGCGCGCGGCGTCGTGGGGCGGGGCGCAGGGCAGGGCTCAAGGGCAGGAACGCGCTCACCCCTTCAGCCTAGCCCGTGAGCGCCTGGGAGGCGTGCGGCTGCGTCGCGCGCCGTGCTTCCTTCACGTCCGCGACCGTTCGGCCGCGTGGGCCTGGGCCGCGGCCGTCCGCCGATCGCGCTCGAAGCCTGCCAGCCGGTAGCGCCCGCCGAGCGTACGCACCGCGCTGCCCCGCATCTCCAGGGCCGTGAGACCGGACAGCACCTCGCCGACCGGGGATCGCACGGCCGTGGCGAGCTCGTCGATGGTGGCCTCCTCGACGGCGTACAGCGCGCCGAGCAAGCGGTCGTGCGCTGCCGGGCCGGTTCGGCGGGGCCGCGGGACGGGAGCGCCGGGCTCGGCGCGGAAGTGGAAGAGCACGTCCTCGAGCTCGGTGACCGGGAGCGCTCCGTCCCGGATGAGGCGCAACGTGCCGGCAACGGCGGGATCGCCGGGGCGTCCCGGGCAGGCGAAGACGTCGCGGTGTTGCCGGTTGGCATGCTCGACGGTGCTGTTGGAGCCCGAGCGGAGACCCGCTTCCACCACCACGACGAGGCGTGATAGACCGCTGATGAGCCGGTTCCGCTCCGGGAAGGTGTGGCGGTCGGGCCGCACCTCGGGCGGGTGCTCGCTGAGCACGGCGCCGCCCGATCGCACGATGCGCCGAGCCAGCGGCCGGTGACTGGGCGGATGAAGGTGGCGGTGCCCCCCGCCGAGCACCGCGACGGTCGGCCCCGCGCCGTCCAGGGCGCCCTCATGCGCGGCGCCATCGATCCCCAGCGCCAGCCCGGACACCACCGCAACGTCGAGCGCCGCCAGGGAGGCGGCCAACTCCTTCGCCAGCGCCACGCCCCGCCCCGTGGGGCGGCGCGTGCCGACGATGGCGGCAGCGCGCACCCGCGCTGCGGAACGCGACAGGGTCGGCGGGAGCGTGCCCTGCAGGTACAGCAGCGCCGGTGGGGCGTCGTCGTCCAGCCACAGGGGAGCAGGGTAGCGCGGGTCGTCCCAGGCGACCAC
>CAZTTB010000075.1:5038-9540 GCA_964616005.1 uncultured bacterium | reverse complement strand
GGCACTACCGCTGGTAGGGCGATGATTCTTCGGCAGGTGGTCAACAGCGCGACTGTCGGCGGCGTTCCTCAATCACATCGGGTCTGGGATGGCTTTCTCGGGGTTTGCGGTTCGCGCGATGGTCTCGAGAATGCCCGCAGCCAAGCTAGCTTGTGAGCTACAGCTTTCGGCGCTTTCTCCCTGGGCGGTTGCCCTAGACGTCACAGCATCGGCGCACACCGGGCACGTCGGTAGTCGAAGACTTGCAACGCCGTCGGACGTTTGCTGATGCGGCAGGTTGGTTTGTGGGGCACGGCTCGAACGTCATCCTGAGTTCGTCGCGGCTTGCGATGATGACGATGCGGGTATTTCCGAGGAAGGGGAGCCACTCCAGCGCCTCACGTCGATCGTGCTGCGCGGGTGCCGCTCGAGCGGCAACGTGCGCGTTCGGCTCCGACGCCCGAGGACGGCTTCCCAAGCGCAGTGCTGATCAACGTGAACGATGTGCAGGTTCTCCGGGCGCTTGCCCGGTACGGGTCCGGCGCGGGAGGGATGCGACAAGGACGCCCTGTGGGCCGGGTGGCCGTGCCGTACCTACGGCACTTCGAGCGTCGTACCCGCCTGGATGGTGTCGCTACGCAGCCCGTTCAGCTTTCGCAGCTCTGCGACCGTCGTGCCGTAGCGTTGTGCCAGGCCCCATAGGGTGTCGCCGGGCCGTACCGTGACCATCGGCCCGGGCGCGGCGGAGTCCGCCGGCACCGGAACACCGGTCGCCTGCCAGTGCTGCCACAGGTAGGCGCGCGCGGTGAGGTTCTGGTCGTGGATCCGTTTCGCCGCTTGCACGCCGAGGTAGCGGTAGTGCCAGGGTTCGTAGATGTAGCAGGTGTCCGCTTCGTGGCCTTTCGGGTAGCTCATCACGAAGCCGAACCGCCAGGCGTTCTTCGCGACCCACCCGCCGGTGGGGGTGGCGGCCCAGTCCTGGTAGTCCCAGGGTGCCTTGCCGCCTTTGGCCCGAAGGTCCATCGCGGTCCCCAATTGGTGCTCGGAGTGTCCCGCTCGTGCGCTGGACTTCAGGGCGTAAGCGTAGCCGTCTACCTTGACCCAGTACTGGAACGTTGCGACCTGCGTTTGGTAGGAGCGGTAGCCGCTCTGCACGGCGATCGGGTGGCCGGCCGCCGCGGCCGCCTGTGCAAGTGCCTTCAGGTGTGGGATCACGATGCTGCGGATCCGTTGACCGCCGTTGAGCCCGGCCTGCTCGGTGGACACCAGGTCCGGCGGAGCGTAGTCGGCGGGCAAGCGGAAATGCGTGTCCACCAGGGTCGACTGCCACTGGTCGTAACCGGTGAAGGCGGTCGGCACGTCCGCCACCGCACACGTCGGCAACGTGGAAACCGATGAGGCGCCCTGAGCGGAGCCGACGCCGCATAGCAGGAGCATCGCGAGAGCAGCCAGGTACGGCCTCATGCACGGAAGCTACCACGACCCGGGGTTGCCAGCGTGTGGACTATGAGAAGTGGTTCTCATCAAGGGGCCGCTTCCGGACGGCGCGGCCGGCCGCCCTGGAGCTGTCAGGAGCGTCGCTCAGGTTCCGGAGTTCGGCCCGGAGGAAGGCGACGAGCACCCGACATGTGAATCCATTCTTGCCGCCGATCGCCACGAGCTGATAGGTTACGGTCGTGCGCACCGCTCGGCGACGCTTACTCCCCCTCGCGATCCTGGGCCTGACACTCGCCGGCATGGCCTTGGCTCAATCGGGTACGCCCTCGGCGGCGCCGGCGAACGGCACCGTGACGGTTCAACCCGGCGACAGCCTGTGGAGCATCGCCCGGCGCTACGGCACCACGGTGAAGGCGCTCGTGGCCGCCAACCAACTTGCCGGCGACAGGCTGCAATCCGGGGCCACGCTGAGGTTGCCGAACGGCAGCGACGATACGCCGACCAGCTACGTCGTGCAGCCCGGCGACACGCTGTACGGCATCGCTCTGGCGTTCCGGCTCAGCGTCGAAGACTTGATCGCATACAACGATCTCGGTGGCTCGGTGATCCACCCGGGACAGAGGCTCACCCTTCGCCCGGGCAAGACCGCGCCTCCGCTCCTCGAGGTTACGGTGCAACCGGGTGACAGCCTCTGGGGCATCGCGCAACGGCACGGCGTCAGCGTCGAAGCCCTCGCCGCCGCCAACGGCATCGCGGCGGGCGCCGTGCTGCACCCCGGCGACACCCTCGCCGTGCCTGGCCAGTACGCGGCCACTGCCTCCAGCGACGTTGGCGGGCCGGTACCTTCCGCCGTCACCGTCACGAAGGGCGAGTCCCTGTGGTCCATCGCGCACGCCTACGGCACGACGATTTCTGCGCTCATGAGCGCCAACGGCCTGTCGTCGGCCGAGCTGGTTCCGGGGCAGACGCTGATCGTCATTCCTCCGGAGCAGTTGGGGCGGGCCGTCCCACCCGCCGCACAACCGAGACCGGAACCGTTGGCGGCCATGCGCTGGCCCCTCCGCGGGCGCATCACGTCGTACTACGGGTTCCGGATCCTCCAAGGGTACGGAGCAGACTTCCACACCGGGATCGACATCGCGGGCAACACCGGTGACCCTATCCTCGCAGCCATCGGGGGCACGGTGGAGCTGGCCGGTTGGAACGGCGATTACGGCCTGTGCGTGATCGTTCGCAACGGGGATGCCGAGTATTACTACGGGCACGCGTCGGTGCTTCTCGTCAAGCGTGGGGAGAGCGTCAAGCAGGGGCAGCCCATCGCTCGCGTGGGTAGCACCGGGTTCGCGACGGGCCCGCACCTGCACTTCGAGATCCGTGTCCACGGCCAGCCTGTCGACCCGCTCCCGTACCTCGACCCTCGCGCGGGCCGCTGATAGGCACCGGGAGAGATGGCGCACGTCGTGGGTGGAAGGGGTCACCGCGCGTTCGCTCGATGCGGACCAGGGTTGACGCGCCGCACGCGACGGGGATCGGCGCTCTGCGCCGCCTACCACGCCTGGCGGGCACCCTCCCGTGCATGGGGGCTGCTGAGGGCGGCGCTCGTCACGGGCTTCGGCGCCCTCGCCGGCTCTTGCGGCGCCCACGGCCTCGTGAAGACCAGCCTGGGTGGGACCGTGCTCTGCCTCGATCCCGCCTCCATCCACAGCCACATCGACGCAGGTGATCCTGCCTCCGACGCGAAACGAAGCGAGGCCATCGCGCAGCGCCTCGCACGCTCCATCCGTGGAACGCTCGCGAGGTACCACGTTCCGTTCCGCTCCAAGGCCTCCTGTGAAGGCAGCGACGCCTACGTCTACACGCTGTTCGTAGCCGACTGGGCGCACCGTGAGGCCCGGCCCGTCCTCGACTTCGCGGCCAGCCTCCAGGTGGGCCGCTGGCCTCCCCCCGCCACCGGCAAAGCCACTGCCCGTCTCGAAGGCAGCCGCTTCGATGCCTTCCAAGCGAACCTGCTCTTCCCCAGCGACTTCACGACCCCCTACTACCAGGTGCTTCCTACAGCGAACGAAGAGATGGCCAGGCAGCTTGCGCTCGCCTGGCTGAACGATGCCGAAGGGGTGCGGGCAAGCCGCGAGAAGCGTTGGCTGATCGGCCTTGGGGTGGCCTTGGAGGCATTGGTCGTCTTGGCCGGAGTGCGGGTGTGGTGGCGACGCAGGGCCTCTCGCACCGCCCTCCCGAGCGTACCCAGGTCTTGAGGGCACGGGATCGCTTGCCGTCTGGCGCGGGCTCCATGAGAGGGAGCTACCCACGGGTTCGGTGTGGCATCTTTACGAAGCCCGCATGGGTCCATGACGCGGAGGCGCCGCGCCTCGTGGGTGAAGCCCGCGATACCCTTCGGGCAGGAACCGCATGCCGTTGCCCCGTGCGCTCACGCGTCCCTGCGCGCCCGCGCTTTCGTGTTCGATCTGCGGACGAGAAGCCATGCGCCGGCACCTGTGGCCAGTGGGGGTCCGAGGATCCAGAGGATCCAGGTGGCAAGGCCGGCACGTTTCGTGGGGGGGAACACGAAGTCGAGCGTCCCGTCGGGTTGCGTTCCGCCGACGCTCAGCGGCACGTCGGCGGTGATGTGCTCGTGAGGGTAGGTATGGTCTTCGAAGGTGAGGGTGTAGGCGCCGGCTCGGGGCGCCGTGGCGCTACCACGGTAGGACCCCCCGGCGCCTGCTTCGGGCGTGAGCTGGAAGGTAGCGAGCGGGGGCGTGTCGCTGCCGTTGCCGGGAAGGAGCTTGGCGACCAGCTTGGCGCCGGTGACGGTGGCTCGGGTGGTCGACTGGAGTTGGACGGTGACGGTCATGATGTGGCCGGGTTGAGGTGGGTTGGGGGTGATGCCGACGGTTCCGACCACGATGTAGCCGTGCGCTGAGGCAGCGGTCGCGAGGAGGATGGTGAGGAAGGCCGTGGTCACCACGGCGACACGAGCGGTGCGGCCGTGAGGCTGCGTTCCCTTCGTGCGCGGGCACGTCAAGGCGTGCGCTTGCGGGGCCGGAAGAACGCGACGGCGGCGACGACGACGAGCAGCACGGCGAGGCCGA
>CAZTTB010000075.1:0-4938 GCA_964616005.1 uncultured bacterium | reverse complement strand
TGGTCGGCGACGAAGGCGGCGGCCTGGTCGTGGGTGAAGGTCTGGCTGGGGTCGGCGAGGTCGAGCTTGCCGTCGAAGATGGCCTTGTTGATGTCGGCGGCGGTGGCGTTGCCGCTGCTGGAACCGACGAAGCTACGGCCGTCCTGGATGAGTTTGGCGACGTCGGGCGCCTCGCCTCCGGGGTCCTTGCGGTGGGCCAGGGCCGCCCAGGCGGCGAGGTCCTGGCGGCTGAAGGGCTGGTCGGGCTGGAAGGTGGGGGTCTGCGGCAGGATGTCGAGAGCGACAAGGAGGACGATGGCGTCCTTGTGCTGGCTGGCGCCGATGTCGGGGAACTGGGTCTGCTGGTTCTCGATGTGCGCCGATGCCAGCGTGGTGAGGGTGAGGGCCAGCGCCGCCACGAGGGCGATGCCTGTGCGTCGCGCGCGGCTGGAGATGGGGGTGTGGAAGCGATCGGTCATGTGGGCCTCCTGGTGGCCTCGGGGCTCAGCCGCCTCGCAGGTAGAGCCAGAGGCGGCCGGTGTCCTGCTGGTATTGGAGCAGGTGTGTGCGATGCGCGAGGTCGGTGCCGTGCAGGACGAGCATGTGCTTGTCGGCGATGAGCTGTTGCATCTGGGGGTCCTGGGGGTCGATGAGGTAGCCGTCGACCAGGGCGTACTCGACGTGGTAGCGCACTGCGAGAGGGCCTTCACGCGACCACTGCCCGACGAGGATGAGCTGGTGTTCGCCGAGCGGCACCTGGACGTGCGCGACGATGTAGGTGTGGTCGGCCCGGAGGTAATAGTGGATCGACTGGATGCCGTCGACGGGCACGTGATCGCCTGCGATGGCGCCGTTGAGGTCGGCCTCTGCGATGGTCCATACGGCGGCGCCAGCGGGGGCGCCGGCCGGCGGCTGGAGTCCGTTTGCGTGGGGCTGGGGGCGTGTGGCGATGGTCGGCAGGGAGCCGAGCTGTTGGTCGGCCCAGGCGACGTAGCGTGTGAGGGGGCCGGTGCGGGTTTCCTCCCAGGCTTCGGAGATGTTGTAGAGGGCCATCTCCTGGTCCTGCGTCTTCTTGGCGCCGAGCGCTTTGGTGTGCCGGGTTTCGGCTTCGGCGAAGGCCTTGAGGAGGGCCTGGTAGCCGGTGAGCTCGGTCTCCTTGGTGACGAGGGCCTGGTAGGCGGTGGCGGTGGCCTGGAGTTGGCGCATGTCGCGGGCGACGACGGTGCGGAGCGTCTCGGCGTCGGCGAGGGCGTCGATCGGGCTCTTGGCGCCGAGGACGACCGCGCCGAAGCCTTCGCTGGCGTACTGGTCGTAGAAGAGCACCTTGCGTTTGGCGTTGGCGGCCTCCGTCTGGTAGCGCTCGCGCGCCTGCGCGACCTGAGGCTCGAGCGCGGCAATGCGCTTGTGTGTCTGGTCGAGCTGGGCCTTGAGGATGCCGAGACTGCTCTGGCCGGCCTGGCCTTGGACGTCCTTGAGGAAGTAGAGGAACACGCCGGTGATGTGCGCTTGGGCGACACCGAGGAGGCCGAAGAGCACCACCGCGAGGAGCACGGCGCCTGCGCGTCCGGCGGTGCGCCCTCTGGCCTCGCGCTTCGGAGCGGGGGGCATCAGGTGGGCGCACCGGCGGTGCGAGCCACGGCGCCGATGGCGCTGATGGCGCCGATGGATCCCAGGAGGAGGCCGGCGGCGAGGCAGCCGGCGGCGAGGAGGCCGTAGGGGGCCTGGTGCGCGCCGGCGATGGGGAGCAGCGTGAGCACGTTGTCGACGAAGGCGCCGGTGACGTAGACGAGGACGACGGCAGCCAGGGTGCCGCCGAGGAGGCCGAGCAGGGCGCCTTCGGCCACGAACTGGCCGTGGATGACGATGGGCCTGACGCCCATGAGTTGTTTGGTGCGGACCTCGGCGGCGCGGTGGAGGATGGCGAGGCGCCAGGTGACGGCGCTGACCAATAGCGCCACGAGCCCGAAAAGGAGGGCGGCGAGCCAACCGGTGCGTTTGAGGGTGCCGGCCAGCCGGAGGAGCGGTCGGATGTATTGCTGGCCGTAGACGACGCGTTCGACGCCGGGGAGCGCCGAGATGCTGCTGGCGTTCGCTTCGGCGCGGCCGGGGCTGGAGAGCAGCACATCGAGGCCGTTAGGGAAGGGGTTGTCGGTGAAGACCGAACGGAGGTCGACCTGGCCAGTGAAGGCGCGCTCCATGCGGTCCAGTTCCGCTTGCTTGCTTATGAAGGTGACGGAGCGTACGCCGGGCATCTCCTGGATGCGGTGGGTGAGCACCGAGGGGTCGGCGCTGGAGGTGAGCAGGACACGCATGCGCGCCTGGTGTCGGAGCAGGCTGGTGAGCGACTCCGTGCCACGGGCGGTGAGTGCGACGGAGCCGGTGAAGCCGACGGCGAGGGCGATCATGAGCACAACGGCGATGGCGGCGAGGGCGTTGCGTGAAGTGCCCTCGCGCGCGTCGCGCAGAAGGTAGTAGAGGGTCCAGAGCGTGCGGCTGGGGGCGGATGTACTGCGGTTCATGGGTGGCTTGGGGGCCGCGCGACTCCGGGGCTCGGCTGCCCGCTTGGGGAGGATTCGGCTTCATCGAACAGGGTGCCGTCCTGAACGCGCACCACGCGGCGGTTGGCCCAGCGGATGAGCTCGAGCGAGTGCGTGGCGATGACGATGGTGGGCGACCACTCGTCGTGGATGCGTTCGAAGATGCCGTGGATGGCGCGAGCGGCGTCGATGTCGAGGTTGCCGGTGGGCTCGTCGGCGAGGACGACCGGCGGGCGGTGGATCAGCGCGCGCGCCAGCCCGACGCGCTGCTGCTCGCCGCCGGAGAGCTGGCGCGGGAAGCGGGCGGCGGCGTAGGTGAGGCCGACGGCCTCGAGCATCGCGGCGGCCCTGGCCTTGGCCCCGCGCGGCGACAGGCCCAGGATCTCCGCGCCGTAGGCGACGTTCTCGAAGGCGGTCTTCTGCGGCAGCAGGTCGAAGGACTGGAACACCAGGCCGAGCCGTTGCCGGACGCGGAAGTGCGGTGTTGAAGCGAGGTCTGTACCGAGGACGCGGGCGTGGCCGCGGTCAGGCGCCACCGCTCCGTAAAGCATTCTCAGGACGGTGCTCTTGCCGGCGCCGGAGCGTCCTACCAGGAAGACCCACTCGCCGGTGGCGATGCGGAGGGTGGCGTCGGCCAGCACCGGTCGCTCCGTGCCCGGGAACCGCTTGCTGACGCCGTCCAGCTCAAGGGCGTGAGCCTGGCGGCTCGTGAGACCGACTTGCGCCGCGCTCATCGCACCTTGCTCCAGGCATCGTGGGCCTTCACGAGGAGATCGGGAAGGGCGCCGGAGCCCTGCTCCACGAGGTTGTAGTCCTTGTTGAGGAAGCCGACTTCGACGAGGCCCATATGGGTCCACAGATTTCCGGCGACGGCGGGGTCCGCCTTCTTGAGCTTGGGGAACGCAGTGTGGATCAGGTTGTCGACCGGTTTCCAGGTCTCCCTGGCTGCGTCGTACGAGCCGGCGCGGAGCGAAGCGTTGACGCTCCTCGCGTCCGCCACGGCCTGGGTCCAGTCCTTGTCGGTCAGGCCGTGACCGCAGGCCGTCAGGAGCACCAGGATCGACAGCACCGCGCATGTGAGCGTCCCATGACGCGCTCGAACCTTGCTCATCGCGCTCCCCGTCCTCGAGGGCGTTGTGTGCCCACCGACTTACGACACCATCCGGTCTTGAGCGCTGAATGAGGCAGGGTAGGACCCTCGGGGGGAAGCTGCCGCCGCCCGCTCATCCCTGGTGGATGACCTTCCGGGCCTGTCGCTGGAGCACGCGCATAGGGGCGGTCGATTCGATGTAGAGGCGCTCCTTGCCGCTGGCGTCGATCAGGAAGAAGCCGGTGCTGTGGCTGGCGTTGGCGCTGAACTTCCCGATCTGCTGCTCCTGCACGTCGACGTGGTAGGCGTTCCAGACCGGTCGGAGCTGGTCGACCGTGCCGGTGAGGAAGTCCCACCGGCGTGGGGTGACGGCCCCGGGCTCGGTGGCGATGGCGGCGGGTTTGCCGACACGGTCGAGCCAGGGGTCGGCGGATACCGCCACGATGGCGAGCCGGTCCGCGTTGCGGCCGAGCCGCTCCTGGAGATCGGCCATGGTCTTGAGCGTGGTGGGGCAGAGGTCCTTGCAGTGACCGTCCATGAAGGTCAGCAGAACGGCCCTGCCGCGGTAGTCCGCTAGTGAGCGAGGGGCGCCTTGCTGGTCAACGAGGTGGAAGGCCGGCGCCGGAGTCGGGTCTAGTTCGGTCCCCTGATAGCCGTTGCGTTGTGGGGTGAAGGTCTTGGCGACCAGACCGCCGGCGACGATCACGGCGGCGGCCAGAACTACCCAGGGGAGGGCGCGTCTCAGTGAGGAACCGGACTTTCCGCTCACGGTCGTTGGCCTTTCCGAGGGAGGTTGCTTTCGCTGACGCGGGGGCCCGCGCGTTGGAAGCGCCCTGCTGCAGAGGTTAGCATGGCGCTTCGAGCTGGCGTTGCGGTTGCCGGGGTCCGGTCGTTGGGCGGGTGGGGCCGGGGCGCGCGAGCGTCGGTTCGGTATCATGCCGAGCACGGGACATGCCGGGGCGACGTCGGGTGCGCCCCTGGAGGAGGCGATGGCGATGAAGCGCGTGATCGCGTTGTTGGTGACGGTGGTCTTGGCTGCGCTGGTGTCGGGGGCGTCGGCGCACGAGCTGAAGACGGCGGGTCCGTACGACGTGCTGCTGGG
The DNA here is from genome assembly GCA_964616005.1 of uncultured bacterium. GTDB lineage: Bacteria > Deinococcota > Deinococci > Deinococcales > Trueperaceae > JASBRS01. The sequence continues at coordinate 230 of CAZTTB010000075.1, read as the reverse complement.
GTTCGTGAACGAGCCGCCGGTGACGGATACGTTGAACGGGCTGGACCTCATCGTGCGGTCGAGTGCGGACGAGAAGCCGGTGGACAACCTCGAGAAGAGCCTGGACGTGACGATCGTGGCTCCTGACGACTCGTCGTCGAGGTCGCTACCGTTGTCGGCCGTCGATGGATCGCCGGGTCACTACACCTCGCCGTTCATCCTGTCGCAGCCCGGTGTCTATGCGTTGAGGG
>CAZTTB010000074.1:0-9609 GCA_964616005.1 uncultured bacterium | reverse complement strand
ATCCTGGCGGTCAACGTCGGGGCCAGCGCCCCGCTCATCATCCAGGGGCTCGCCGCCAGCGCGCCCGATGCGCCGGCACGACCGATCGCGCCGGCGGGCGACCGTCGGGACGGCCCGGAAGGCGCCCCTCGAGACCGCCCGCCGTCGATCGGGAACTTCCTGCGGGCACGATGAGGTCGGCGGCCCCGCCGCCGACCGGGTTCAGCCGGCGCCGTCGTCGAGCCAACCGCTGAGTGTTCGCCACAGCCGGGCGAGCGCCTGCCGGTCGAGGTCGGCCAGCCCGTTCGCCACGACCTCGAGCAGGTCGAGGTTACCGCCCACGCCTCCCGCGAAGGGGCTGCCGCCCACGCCCCCGAGCGTTGCGTCCAGAGCGTCCGCTCCCGCGTCCAGCGCCGCCCTCGCGTTGTCGATGCCGCGACCCGAGTCGTGCAGGTGAACTCTCAGGAACGCGTCGGGCCATGCCTGTCGCGCACGCCCCACGAGGTCGCGGACGTCGTCGGTACGGGCGCCGCCGGTCGTGTCCGCGAGCCCGATGTCGCGCACGCCCATGCGGTAGAAGCGTTCCCCCCACTCGAGGGCCCGTTCCGGCGGCATCTGGCCCTCGTAGTTGCAGTGCCACACGTTGGCGAGCCCGATGCCCACGTGCACGCCGTCGTCCGAGGCCCGGCCCAGGAGCTCCAGGTACTCGGAAAGCGTCTGTTCGCGGGTGCGTCCGCTGTTCTTGAGGTGATACGTGGCCGAGAGAGCCAGGACCAGTTCCAGACGGCCGACCCCGGCTTCGACCGCGCGCTCGTACCCCTTGAGGTTGGCGACCAGCGCATCGCGGGTGCCGGCACGATCGGTCAGGCCGGCCCACAGCGACGCGGCGTCGGCGAGCTGGGGCAGGCGCTTCGGCGACACGAACGAGGTTACCTGCAGGGCGGTCACGCCGGTCTCTAGGAGCGCGTCGTAAAGGGCGATCTTGCGGTCCGTCGGTAACGTGACGGCCTGGTTCTGCAGGCCGTCACGGAGCGTCACATCGCGGATCAGCACGATCCCCTCCCGAGTTCCACGACGTGCCGCTCGGCCAGCGCTGCGATCTCGCCGGCCGGCAACCCGAGCGCGTCCCGAAGGACCTCCTCGGTATGGGCGCCGAGTGGCGGTCCGGCCCAACGGACACGCCCCGGCGTGTCCGTGAGACGCGGCACCACCCCTTGCATCAGCAACGTCCCGGCCTCACTCTCGACCTCGATCACCGTGCCCCGCTCACGGAAGTGGGGCTCCTCGGCAACGTCGCGGGCGGTGTTGACCGGACCCGCAGGGACACCGGCTACCTCCAGCGCGGCGAGGACGTCGGCCAGGGGCAGCTCTCGCGTCCAGGCGGCGATCCGGTCGTCGAGCTCCCGCTGGTGGCGCCCGCGTCCCTCGTGCCCTGCCAGCCGCGGCTCCAGTGCCAGCTCCGGCGTACCCATCGCGGCGCACAAGCGCTCGAACGGACCGTCTGCGTTGGCACCGATGACCACCCAGTGCTCGTCGCGCGTCGGGTAGATGTTCGAGGGAGCGACGCCCGGAAGCGTGTTGCCGGATCGGTGGCGAATCGCGCCCGACGCGCTGAACTCGGGCACGACGCTCTCGAGCGCCGCCACGACGGCGTCCGTCAGCCCGGTGTCGACGACCTGACCGCGCCCGCTGATCTCGCGTTGACGCAACGCCGCCAGGACCCCGAAGGCGGTGTAGAGGCCCGCGAGTGTGTCGCCGATGGCCAGCCCCACTCGGACCGGCGGGCGATCCTCGTCGCCGGTCAGGTAGCGCAGACCGCCCATCGCCTCCGCCACGCCGCCGAAGCCGGCCCGGTGCCGGTACGGTCCCGTCTGACCGAAACCCGAGATCCGAGCGACGACCAGGCGGGGGTTCTCCGCCAGCAACGACTCCGGATCGAGTCCCAGCCGCTCCAGCGTTCCGGGCCGGAAGTTCTCCACCAGCACGTCACAGCTCAGGGCAAGCCGCCGGACCAGCGCCCGCCCTTCGTCTTGCTTGAGGTCCACCACCACGCTCTTCTTGTTGCGGCCGATGACGGGCCACCACACCGGCGGCCCACCGTTCACGTTGACGCCCCAGCGCCGCATGGCATCGCCGCTCCCCGGGCGCTCGACCTTGATGACTTCGGCGCCATGGTCGCCGAGCACCTGGCCGCAATACGGCCCTGCGATGAACTGCCCCAGCTCGAGCACCCTGACACCGTCCAGGGCCGTCATGCCAGCGGCTCCCCGACCATGGCGCGGATGCCGTTCTGGCGCCCCAGGCTCTCCACCAGGTTCCGGCACGTGCGCTCGAGATGCGCCTGCATGGTCGCGGCGGCCTCGTCGCCGCGACCTTCGCGCACCAGTTGCACGATCTGGCGGTGCTCGTCTTCGGCCAGCTTCACGGTGCGGCGAGAGCCCAGCTCCAGGTAGCGCGCGCGTGTGATCCGCGGGAAGAGCGCACCCAGGGCTTCGACGACGAAGCGATTCCCACCGGCTCGCGCGAGCCCCAGGTGCAGTCTCGCGGTCGCAGCGAGCCGGCCTTCCGGCTCTCGCTCCTTGGCGAGCTCGAGCAGGGCCGCATCGACCTCGACCAGGGCGCTCCTCGAGTCCGAGGCCGCGGCCGCGGCCCAACGTACGGCCGCGGTCTCGAGCACGCTCCGGTACGCGAACAGCTCCTGCAACTCGGCCACGTCGACCGGAGCGACCCCGTAGCCGCGACCGTCGCGCCGCACCAAGCCTTCCCCGGCGAGTTGCGCGAGCGCCTGCCGGACCGGACTGCGAGACACGGCCAGGAGTCGCTCCAGACGCCGTTCCGGCAGGCGCTCGCCGGGCCGCAAGGCGAACGACAGGATCAAGCGGCGAAGTTCGACCGTCGCCCGCTCTGCGAGAGGAAGTCCTGAGCCGGCGGCCGCAACGTCGGCGCCGGCCGGCACAGAGGACCCCGGAGCTCCGCTGAGGGGGAGCTCCGGGGCGCGTGGGCGGGTTCCGTGATCGTCCATGCCGGAGCCTATCACGGCGGTATACCATCTCGGTATTCCACTAGTGCAGAGGGCTCCGGTAGGTCACCCGTGGAGGTCGCCGGCCCCGGCGCCCTCACGAAGGGTCCCCGCCCCGGAGACCGGGGCGGGGACCCAAAGGGCCTGCCGGACGCGTCCTTCGCGGCCGGGATCCGCGCCAGCCTACTTCATGTAGGGCTCGAGATCCTTGGCGCTGATCGCCATGAGGACCTTGGCGTTCCCCTGCGTGTCCACCTTCACGGCCTCGAACCCGGCCGTCACGTTGCCGTAGGCGTTGAAGTCGACCGGGCCGCTGGCGCCCTCGTAGTTGATGTCCTTGCCCGCCTTGAGCAGAGACGAACACTCGGCGAAGCTGGTGCAGGCCGTTCCGGGCGCGCTCGCCACGTCGTGCATGGCCTGGAACACGCTCTTGCCGGACGTTGCGCCCGCCTTCTGCCAGGCCAGCGCCATCACGTTCATGGCGTCGTAGCCGTAGTTCGCCAACTCGACCGGCTTGCCCCCGAACTTCTTCTGGTAGGCGTTGTCGAACGTCGTGGCCCCGCTGCCGCCCGTCGAGCTACCCTCGACCGACACGATCATGGCGTCCGCCGTCTGTGCGCCTACGGCCTTGATGAAGTCGGCCGAGGCCGTCACGTCCGTCCCGACGTAGGGAACCGACGCGCCCTCGAGCTGGGAGACCTCCTTGAAGTAGGTGCCGCCGGTACCGGGATCGAGCTGGAAGAAGACCACGTCGGGGTGCGCCGCGTAGATCTTGAGGATCTCGCTGCGATAGGAGCTCTGGTTGGGGGAGATCCCGACGTCGGCCACGATCGTGCCGCCCGCCTTCTTGAACGTATCGACCACCGGCGCCTTGAGCGTCTGCGCCGAGGCGTTGGTACCGAAGACCACGGCCGCCTTGGTGTAGCCCTTGCTCTTGGCGTAGTACGCCATGGCGACTCCCATGAGCGAATCGGACGGCGTCGTGCGGAACAGGTTGGGGAGCGCGTTGTTGTCGATGGCCGTCGTTCCCCCCACCATGATGTCGACGATGTTCAGGTTCTTGATGAAGGGAAGTGCCGCCTGCAGCGTCACCGAGGAGGGTCCGATGATGCCGTTCACGCCGTTGACATTCACGACCTTCTGCAACGCCGGCACGGCGTCGATGGCGTCACCGGTGGTGTCACCGGTGGAGACCTCGATCGTCTTGCCCAGGACGCCGCCTGCCTGATTGATGAGGTCGCTGGCGAGCTGAACGCCCTTCAGGGTGTCCGGGCCGATGAACGACTCGAAACCGCTGAACGGCCCCACCACGGCAACCTTGAGCCTGCCTTGCGCCAACGCGGCAGAACTGAGGGCCGCCGCTACAACGAGGACGATCAGCGATACGGAACGGATGTGCTTCATGAAGTCCCTCTCCGACCGTCCCTCGGGGACGGTCCCCCACGTGTGTCGCTTGCTTTCGGCTTCGGCCATGTCAGTCGCTCCCCTTTCCTTCACGGGGCGGCCCGGCTCTCTCCTGGGTCCGGCGGCCCGGTGAATGTGAGGCTTTGCGGACGGCCTGGACCATCCGGTCCTTCGCCGTCATGACGTGCCCCTCGGCCAGGCGCCGAGCGAGCAGGGGATCGCGGTCGTTCAAGGCGCCGAGGATGATGCGGTGACCCTTCAACGGGTCCGGCGTGAGCCGATCCGCTCCGGCCACCGCGCCACCGGCGCTCTCGATGTAGTCCCACACGTTGGCCAACATGGTGATCAGCATCCGGTTGCGGGACGCATCGTAGATCCGTTGATGGAACTCACGCGTGGTCTGCTGGAGTCCGGCCAGGTTGTCGCGGCCCAGGTAGTACTCCATCAGATCGACCACCTCGTTGAGCTCCTGGAGCTCCTCGTCGGTCATGTTGATGGCCGCCAGCTCCGTGGCCAGACCCTCCAGGGCCCGGCGGATCAGGTAGACCTCCTCGAGTTCCTCGACCTCGAACCCGACCACGGTGATCTGACGTCGCTGGGTCGTCACGAGACCCTCGGTCTCCAACATATGGATGGCCTGTCGGATCGGCGTTCGGCTGACACCGATGGCGGCGGCAAGCTGGTTCTCGCTCAGCTTCTGGTCGGGCCGCAGATGACCGCGGAGGATCGTCTCACGCAGCGTTCGGAAGGCCAGTTCCCCCAGGGACGCACTGGGATCCTCGCGCTGGTGCGCCGAGAACATCGCCGCCAACGCGGCGTCGAGGTCCATTACTTCCCCAGGTACAGGCTGCCGACCTCGGGGTTGTCGAGCAACGCACGACCGGTGTCCTGGAAGCGGTTCTGACCGCTCGCCAGAACGTAGCCCCAGTCCGAGAGCTGCAGCGCGGCGGCGGCGTTCTGCTCGACCAGGAGCACGGCTACCCCGGCTTCGCGCAAGGTCCGGACGTGCTGAAGCGCGGACGACGCGAACTTCGGCGACAGGCCCGCCGTCGGCTCGTCCATCATGACGAGCTTGGGACTGAGCATCAGCGCCAGCCCCAACGCCAGCATGTGCTGCTGACCCCCGGAGAGCTTGCCTGCGGGCTTGGTCCTTGCTGTCGCGAGGTCGGGGAACATCGCATAGACGCGATCGCGGCGTTCGCGCTGACTCCCCTTGAGCGTGAAGGCCCCGATCTCCAGGTTCTCCTCCACCGTCAGGCTGGGGAAGGTGTTCTCGACCTGGGGCACGTAGCACAGGCCGCGACGCACGATCTGGTCCGGAGCCCAGCCGGTGATGTCCTCGCCCTCGAAGACGACGGAGCCCTGAGACGGCCGCAGGAGACCGAAGACGGTCTTCATCAGCGTCGATTTCCCCGCGCCGTTGGGCCCGATGATGCTCACCACCTGGCCCGCGTCCACGGAGATGGCAACGTCGGTGAGGATCGTCGTGTCCCCGTATCCGGCCGTCAGGGCGGAGACATCCAAGAGGGCCATTCACACCACCGTCCCAAGGTAGGCATCGACGACGTCGGCGTTCTCACGGATCGATCGCATGCTTCCCTCCGCCAGAACGCTCCCCTCGGCCATCACGATCACGCGTTCGCACAGGCGCTCGACCATGTTCAGGTTGTGCTCGATGATCAGGAGGGTGATGCCGCGAGCCCGCATCGTCTCGATGTACTCAGCGATGTTGCGGGCAGTGGTCGGGTTCACGCCGGCCAGCGGCTCATCGAGGATGAGCAGATCCGGCTCGGTCATGAGCGAGCGCGCGAGCTCGAGCAGGCGCTTCTGTCCCCCGCTCAGATTGGCGGCGTACTCGTTGGCGAGGCGCGTGAGCTGGAAGAGCTCCAGCAGCTCGAAGGCCTTGCGGACGCCTTCCTTCTCGGCCGAGCGGATGCGTGCCATCTCGAACACGGTCTGAACGATGCCTTCGAACGGCTGGAGCTGCGCGGCGATCAGCATGTTCTCCATCACCGTGAGGGCCCTCAGCTCGCGCGAGATCTGGAAGGTGCGGGTCAACCCACGCCGGGCCACCCTCCACATCGGCATGTTGTGGATCGGCCGGTCCTTGAAAACGATGCTCCCCTTGTCGATCGGCATCCTGCCACTGATGAGGTTGACGGTTGTGGTCTTGCCGGCCCCGTTGGGCCCGATCAGCCCGACACTCGTCTGCGGGTCGACCGTGAAGCTGCAGCCGTTGACCGCCTGGTTCCCGCCGAAGCGCTTGTGAACCGACCGTACCTCAAGCATGCGGAGGCTCCTCGCCGTCGGGCGCGGCCGCGCGCCCGGTTCGCAACCGGCGGTCGCGCTTGGTCGCCCGCTGGAAGCGGTCCGGCCGCTCCGGGATGATCCCCTGCGGCCGGAACTTCAGTGTCAGGATCAGGAGCAGGCCGATGATGATGTAGCGGAACGCCTCGATGAGTTGAGGGTTGGACGGGATGCTCGGCAGGAAACGGGTCCCTTCGGTGAACACCACCGGTACCAGGATCGCCCCGAGGATGGCACCCCAGTTGTTGCCACTGCCGCCGATCAGGAGTGCCGCCCAGACGAAGAAGGTCTCGCCGACGAGGAAGGCGCTGGGGTTGAAGGCCCCCACGTAGGCGGCGAGCAGGGCTCCCCCGATCGCGGACAGGATCCCGCCCGTCACGAACGCCCGCAGCTTCAAGGAAGCCGTGTTGCGCCCGAAGCTTTCCACCACGAGCTCATCCTCCCGAACGCCCCTCAAGATGCGGCCGAAGGGGGCTCGCAGCGTCACCTGGGCGAACCACATCACCAGTGCCAACATGACCAGGCTCAGGGCGAGGAAGAAGAAGTTGTAGTTGTTGAACGACAGCTTCAGCATGCCGTTGAGGGGTTGCGGGATCCCGGAGATACCGTCCCAACCGTTGACGAGCCAGGTCTCGTTCCCCGCGATCAACCACAGGATCTGGCTGAACGCGATGGTGGTGATCGCCAGGTAGTCGCTCCGCAATCTCCGCAAGGCGATGGCGCCAAGCGCCCAGGCGGCGAGGCCGCCCACCAGCGCCGCTGCCAGCAGGCCGATCACGAACGGGGCATGGATGCCCAGGATGTAGCTCTGCCCCGCCCCCGGGATGGGCTTCCCAAGCGTGACCAGACCGTAGCTGTAGGCGCCGATGGCGACGAAGGCGTAGACGCCGAAGTTGAGGATCCCGGCGAAGCCCCACTGGATGTTGAGCCCGATCGTGATGATGCTGTAGATGCAGGCGAAGATCGCCAGAACGGTGACGTAGTAACCGAGGGCAGCCATCAGCCGCGGCCCCTCGAAGCGAAGATGCCCTGGGGCCGCACCAGCAGTACGCCGATGAGCACCGCGAAGGCGATCGCGTCCTTGTAGGCCGAGTCCATGTACGACGCGGCGACCGACGTGATGACGCCGATGATCAGCGCCCCGAGCATGGCGCCGTATGGCTTGCCGATGCCACCGACGATGACGGCCGCGAAGATGACCAACAGGAAGCCGAAGCCGGTGAACGGCGTGAAGCTAGCCGTATTGATGGCGAGCACCACGCCGGCCAACCCTGCCATGGCCGTACTGATGAACCACGTCCAGTCGGTGAGCCAGGTGGTGTTGATCCCGACGATCCGGGCCAGCGTGCGGCGGTCGGACATGGCCCGCATCGCCTTTCCCAGTCGGGTATAGCGCAGAAGGACGTGGATCACGATCATCGCTGCGACGGCCAGGCCCAGGATGATGAGCTGTCGAGGCGTGAAGATGAACGGGCCGAGGTGCAAGGGCTGGCTGGCTCCCAGCGCGAACTTCTGGAACTGCGAACCCCACAGCGCGAGCAGTGCGCTCTGGATCACGAGGGAGACGCCGATGGTGGCGATCAACAGGATGATGGGGTTCGACCCTCTGCGCGTGAACGACTCGAGTACCAACCGGTTCACAAGAACGCCCACCAGGCCGGTGCAGCCGACGACCAGCGGCAGCGCCTCGTAGACGGTGAGGTGGAGGACCGAGCCGCAGAGCAGGGTCAGGTACATCCCCAGGGTCATGAAGTCCCCGTAGGCGAAGTTCACGAAGTTGGTCACGCCGAACTGCAACGACAGTCCGACGCCCGCGATCGCGATGACCGATGCCGTGATGAGCCCGAATCCGATGGATAGCAGCAGGACGGTCACTGCCGGACCTCCACGGCGGCACCGTGCGGCCGGCCCCCGCCTCTGGCCACCGTGCAGTCCGTGTGGCGCCCGGGGGCGGTCTTGCCACCGGGGCCCACGGGTGGCGAAGCCCTCTTCTGCAGGTGCCGCGGAACGGTTCCGAACAGGCTGCGCATCGATCACCCCTTACAGCGACGACGTGGCATGAGGAACCCGTGACCCGTCAGGGCGGGCCCACAATGGCGTGCACGGGAGCGCACGAAACGACGAAGCGTGTCTTCTGGTATACGGGACATACATGTATACAACGTGAGAAGAAGGAGGCCCGCTTCTCATCTGATCACCCCATGCGCAACGGATCCCGGCGGCACCGCGCAGCCGCCGGGATCCGTCCCGAAACGACAACCGTCGTCGGTCACATGTCTATTGGCTCTGCCTCTACCCTCGTGAGGCGCACAGGTTCGGCAGGCATGCGTCCCCGGCCGGCGCCCACCCGATCCTCGGCGTCACCGCCGTCCCCGCGATCGAGCGGCGCCTCGCCGCTCTCGAAGAACTCGTCCTGCTTCAGGTCGATCTCCGGCAGCAGGAACGTTGCCAAGAACGCCAGGATCGCCACCACCAGGCCCACCGTGAAGATCTCGCCCATGCCGTGGTTCAGGCCCACCCGGACGGCATGCACGAACTGCTCGTAGAGCGCCTGTCCCTGGCTCCCGAAGCGGGCGAAGTTCGCTCGGATCGCCTCCTGGGCCTGCGCTGTGATGAGTCCCTGTGGATTGTCCAGGGCAGCCTGTTGTTGGGGCGGCAGGGCGCTCAGCAGGGTCCGGAGCGGGCCGGGCAGGGCCTGGTGGAAGCTGCCGGAGAAGCCACGGGCCAGCAAGGTGCCCAGGATCGGCGCGATGATGACGCCGCCGAGCGATCGCACGAACTGCTGGGTGGCGTTGACCACACCCATGATCTTGTAGGGGAAGGCGTTCTGCACCGCCACGTTCAACAGCGGCAGCAGCGTGCCGATGCCGATGCCCATGACGATCATGTTGCGGACCACG
>CAZTTB010000073.1:5736-9644 GCA_964616005.1 uncultured bacterium | reverse complement strand
GGCCGTCCGCTCTGGAACGGCAGCGGCTCGCCGGTCTCCAGGAGCGTCTTGAGACCGCTCAGGATCTCGTTCCAGCCGCCGCCGGCGCCGCTGTCCTCGGCCTGACCGGAAGCGACGGCCTCCCACATGGGTGCCCCCGCGAGGTCGTGCGTCACCGTGAGCCTGGTGACGCCGCCGCGCACCGGGTCGATCTCCCAGGTCAGGCGCGTCGCGGCCTCCGCGGCGAGCTCGGGGGTCATGGTCATGCGCCAGGTCTGCGCCAGGCGCCGCGGCGGGTCGACTTCGAGGACCTCGCCCTCCCCGATCACATCGGGGATCTCCGGGAAGGCCTTCATGCCCTCGTTGGCATGGGCGCGGAAGGCGCCGCCGACGCGCAGGTCGTACGCGACCAGCGGGGCGTAGCCGTAGCGCACGGTCCACTCCGGCCGCGTGATGGCGTCCCAGACCGCCTGCGGCGGGGCGTGGATGTAGATCCGGTAGACGTGGACGTTGCGGGCGGTTCCTGCGTCAGCGCTCATCGTCATCGCTCCTCGTGGTTGCCGGTCGCGCGGCCGGCCGCGTGGCACGGGCGCCGTTCATCGGTTCGCCCGCGGCGCGGCGTAGCGCAGCGATCCGGGCGTGGTCAGCGCCTCGCCGGTCTCCAGGTAGGTCTTCAAGCCCGACAGGACCATCGGCCAGCCGCCGTAGAGCTGCGCGTCGGCGCCCTCGGGGAGCTCGTCGTGGGTGACGAGAAGGCGGCACGAGTCGCCGACGGGGTCGATCTGCCAGGTCACGCGCGAGACGCCCGCCGCACGGACCTCCTCGCTCCAGAGCGCGTGGAAGCTCTGGACCAGGCGCCGGGGCGGCTCCACCTCGAGGTTCTCGCCCTCCCACAGGAGGTCGGGCACCGCGCGCGACCGGGCCTCGTAGTGGGAGCCGACGGTCCAGTCGGTCACGATGCCGACGCCGAAGTGGAAGATGCGCCGCTTCTCGGGATCGGTGATCGCGTCCCACAACCGCTCGGGCGTCGCCTTGATGTAGATCTCGAACACGCGTTCCATCGTTCTGGCCTCCAGCTCGTGCTTGAGTCCGCTCAGCGCGGCGACCCAGGGCTCGGCGAACTTGCTCACCCAGCGGTCGTGGACGAGGCGGATGGGGACGGGGTTGAGGTGGTGCAGCTTCTCCCTTCCGGAACGGCGGGTGACGATCAGGCCGGCGTCTTCGAGGACGCGCAGGTGCTTCATGACCCCGAAGCGGGTCATGGTCACCTCGGCGACGAGCTCCCCGAGCGTGCGGCCGTCCCGCTCGAAGAGCCGGTCGAGGAGGAGCCGGCGGGTGGGGTCCGCGAGCGCCTTGAAGATGGGGTCGTCGTCCTCCACACGGTGGACTATAGGTGACTATCTGGTCACACGTCAAGCTTCCATCCCCGCTCCGGCCTAGACCCGCTCGGCGCACGCCAAGCGCGGCCCGCCACGCTCCCGCCCGGCCCCTAGCCTTCTCCCAGGAGAGGAGGTGGGCCGTGGGTCGCAGGGACACCGAACGTACCGCCAGGCGGCGGCCCGCGCCGCCGCCTGGCACGCGCGCCGCACGCCCCATCACCGCGCGCCTCCTCACCGCGCGCCTCCTCACCGCCTGCCTAGCGGCCGCCCTCCTGGCCGCAGGGCCCGGCGCCAGCGCTCTCGGCGTGGCTCGCAGCATGCGCTGGCGCGCCCTCCCGTACCGTGTCACGGCAGGGTCGGCCACCCTCCCCGTGGCGTTCCTCCAGCACGGCCCGCGCGACTGCGGCCCGGCGGCCCTCGCCACCGTGCTCGCCTGGCGCGGCCGCCCGGCAGGGGAAGCGCCCATCCTCCGCATCGCGCACCTACGCGCCGACGGCGTCAGCCTCGCCGAGCTGACGCGACTGGCGGCCGCCTTCGAGCTGCCGGGCGCCTGGTACGCCGTCCCTCGCCACAGCCTGGGCTCGCTCCCCGTGCCCTTCATCGCCCACCTCGGCGGGCCGGGCGCCGGGCACTTCGTCGTGGTGCGCCGGCTGCTGCGGGGGTTCGTCCTGCTGGCCGATCCGGCACGCGGGCTGGTGCTCGAGCGCGAGGCCCGCTTCGCACGCTCCTGGACCGGCCGTGTGCTGCTCTTCGACGCTGCAGTCGCTGCTGCGGGCGCCGACGCGGGCGCTCCCAGCACGCCGCCGGCCGCGCCGGGGGCGCCGTGAGCGCGGCCCTCGCCGGGCCGGCCGGCGCGCGCCGTGTGCCCGGATGCCGGTCCTGGAATTGTGCGTTGGCCAGCGGCGCGCTGCTCGTGATCGCCGGCCGGCCCTGGGGCCTGGGCTGGCTGGCGCTGGTGGCGTTCGTGCCGCTGCTCGCCGCCCTGCGCTCGGAGACGAGCGGTGTCCGGGCCGGGCTCCTCGTCGCCGTCACGGCGTCCGGCGCCGCCTTCGTGGTGGTCGAGGCGCTCGGCCCGCTGGCGCCCGCGCTGGTGCCGCCTCTGGCCGCGGTCTCCACCCTCCCGTTCGCGGCCTCGGGCGCGCTGGCGCCGCGCCTGCGCCGGGCGCTGGGGGCCCGCGCCCTGCTGGCCGCGTTCCCGCTCCTGTGGCTGGCGGCCGAGGCGCTCCCCGGCCAGGGGTGGTTGCTGGGTCGCTTCGCCGCACCGCTCTTCGCCGTGGGGTACAGCCAGGCAGGCCTCCCCACCATGCAGCTCGCGCGCCTCGGCGGCGTCGCCGCGGTGAGCCTGGCGGTGGTCGCCTGCAACGCGTTGCTGGCCCTGGCGCTCGTGGAGCGCGCCGCCTGGGCCCCGGCGGGCCTGGCGGCACTGGCGGCCGCCGTCTCGGTGACGGCGCTGACCGCGCCACCGCCGCCCGCCGTGCGCTCGCCCACGGTTCCGGTCGCAGGCACCGCCGCCGTCCGGGTGGTGCAGCGGGCCTTGCCCGACGCCGCATATGCAGCGGCAGCGGCCTTCCCGGCCGCGCGTGCGGCGCTGGTGCGCGGCTTCGTGGCGGGCGCCCGCGCCGCCCCGCTCCCCGGCGGGCCCGGCCTGACGATCGCTCCCGAGGGGGCCCTGCCCGGCCCGCTGCCCGACGTGGGGCGCAGCGGGCTCGAGCCGTGGCTCGAGGGCCTCGGCCCGGCCCTACTCGGGGGTCCGGCACGCGTCCCCGGCGGGGTCGCCAACGCCGCCTTCGCCTGGCGTCGCGGCTCGCTGGAGCGCGTGTACGCCAAGCGCCGCCTGGCTCCCGTCACCGAGGCCGATCTGGTCCCCGGCCGGGGCTCGACCGTGGTGACCATCGGCGGGGTGCGCGTCGCCCCGCTCATCTGCTTCGAGGCCGCCTTCCCCGGCCTGGCGCGCCAGGCGGCCAACGAGGGCGCGCAGCTGCTGGCGGTCCTCACCAACGACGCCTTCGGCCGCTACCTGGGGACGCCCTTACAGCACCTCCGCCTGGCCCGGTTCCGCGCGGTGGAGACCGGCCGGCCGCTGGCCTTCGCCTCGAACGCCGGTCCCAGCGCCGTCATCGACGGCGCCGGGCGCGTCCTCGCCCGGACGGGGATCGGTCGACGCGGCGCAGCGCTGGCCACGCCGAGGCTCGACGCCCGGCCGACCCCCTTCCTGAGGTGGGGGGACTGGCCCGGTACGTTCGCGCTGGTGGGAAGCGTCCTGCTGGCGCTCGTGGCGGGGGCGAAGGGAGGTCCCGCCAGGTCCTGAAGGCGTTGCGACCCTCGCCCCCTGTCCCTTGGGAGGAAACATGTTCCGACACCGGTTCCGACGAGCCCCCACGCCCGGCAGCCACGATCGCCGCTCCGCCCGCCGCGTTCCCCGCGCCCTGCTCGCGGCCGCCCTCACCGGCACGTTCCTCGTCCCGGCCCTGCTCGCGACCGTCGGCCTGGCCGCCGTCACGCCCGCGGCCGCCATCGGCCCGGCCGCCGCACCTCCGACCGCGAGCGCCG
>CAZTTB010000073.1:0-5636 GCA_964616005.1 uncultured bacterium | reverse complement strand
CCACGGCGGCGGCGCTGCCGATCGTACGTGCGCTCATCGCGCTCGCGCTCACCGCGTTCGCGCTCGCCACCCACCCGACGACGGCGCTGGCCGACCCCGGCCTGACGCTCGCCCCCGGCATCGCCTTCACCTGGACCGCTCCCGGCGCCGAGGGTCTACTGACGTTCCGGTTCGCGCGCGGCCCGTCGCGCGCAGAGCCCATCACCGGCGTCACCCTCACGGCCCGGCATCTCACCGTCACCGGCTACCGGTTGGGGCCCGGCGACGACCGCCTCAGCCTGCGGGTGAGCGCCGACGCGGCCGGCATCATCGAGGTGCCGTCGCTGCTGGTGCACACCCGCTTCGCGCCGCCGCAACGGCTCCGCGCCGGAGCCGCCGAGGTCGTCGCGCTGACGCAGGGCGGGGGTCCGCTGCGCCTCGTGCGATGGACGAGCGACGACGAGCTGGGTCTGTACGCGGCCTTCGCCCTCGTCAACGAGGCTGCCGTCCCCGTCACCGTGCGTCGCCTGCGCTATGCGCCCGAGCCGCTCGACCGCGGGCTGGTCCTGGTGGCGACCGGCCCGCCGACCGCCTTCACCGCGTGGGAGGAGGACGTGCTACGCCGCATGGCGCCCGCTTTCGCCGCCTTCCTCGAAGGGCACGGCCGCTCGCCCACCGTCGCGGCACGGCCGGTCCCGCCCCCGTCGCTGGCCTTCCCCCTGCGAGGAGGCCTCGTCGACGCGTCCTGGCGGGCGCCCGATGCGCTCTCGGAACGGCTCGAGCCGGGAGCGGCCCTGTTCCTGGCGCTCACCCCCGCCGCCTTCAAGAGCTACGTGCATGATCTGACCATCGTGGCGTCGCCGGTGGTGGGCTTCACGATGGGCGCGGACGAGGCCTGCTGCGATCTCCAGGGGGTGCCGGCCGCCATCCAGCACCCTCCGCGGTTGCCCCCGGCGTCCGCCCGGCCGCGCGGCGCCGGCCGATGAGCGCGCGTGGCGCGGCCCGTACGGCCGGCCGAGCCGCCACCGGCCTAGCCACCACCACCCTGATCATGGCCCTGGCCCCCGTCCTGTTCGCCGCCACCGCCACCGCCGCACCCAGCGCCACCACGACCGCACCGACCGCCGCGGCCGCCGCTCGGGCGGCTGCGCCCATCCACGCGCCCGCCGCAGCACCGGACCCCGTCCCCCCGTGGCTCGCCGCCGTGCGCGATGCCGCCTACGCTCGCGCCCACCGGCCCCTCACCGGGGAGGCGCTCGATGCCGCCCTGAGGGAGCGGCGACGCGCCGCCGCGGGCGCGCTCCCTTCGTTGCGCTTGAGCGAACGCAGCCACCTCGGCTGGGACGGCGGTTACCGGCTCACGCTCGACGCCGGCGTCAACGTCCCCCTGCTGGCGCCCAGCCAGCCAGCCGATGCCCGCCTGACGACGCTGCGCCTCGCGATCACCCGGCGCCAGCTCGCGGCCGACCGGCGGGCGCAGGTGCGCGACGCCCTCGCGCAGGCCGCCGCCCTGCTGGCCGCGCGAGCGCGCGCGAGGGCCCTCAACGAGCTGGCCGTGAACGAGCTGGCCCGGACCGACCCGGCGCCGGGCCCGACGTGGGACCCCGCGCGCGCCGCGGACGCGCCCTCGCGGACCGCCGTCGATATCCGGCTCCTGCTGGCCGGCCGCGGCGCTCAGGCGCGGCAGGCCCGCAGCCTGCGCGCGGAGCTGGCTCGGGCGCTGTCGCTGCCGTTGCCGGCGGCCGAGCACCTGGCCGCCCCACCACGACCGGGCGCGGCGCCCCTACCGCTGTTCGGAGCACTCGGCTTCCGGGCCAACGACCTCGATCCCGGCCGCTGCCTGGCCGCCAGCGACGCCGCCAGCCTGGCGCGCCTGTCCGTCGCCGAACGGCGCGCCGACCGGCGCTTCCAGGAGGCCCGCGGCGCGGTGCGCGTCGACCTGGAGCTGAGCGGCACACTCGAAGTCGGCAGCAACGAGCCCGGCAACGGCGAGATCGGCAGCGCTTCCATCGCGCGCGTGGCCGTCTCCGTCCGGCTGCCTCCGTGGAGCCCCGCCTCGGGCACGGCCTCGCTCTCGGCCGGCGCGGCCGGTCTGGAGCAGGAGTCGACCCTGACCTGGCCCAACCGTGCGCCCGGTCCGCCGCCACCGGACGGCCCGACGGGGGACCGCGCCACGGACCCCATCGACGAGGCCGAGCATGCCGTCCGCGCGCAGCTCGCCATGCTGCAGGGACAGGAGCGCGACCTGCTTCGACGTCGTTCCGTGCTCGTCGCGGCAGGGTCGTCGGCGCCCATGCGGACGCCGCAGGATGCCTACCTGCGCGCCACCCTCGCGCTGCAGCTCGCCGACGTCGATCAGGCGCTCGATGTCACCGCGCTCGATGCCGCGTCGCTGTGCGGCGCGCTGCCGCCGTGAGCCATCCGAGGCGTCCACGGCCGGGTCGGAGGCCGGCGCGTCAAGAGTTGCCGCGTCGCCCGACGCCCCTCCCCATGGTGCGGCGACACCGGGTCCCGACACGCCACGCACCACGATGGACCCCGGTCCGGTATCGTGCTGGACGTGGACGACCGTCGCCAGGAGGTCGGGCCTTCGCGCCCTCGCGGCACCCGCGGACCGCGGCGACCGCGCGTTGCGATCGTCGGGGCCGGCATCACCGGCCTGGCGACCGCCTACCGCTTGGAGCGGTCCCGACCCGACGTGGAGGTGGTCGTGCTCGAGGCCGCAGCCAGCGTGGGCGGTAAGGCGCGGACCACCGTGCGCGACGGCTACACCGTCGACTGGGGGCCGAACGGCTTCCTCGCGGCGGTGCCGGAGACGCTGGCGCTGGTGCACGACCTCGGGCTCGACGACGCGCTGCAACCCGCCGGCGATGCCGCGCGTCGCCGCTACCTCTACCGCGGCGGCGGTCTTCGCCCGCTGCCCACCAGCCCGCCGGCCTTCCTCGCCAGCGAGGTGGTACCGCTGCACGGCCGGCTGCGGGCCGCGCTGGAGGTCGTGCTGGCGTCGTACGGCACCGGCGAGGAGAGCGTGTACGCCTTCCTGGCACGCCACTTCGGCCGCAGCTTCGCCGACGCCCTGGCCGCAGCCTTCGTCTCGGGGATCACCGCCGGAGACCCGCGCGAGCTGAGTGTCGATGCGCTCTTCCCCCGGCTGCGGGCCATGGAGCGGCAGCACCGCAGCCTGCTGCGGGCGCTGGTAGCGCAGCAGCGCGCCGCACGGCGCGCGCACGCGACCGGACCGACCGGAGCGACCGGAGCGGGGGAGACCGCGGCACCGGCGGGCGGTCCCGGCACCCCGAGCGGGCGCCTGACCTCGTTCCGCACCGGCGGCATGCAACGGCTGCTCGACGCGCTGGAGGCGGCGTTGCACGCACAGGTGCGGCTCGCCGCGCCCGTCGCCGGACTCGATCCGGTCGCCGGCGGCAGCGGCTACCGCCTGCGCTTCGGCGGCGCCGCGCCGCCGGCGGCATCTGCGGCGGGCGCAGGAGCGCCGTCCGACGCCGGGTCGGAGAGCTTCGACGCGGTGGTCCTCACCACGCCCGCCCCCGCGACCGCCGCGTTGTTGAGACCACA
The DNA here is from genome assembly GCA_964616005.1 of uncultured bacterium. Lineage (GTDB taxonomy): Bacteria > Deinococcota > Deinococci > Deinococcales > Trueperaceae > JASBRS01. The sequence goes on along the minus strand of CAZTTB010000073.1, from coordinate 2,084 downwards.
CCTGCCGGCTGCGGCCGACGCGCTGACGGCCATCCCCTACGCCGGCGTGCGCGTGCTGGGCCTGGGCTTCCACCGCCTGGACGTGCCGCGCGAGCTCGACGGGTTCGGGTTCCTGGTGCCGCGCGGTCAGGGGGTGCGCAGCCTCGGCGTGCTCTGGACGTCGAGCCTGTTCCCCGACCGCGCTCCGCCGGGAAGGGTGCTGTTGCGGGTGCTGGCGGGCGGCCGGCTCGACCCGGCGATGCTCGCGCTGGACGATGACGAGGCGCTGGCGCTGGCGCGCCGCGACCTCCACCTCACCATGGGCATCGCGGCGGAGCCCGAGTTCGTGGTTACCGTGCGCTGGCCGCAGGCCATCCCGCAGTACACGCTGGGGCACGCCGCACGCGTGGCGGCGCTCGAGCAGGCCCTCGAAGCGCTGCCGGGTGTGCATCTGGCGGGCGATGCCTACCGCGGGGTGGGGGTCAACGACTGCGTACGCGAAGCGGAGCGCGTGGCGGCCGCACTCGCCGGCAGCCTCGGCACGCCGTGAGCGTGCTGCGGGACCCCGTGTGGGGTCCCGCAGCACGTCGCTCGGGCGGCACGCCGGCGGCGGCGGCCGTCCGCCTTGCGGCAAGAAGCGCTACAGAGCGCTGCCGTCGTACGTGATGGTGTAGCTGGAGCAGCCGCTGAAGGTGATCGCCAGGGTGTTGCCCTGGTTGTCGGCGTAGTGCACCGATCCGCCGTCGAACCCGCTGCTGCAGGTGCTCGAGTAGTGCGCGCCGCTGGAGGTGCGCGTCAGCTCGTAGCGGCCGTCGCTGTCCTGGAAGGTCACCTTGCCGTTGAAGGTGAAGGTGCCGGCGGCGAACGGATCGCCGGCGCTGTCGGCCTGGTAGGTCGGCGTCCCCTGGACCTCGAGCATCGTGGTAGCGCTCGGCGCGGTGAAATCGAAACGCAGGTCGTAGTCGAGCGTGTAGGCGCCCGCCGTACCCTTGGTGAGATCCCAGTCCAGGTTCTCCGTGATGCTGCTGGTACCGCTGCTGTCGGTCGTGCTGATCTTGAGGTCCTTGATGGTGGCCTTGGTGCCGCTGTACGGGTCGTTGTCGTTCTTGTCGGACTCGCTGAGGGTCCCCGTGATCGACATGGAGGTGGATCCGCTCGTCAGGCTGCAGTCGTAGGTCTCGGTCGCGGTGGCGTACCAGCCGTCGTTGTCGGCGTCGACGGGGCTCGCGGGCGAGAGCGACGGACAGTTCGACGTCGCCGCGGGCAGCAGCCCGTCGACCCCGAGCGACTGCGCCCCGATGCTCAGGGGTGAGTATCCGGAGGGGGAGATCATGCCGATGACGAGCTGATCGCCGACCATGCCGGTCGCCGCGATCTGCGCTGCGGCGGCCTGTGTGAGGGGCTGGGTCGGGACCGCGCCGCCCCCACAGGCGGTCAGCAGGACTGCGAGCCCCATGCTGGATGCAAGAAGAAGGCCAATGGTGATCCGCCTCATACGTTTCACTCCTTTCGGCGCACCCACCCTACGGGACCGGCGTCCCGCGCCACCGTGCATATCTCACGGACATCTCATCCGGCGCCGCCAGTTCGCCGCGCGGGACGTGCTACAATTCGAATTTGCCGCGTTCGCCCCTGGCAGCGCGGCATGCGAGCCCACGCTGGGGAGGGCTGTGACGCGGGCCGAGGGCCGGCCGGGAGGCCGGGCCCGGTCGCTGCGTGTCGGTCGACGCGGACGGCGCTTCGGCGCCGCCGTCGGCGATCGGCGCGCTCGAGCGGCAGCCACCAGCTCTGGAAGGAGGTGCCCATGTCCGAAGCGAACTACGACCTGAACGTCATCCTGGACCCGAATCTGAGCGAACCGCAGCTCCAGACCGAGAAGGATGCCGTCACGGCTCAGGTGGAACGCGCCGAAGGTGAGATCGTGGCGTTGGACGAGTGGGGCAATCGTCGCCTCGCCTATCCGATCCGCAAGCTCAACGAGGGCTACTACCTGATCTACCGCCTACGCCTGTCGAGCGAGAAGCCGAAGGCGATCGAGGCCGCCCTGCGCCAGCGTGATAACGTGATGCGCGTACTGGTGGTCAAGGACCGTCCCGAGTGGAAGA
>CAZTTB010000072.1:0-9705 GCA_964616005.1 uncultured bacterium | reverse complement strand
TAGGGGCTACCGATGAGCGCATGGGGCGGGGTGTTCCGGCAGATCAAGCGCAACCCTGATGGCTACCGTTGGTTCGGGCCGTGGTGGTACAGCGTCAAGTGGCTGTTGCGCCAGGACGGTTTCGCGATGGGCCACAACGACGACCCCGACGTGCGCGAGCTGATGGACGCCCATGCCGGTAACGACCCCAAGAGCATCGTGCGCATGGCGATGGTCCACGATCAGGCTCACGCGGCCAACTTCGAGAGTGGGCAAACCGCCATGCTGGACGGCACCCCGTATTTCCTGAACGACACGGAGGACGTTCTGCGCGCCACCGGCGCCGGCCTAGGCTGACACCTCGGTCCTGCGCGCATCGCCGAGACCTCGCTCGCCGCGAACCGGTAGCCAAGGCGTTGCTCGTCAACGGCAACGGTTCCATGGCCCGCCCGACAATGTGGGCGGATTCATATCGCGCGTTCCCCAGGCAATCTTGACGCAGGACCTCGAGCGCACAAGCGTTCACGAAAGGGGAGCAACTCCAGGCCGGCGATCAGGCCTGCTGGCCGCCCCTCCGCGCGGAGGAGGCCGATCCGCTCGCCGCCCCGTCCGGCTTCGCGATTGCCTCGAGATCGGAGAGCGTAGCCGGATCGAGGCGCACCGCCGCGCTGCCCACGTTGTCGTGCAGGTGGTCGACGCTCGAAGTTCCTGGGATGAGGAGGGTGGCGTCGTACTGCGCCAGCAGCCACGCCAGGCCCACCTGGGCGGGGGTCGCGTTCAGGCGGGCGGCGGCCTCCACCACGATCGGGTGCTCCGTGACCTTAGGCATGTTCGGGAAAGCCGATCCGAGGGGGAAGAACGGCACCCAGGGGATGCCGTGTTGGCGGCACAGGTCGAGGGTGGGCTCGGTTGTGCGGTCGAGCAGGCTGTAGGCGTTCTGTACGCAGGCGACGCCGGCCGGCAGGGCCCGCTGGACGTCGTCGACTTCGACGTTGCTGAGCCCGATGCCGCCGATGAGGCCTTCGTCGCGCAGGGCGATCATCTCCGCCATCTGGCTGTCGAGATCCACGTGTTGCTCCTCGGGCGCTCTCGACAGCTGGCGCCGATCCATGCGTCGAAGGTTCACCACGTCGAGACGCTCCGTGCCGAGCGTTCGCAGGTTGGCCTCGACGCCGCGCCGGAGCTGCTCGGGTCGTTGGGCGGGGAGCCAGCCTCCGCCCTCGTCGCGCGTGGCGCCGACCTTGCTCACCAGGATGAGGTCGTTGGGATACGGGTGCAGTGCGCTGCGGATCAGTTCGTTGGCGACGCCGTTGCCGTAGAACTGCGCGGTGTCGATGTGGTTGACCCCCAGTTCGACCGCTGTGCGCAATACGTGGAGCGCGGCGTCGCGGTCGCGGGGCGGGCCCCACACGCCGGGGCCCGGCAGCTGCATGGCGCCGAAGCCGATGCGGGCGACGCTACGGCCGGCGAGGGTGGCGATGCCGGCTCCTCCTGCGGGGGAGCGCTCCGGGGTCGTGCTTCGGGCGTTCGTCGGGCCGTTGTCGCTCGTCATGGTTCCTCCTTCATGGTTCCTCCTTCGGTTGAGGCTCGGGTGCGCCCACTCGGTGGTGCGGTCGCGGGGCGCCGTACTCGGAACGGGCGTTTGCGTCCGGCTGGGTCGCGTGGGGCGGGCAGCGGCCCGTAGCGTGTCGGAGCGGGCGCACCTGCCCGAGCGCGGGCGCGTCGCTCGCGGGCCGCCGGTGCGCGACCTCGTCGGGCCCGGGGGCCTGTGGTCGGGACGTCGAGGCATCGGAGGGTCGGCCGCGCAGACCCATCAGGGCGACGGCGAGTCCCTTCAGGGCGACGGCAGCGATGCCGAGGAAGGTGTCGGAGTAGGCGGGGTCGGCAAGGCGGTACAGGGGATTCGCGGCCGGGCCGTGGGCGGCGATCCGCCCGGCGAGGAGGGCGCCGAACGCGGCGGGATCGCTGCCCGCACCGGGGAAGGAGGCGGCTCGGTAGATGCCCAGTCCGGCTCCGGAGTCTGCCGTGCTCAGCGCACCCGCTGCGGCGTTGGTGGTCGGGGCGTCGAGCAGCGCGAGGCCGAGGTCGGCCACGAGGACGGCGGCGCCGGCGACGATCAGGGCGGTGCCGGCTCCGAAGGTGGACAGGCCGAACGCCGCCACGGCGAGCAGGGCGAGCCCGGTCACGATGAGCGGTCGCGGCCCCATCCGGTCCGAGAGCCGGCCGGCGCGGGGCGAGACGAGCGCCATCACGAGAGCGCCCGGCGTGAGCACGAGTCCGGCCTGGGCGGAGCTCAGGCCGCCGGCCTCCACCAGGAGCAGCGGCACGAACACGAGGAGGGAGAGGTACGCCGTCATGGTGAGGAACGCGGTGAGGAGGCTCGCCATGTAGGCGCGGTTGCGGAACAGGGCGGGAGGTACGAACGGATCGTGCGCGGCACGGATGCGGGCCGCGAACCCCGCGGCGGCCACGAGCGCTCCGGCGAAGCTGCCCCACGTGGCCGGAGCTGCTGCACCGTAGCCCTGCAGGTTCGTCAGCCCGAGGAGCGTGAGGCCGGCGGCCGCGCCGATGAGCAGGCCGCCGGGCAGGTCGAAGCTGCGCCGCTCGTTGACCTGCTGCGGCGGGAGGACGCGTTGCGCCGCCAGGTGGAGGAGAAGCGCAAGCCCCATCAGGACGAGGAATAGGGCGCGCCAGCCGAGGTACTGGGTCAGGACGCCCCCTACGATGGGGCCCGCTGCGGCGCCCGCCCACGGCGATCACCGGGAGGAAGCGCGTGGATGGGGTCGGGCCGGCGTGGCCGGCCTGGAGCGGTTGGGGCATGCGGCTCCTTGGAGCTGGGGACGGGGTCCTCGGGAGCGTGCGGAGCGTGGACGTGCCAGGTGGTCGAACGCACCGACGACCGGAGTCCGACCGGGCCCTATGACGTCAGTGGCTGACGTGGACTCTACTCGTGATGTCAGGGACTGTCAACCGCTGTGTATACTCGGACCGTGGGCCGTTGGCAACCCAACGCACGTGGGCGCCTGGCGAAGGCCGCGCTGGACCTGTTCGCGGAGCACGGCTACGAGAGCACCACGGTGGCCGAGATCGCGGAACGCGCCGGCCTCACGGAGCGCACGTTCTTCCGCTACTTCACGGACAAGCGCGAGGTCCTCTTCTCGGGTTCGCGAACGTTGACCGACGCAGTCGTTGCCAGCGTCGGGCAGGCGGCTCCTGCGTCGCCCCCGATCGAGGTCGCCGTCGAAGCGCTGGCGGGTGCGGCAGCGTCCTTTCACGAGAGGCGCGCGTTCGCTTGTCAGCGCCAGGCCGTCATCGCGTCCAGCCCCGAGCTTCGGGAGCGCGAGTTGATCAAACTCGCCGGCATGACGGCGACGCTCGCCGACGCGTTGCGCGAGCGCGGGGTGGCCGAACCCACGGCCACCTTGACGGCGGAGGCGGCGGTCGCCGCCTTCAAGTCCGCCTTCGCTCGCTGGACCGAGGGCGGCGGCGAGGCGTCGCTGCCCGACCTCGTGCGCGCTGCGGCGGACGAGCTGCGCAGCGCCGTCGCGCGTTAGCGCACCGCTTCTGCCCACGGCACGGCCATCGCGCGGAGCGATGAGCAGGCGCGCCTCCTCGATGCTCGGGACGCCGGCACGGTTGCCGCACGATCCGAGGCCGGGGCGCTGCGTCCGACCTTGCGGTTCACGCTGCGTTCACATGCCAAGTGGGAGCGCTTCACGCGATCGCTCCTAGCATCGCTTCATCCGGGACGTCGGCCGCGTTCGCGCGGCCCCGGGACGTCCCGAGAAGGGAGCAAGGCACATGGCATTGGCCTACGGGTTTCACGCCTACGGCCCCGGATGGGGCTTCGGGCTCGGGTTCCTCAACTTGCTGGGGACGATCCTGTTCTTCGTGGCGGTGGTATGGGTGATCCGTCTCGTGATGCGGGGCGGTTCCCGGTCACGGGGCTGTGGAAGTTGGCGGCGGTGGAGGCACGATCGCTTACGCACCGGTCGTGAGGTGGATGATGCCGTCGAGGAGGCACGCTCACGGCTGGCCCGTGGCGAGATCGATGCCGCCGAGTTCGAGCGCCTGCGGTCGGCGCTGGCCGGGGGCGAAGGGAGGGAAGGTGGCGCCTTCGAGCGGTGGCTCGGCGGTGGGGCCGACGCGTTGGAGCTCCTGCGGTTGCGTCTGGTGCGCGGCGAGATCACCGTGGAGGAGTTCCACGCCCTGCGGCGTGCGCTCGAGGGTTGATCGCCCCAAGGCATCGTGTCCGGGACGCGGGAAGGCCGCGTCCCGGACCAATCGTGCGGTCACCGGCTATGGTTGGTGCGTGCCCCGCCCGTTGCTCGCGACGCCGGTGGGCGCGGGGACCCTGGAGGTCCGGTGAGCGAGACGATCTTGATCGTGGAGGACGAGGGGCGGTTGGCGGGGATCCTTCAGGACTACCTCCGACAGGCAGGCTATGCCACGGAGTGGGCGAAGGACGGGAAGCGTGCGTTGGAGCTGTGGCGTGCCGTGCAGCCCGACCTGGTCCTGCTCGACCTGATGTTGCCGGGCATCGATGGCCTCGAGGTGACGCGCCTGATGCGGGCCCAGTCATCCGTTCCCATCATCATGGTCACCGCGCGCGATGAAGAGGTCGACCGCCTGGTCGGGCTCGGGCTGGGTGCGGACGACTACGTGGTGAAGCCGTACAGTCCGCGCGAGGTGGTGGCGCGGGTGCGCGCCGTGCTGCGGCGCGCCTCCGGCGCGATGACGGAGGCCCGCGTGTACCGGGCCGGCAGGTTGCTCGTCGACCTGGACGGGTACCGTGTCACCTGTCAGGGGCACGATGTGGCAGCGACGGCCAGTGAGGTCCAGTTGCTGGCCGAGCTGGCGCGTCGGCCGGGCCGGGTCCTGCGGCGGGAAGAACTGCTGAGTGCGCTAGGGGACGGTGAACATGTGGCTGAGGCGCGCACCGTGGACGCCCACGTGAAGAACCTGCGTCGGAAGCTCGGCGGGTGCGCCGGCGCTCTGGAGACGGTACGTGGCGTCGGATACCGATTGCGAGAGACGTGAGCAGTGCCGCCCCATCGACGTCGTGACCACCGGTGGACGACGCACGGCGGCCCTCACGGGCACCGCCCCTGGGGCACCCGACGACACGTACTCCATCGACGCTGGGGCCTGCGGCGCCGGCTGACCTTCGCGTTCGCCTTCGTGGCGCTGGCGGCGGTGCTGCTCACGACGTTCCTGACGCTGGGAGCGGTGTTCGGGGCGCGCCGCGAGTTGCTGTTCCAGAACGGGAGCTCGCATGCGGCACTGGCGTTCCCCTGGGACTGGTGGCGGGCTCGGTCCCCGTCCCCCGGCCGCAGCCCGGGCGCGTCCGCGGACGCAGGGTCGCCTTCGCCCGCTTCGAGTGGGGCCGGGGCACGGGACGCCTTCGCCCGCGTCGTGCGGACGGCCTTCGTGGCGGCGCTGTTGTCGTTCCTGCTGGCGTCGGCCGCCGCCGCGGTGGTGACGCGGTTCCTGACCCGCCCGCTGTTGGCGCTGACGGCGGGTGCGAGGCGGTTGGCGGCGGGAGAGCGGGGGCTTCGCCTCCGCATGCCCACCGCGCAGGACGAGATCGCCGTCCTGACGGGGGCGTTCAACCAGCTCACGGAGGGGCTGGAGCGGCAGGAGGCGTGGCGCCGCGACATGGTCGCGGATGTGGCGCACGACCTCCGAACGCCGATCGCGGTGCTCCAGAGCGAGCTCGAGGCCATGCAGGACGGTCTGCGCCTGCCAGATGCCGAGGGGCTGGCGCGCCTGCACGGCGAGGTCCGGATGTTGGCCCGCCTGGTGGAGGATCTGCGGACGCTGTCTTCGCTCGAGGTGGGAGCGGTGTCGCTGCGGCGCGTGCGAGTGGCTCTCCTTCCGTTGCTGGAGCGTACCTGTGCCGCGTTCTCGGTGCGGGCGCGCTCCGCTTCGGTGGTGCTTCGCCTGGATGCCGGCGCACAGGACGTCGAGGCCGAGGTCGATCCCGACCGGGTGGAGCAGATGCTCGGCAACCTGGTCGACAACGCCATCCGCCACGCGCCCGGCGCGCCGGTCGAGCTCGGCGCAGAGGCGGCCGGGCAGGGCGTGGAGATCTGGGTCCGTGACCATGGGCCCGGACTGGGCGAAGGTGCCGAGGACCGCGTGTTCGAGCGTTTCTACCGGGGCGACCGTGCGCGCACGCGGGACGCGCGAGGTCCTGAGGAACCGGAAGGCCGGGCCGGGGAAACGCCGGCGCCAGAGCCCGGGGTCGCGGCAGGGGGGTCGGGCCTGGGACTTGCGATCGTGAAGGCGCTGGCGGAAGCGCACGGCGGACGCGCCCGGGCGCGCAATCACCCGGCCGGTGGCGCGGAGTTCCGCGTCTGGCTTCCGTCCGGTCCCGACGAGGGTTGACAAGAGCACCTTCAAGGCGCAAGCTGTGACTGAAATGACCGAATCTGGTCATGCGGTCAAGGAGTCACGGAGGCCGAAGGGAGGCGCCATGGCGGACGGGCGATCGGCCAACACCACCACACAGGCCACGGCGGGCAGCGAGCGAAGCGCCCGCGAGGTACGCATCCTCGAGGCAGCGGCGGCACTGCTCGCGCGCTACGGCTACCTCAAGACCACCGTGGACGACGTGGCCCGGGAAGCGGGCGTCGGCAAGGGCACCATCTACCTGCACTGGAAGGACAAGACGGAGCTGTTCCGGACGGCCATCTGGCACGCCAGCCGGCAGGTGACCGAGGACATGATGCGGCGCGTCACGGCGGACCCGGAGGGCGGCCAGTTCTACCGGCTGTGGACGCACGGCATGGTCGCCATCTATTCGAATCCGTTGCTGGCGGCGGTGATGTCGGGGCGGAACGACATCCTGCGTGGGCTGGTCGACTCGCTCGATTCCGGCACCGTCTCCGAGCTGTTCGGCAACTCGGAATCGCAGATCGAGCGCCTGCAGGGAGTAGGGCTCATCCGGAGCGACCTCCCGCCCCACCTCGTGTCGTTCTTCATCACGTCGTTGAAGATCGGCATCATCGATGCCGGCTCGTTCGCGCCGGCCGTGCGCGCGCCGACCCCGGACGAGCTGACCGAAGCGCTCTCCGATCTCATGCGCCGCTGGCTCGAGCCTTCCCGCCCGGTCGGCGACAGCACCGTCGGCAAGCGCATCATCGCCGAGTGGCTCGAGCAGACCAACGCGATCTTCGGGCAGCAGGGCGACACGAAGGAGTGAACCGGGTGGATCCCATCATCGATGTGCACGAGCTGCAGAAGTCCTACGGACGAGCGCGAGGCGTCAGCGACCTGTCATTCCAGGTCGACGAGGGCGAGGTGTTCGGGTTCCTCGGGCCGAACGGGGCGGGGAAGACCACGACGATCCGCCTACTCATGGCGCTGCTGCGCGCGGACGCGGGCAGCGCCCGCATCGCCGGGATGGACAGCTGGCGCGATTCCGTGGCGGTTAAGCGGTTCGTCGGCTATGCGCCCGGTGAGCCCTCGCTCGACCCGGCGTTGACCGGCGGGCAGATCCTGGAGTACTTCGCGCACCTTCGCGGCGGCGTGGACCGCGCGTACCTGCGGGAGCTCGTCGAGCGGTTCGAGCTGGACACGAGCCGTAGGTTCCGACAGTACTCCACCGGCAACAAGCGCAAGGTGGCGCTCGTCCAGGCGTTCATGCACCGGCCGCGCGTCCTCATCCTGGACGAGCCGACCTCCGGGCTCGACCCCATCAACCAGCAGGAGTTCCACCGATTGGTGGCCGAGTCGAGGGAGGCGGGCAGCACCGTCTTCCTGTCGTCGCACGTCCTCAGCGAAGTGGAGCATGCCTGCGACCGCGTGGCGATCATCCGGGAGGGGCGCCTCGTACGGATCGGCGGGATCGCCGAGCTCAAGGACATCAAGCGGCACACCGTGACCATCAGCTTCGCGCGCCCGGCTCCCGCGGCTGCGTTCGAGGCCGTTTCGGGGGTCGACGCCGTGGAGGCGCTTGACGACGGCCTCACGCTCCGCGTCGCAGTGACCGGGGAACTCGACGGCGTGGTGAAGGTGGCCGCGCGGTACCCGGTGGTGACCCTCGTGACGCACGAGCCGAGCCTGGAGGAGATCTTCCTGCGCTACTACCGGGACGCGGACGATGTGGTGGCGTAGCGTCTACGGCAAGACGCTCCGGGAGGGCCGGGGCGCGATCGTCGGCTGGGGCGTCGGGATGGGGCTGCTCCTCCTCGCCGTCCAGGCCACCGTCGGGTCGGTGATGGCGGCTCCGGGGGCGAAGCAGGCGCTCGCGTCCATGACCCAGTCGTTCCGTTGGGCGGCCGATCCGGTGGCGGTGACCACCGTCGGCGGCTATGCCACCTGGAAGCTGGGCTTCACCGTGCTGATGATGGCGATCTGGCCGTTGATCGCGTCCGCCCGCGTGTTGCGGGGCGCCGAGGAGCGTGGCTCGATGGACGTCCTGCTCTCCGTTCCGCGCGGACGGCTCCGCGTCGCGCTCGAGAGCGTGGCGGCCGTCTGGACCAGCCTGCTGGCGATGGCGTTGCTCGCCTCGCTGATCGGTTACCTCGGGGGGTTGAGCGCGCACGCCGCCTACAGCCTGGTCGACGCGTTGCTCTACGGCTTGAACCTCGCCCTGATCTGCGGCGTCTTCGGCAGCCTCGCGCTGGCGATCGGGCAGTTCACCGAGCGCGCGAGGACGGCCGCGGGAGCGACGGGGGGCCTGCTGTTCGCCTTCATCGTGCTCGACATGCTGCACCGCACCATCCCCGGCACGGCCTGGTTGAGCGCGCTCTCGCCGGTGTACTACTACAACCTGAGCAAGCCTCTCGTACCGTCGTTCGGTTCCGATCCCTGGGCGATGCTCCTGCTGGTCGCGATCTCGGCCGCCCTCACCGGGGTCGCGGTCGCGCTCTTCGTCGGGCGCGACGTCGGGTCGAGCGTTCGGCTGTTACGGCGGACGGGGGGCCGACCCCGTAACGGAGTGCGTCCCCCGGCGCAGCTCCGCGACGGCTGGTCGCTGCGCTCGCTCTACGCGCGTGGCCTGGCGACGATCGTCGCGCCGACCCTGTGGTGGACGCTCGGGATCGCGGGCTTCGCGGCGTTCACGATCGTGGCGACGGAGCAACTCGCGGTCCAGTTGCAGACGCTCATCGCCGACTCGCCACAGCTGCGCCTGGTGCTCACCGCGTTCGGCGGAGGCGCGACCCGCGTCAACGAGGCGCTCCTCGGCGCCCTGTTCGCGTTCCTGCCGTTGCTGATCATGGTCTTCGCGGTGACCCAGGCGAGCCGCTGGGCGGCGGACGAGGAGGAGGGACGACAGGACCTCATCCTCTCCACGCCGCGCGCCCGGCACCGGGTGCTACTCGCGCGCTACGCAACGGTTGCCACGGCCGGCCTGTTCATCGGCCTGGTGACGCTGGCGGCCGTCGACGCGACGTCCGCGGCCGTCGGGCTGTCCCTTCGGTCCGGCCACCTGACGGCCGCGGTGCTGTCGATCGTGCCGCAGTGCCTCCTCATGGCCGCGGTCGGCTACCTCTTCGCGGGTTGGCTGGCAGCGGCGTTGGAGAGCGGTCTCCTGAGCTTCCTGCTCGCCTTGTGGTTCTTCATCTCGTTCATCGGGCCCGAGCTCGGGTGGCCGCCCGTCGTGCAGAGGCTGTCGGCGTTCTACTACTACGGCACGCCTCTGCTCGACGGGCTGGTCGTCGGCAACGTGCTCGTCGTCCTCGGGGCATCGGCGTTGATCCTGGCCGGCGCGTCGGT
>CAZTTB010000071.1:0-9965 GCA_964616005.1 uncultured bacterium | reverse complement strand
GCGTGCTCGGGTTCAAGCGGTCGTTGCAACGCGCCGTGCTGGAGTTGGGCGCAGTCGTTGGACACTTTCCGCTTGAGGTTCGGCCTCAGAAAGGACACAGTGTCTCATGCATCGAGAGCGTTCCAACGCCCTGTACCCGATGGACTTCAAGATCGAGGCGGTCCTGCTACTTCGAGAGAGCGGCAAGAGCCTCAAGGAGGTCGCCGAGGACCTCGGCGTCAGCACACCAATGCCCTGCGTGAGTGGGCGAAGCGCTTGGAGACCGACTAGGCTTGAGTGCGGCGAAGCCACGAACCTCAAGGTCGTAGTCCCCGATAGGCAATACAGGGCTCTCCGCGTTCAGGCAGCGCTCACTGACAAGAATATGAGTGAACTCGTAAGTATGGCCATCGAGGAATGGCTAGAGCGCCATCCGGTCGAAGGCTTCTGACACATGCAGGCTGTTGGCAAGTCGCGATCTGCTTGGCGAGCGCGGCCATCGTTCGACTCCCTGGTTGGGCAGCTGCGACATCCAATTGACGGTTGCCCTTGCAGACCCGCGCAACAAAGCGGAATCAGGGCTCTCCGCCGTTTGTTGCCTTGTCCCGGAAGTAAGTCTGTGCATACTCCATGGAGAGCTCGGACGCGACTCTCGCCTAGGGGATAATCCCCATCTACAGAACCTACAGGACGCGACCCTGGAGCCCCAGGTGACCAACCGACGACCTCACAACCCTGCGGGAGAGTTCGTGTCCCCTACCTGCGGGAGACTACGGCTCTTCGTCAATCTGTCCGGGGACGCCGTAGCGTAGGTCTTAGAGGACACCTACGTTCCCGTGGAGCCTGGCACCTGGCGGAGCGGCAGCTTGGCGCACGCGCACGCAACCAAACAGATGTTCGTCGTCCGCTCGCCTTCACAACCACCACCCTCGTCTGCGCTGCACGCTAGGCTTCGTCCCCTGATCCTCCGGTCTTCAAGCGTTCCCAGCCTCTTCGTCTCTCGCACGAACCGCTGAATGTGTCAGGCCTCCCCGGTAGCCTGTCCCGCGCTCCAGCGGCGCGTACGGGCAGAAGCTCCGGAAGTCGCAGCCGGCGCAAGCGGAGCGCGGCTCGCAGGGCTCGAAGCGCTTCTCCCGGATGTCCCCGAGCCACCCCTCGAGTCGGGCCCTGAACGCCGCCGCTGCCGCCCCGTCGTACGGCACCTCTCGCCTCTCCGGTTCACCGTCCGCATCCAGGACGTGGACGAGGAGGCGCACGGGGCGGTACCCCAACTCTCGCATGGCCTCCGCATAGAGCCTGAGCTGGTTGTCGTGGGTGGGGATGGGCGGCCGCTCCGATGCGGTCTTGAAGTCGATCAGCTCGACATCCAGCTCGCCGCCGCCTTCGGCGCGCACGAGCAGGTCGACGCGGCCCCTGACGCGCCCAAGCGCCAATGGCACGTCGAACTCACGCTCCACATCCACGGTCCTGAGCAGCTCGACGCCATACCTGTCGACGTAGGCGCGCAGGCGGCGTCGCGCGCTGTAGAAGAGGCTCTGCCTCTGGTCCCGTCCGGCAAAAGGCAGGTAGAACGTCTCGGCGAGAATCCGATCTGCCGCGTCGCGCGTGGGCCGCTCGCCTCGCTTGGCGCGCCGCGCCAGCTCCGCAATGACGTGATGGACGAGCCTCCCGAACCCAAGGGGGCGTCCGATGGGCGGCTGGAACCCGCACTCGTGACGAAGCCAGTACTGGAAACCGCAACGTTCGAGGCTCGCCAGGCGGCCGAAGTCGGTCTCGATCCGCATCTCGCCGCTCCCTGGCCTGTGTCCGGGGATCCAGGCGAGCCGCCGCACGTCACAGCGTTCCCGGCTCGACTCGAGCACGACCTGGAGGAACCGCGAGATCCTGGCCCGCCGCTTGGTCCCGTATCCGCCGAACGCCGAGAGCAGCAGGTGCTCCCGCGCCCGGGTCATGCCGACGTAGAACAAGCGCGCCTCGTCTTCCATCGTCCCCTCGTAGCGCCGGCGAGGGAACAGGTCGTCGGGAAGGTACCACGACTGTTGCTGCCCCAGCCGGCCCGATGGGAAGCGGCCCTCCACCAGCGACGGCAGGAACACGATGGGGAACTCCAGACCCTTCGCCTGGTGGATGGTCATGACGTTCACCGCGCCGGCCTCGGTCTCGGCGCCCGAGGCGCTCTCCTCCGCGGCGCGCGTGGCGTAGTGCTGCAGGAAGGCACGCAACCTCAGGAGCAACACCTCACCTGGCTGGAGACCGATCGAGACGTCGCGCGGGGCGACCTCGGAGGTGGGGTCCGCCTGCACCAGAGCGTCCTCGGCGATCTCCTCCGCTGCGCCGTCGGTTGGCCGCAGCGGGAAGTCTGCCGGCAGCGCCCGGCGCTGCGAGTGCTCGAACTCGGTGAGGAGCGCGGAGAACTGCCCGAGGCTGCCGGCCCGCCGCTCGGGCACATCGGCCGGCAGGAGATCGAGGTGCGCGACCACGTCATCGAAGAGCCGGATGAGATCGGGGACACCGCGTTCCTTCGCGCGCCGGCCCATCTCCTCGATCTCGAGCGACAGCCGTTGGGCGGCATCAGGCGGCTTGCCCAGCCCATTCAGGTCCGCTTCGATCGTGGCCCGGGTGACTCGCTCCTCGCCCCCTCCCGGTACCGGGTACCAGCTGCCGCCCGCCCACAGCACGAAGACGCGGGCCATGAGCGCCATCGCGGGCCGGTCGAAGAGCGGGAGGCGCCCCACCACGTTGACGTGGACGCCCCGTCGCCTGAGCGACTCGATGACCTTGGCGCCGGACGTCCGCACGGAGCGGTAGAGGACCCCGATATCGTCGGGTCGGGCGCCTTGAGCGAGGAACGCCTGGACCCGCTCTGCCACCCACTCAGCCTCGCCTCGCGGGGTGTCGGCGACTGCGACCTCGACCTTCCGGTCCTCCGTCGCCACGGTGGAGCCGGCGACGTCGTAGCCTCTGTGGGCCCGGATGTCCTTGGGGAGCCGCTCGCGGATCGTCTCGGCGAAGGCGCGCGAGACCTCCACGATGTGGGGAAGCGACCGGCGATTGGTCGCCAGCGTGGACGACGCCACACCGTCGACCCGGTCGCGGAACTCCGTGAAGAGCCGGACGTCGCCGCCCCGCCACTGGTAGATCGCCTGGTCGTCGTCACCGACCACGTGCACCGTGGCGCCCAGGCTCACGAGCGCGTCCACCAACTCGGCCTGTGACCGGTTCAGATCCTGGAACTCGTCGACGAAGACGTGATCAAGCTGGCCTTCGAGCGCGCGCCGCAGCCGGCCGCCCTCGGGCTGCAGCTCGTCCAGGCAGCGGTCGATCATGGTCCCGAAGGAGAAGAGCTGCATCTCGTCCAGGAGGCGCTCGTAGGCCTCCACGACGGCGGCGAACCCGGGCATCCGGACGACCAGCTCGTCACGAGGGATGCGTTCGTCGTGGACCACCTCGAGGCTGCGCTGGAACGCCTCCACCGACGGCGCCGTGGCGACAGGCTTTCCGTCCTGGCCGAAGGTGTCGCGGTAGAGATCGACGATCCCGAGGCGCCGCGCCAGTCGCAGCAGAAGCGACCACTCGCGCCCGTCGGACAGCGGCTCGTACAGCTCGTAGGGCGAGCCCAGCCGGCGGAGGGCGTGCAGGCTCCAGGCGTGAATCGTGCCCACGAACAGCCCGCGCGATGTGGGCGCGAGCCCGTCGGCGAGGTTCACCGGCGTACCGGACGGCGTCGCCCGGTCCCCTGCCACCGCAGGCTCAAGCGCGCCCCCTCGCAGCCCGGCCCAGGACCGCTCGATCCGCTCACGAAGCTCCTTCGCCGCCCGTTCCGTGAACGTGAACGCGAGCAGCCTCTCCGGGGGTACGCCCGCCAGGGCGAGCTCGACGATCTTGGTGACGAGCGTATGCGTCTTGCCCGCCCCGGCACAGGCCACGATGTGCTCGTGGCGGGATCCGGTCACGACGATGCCGGGAACAGACTCTGCGGCTCCACCCGGAACTCCGACAGCAGCTCGTCTATCCTGGAGCCGGCCCCATCGGCATCGGCAAGGGCGGCGTTCCGGCGCTGGACCAGAATCTCGGCAGCCCCGACCCAACTCGCGACCTGCGTCGCCGAGACCCCAGGGAGGTCCAGCGATTCCGGGGTTCGCGATGCGAGCTCGGCGACATCCCCGACGCCGTGATCGTCCACCAGCACCAGGCACCGGCGGCGCCCCAAGCCGGGAAGCCGGAGCCCAGCGAGAGCCAGGGCGCGCGGCGGAACGCCGTACCGAAGGCTCCCCCGTGCGTTCTCGCAGAGGCCCGCGAACGCCTCGTGCCCGCGTCGGTCGGACGCCAGATCCCGGTACAGTGCGGCCACGAGCGACAGCTCCTCCAGTCCTCGCTCGAAGTCTCCTCGGTACCGTGTGGGCAACGAAAACTCCCGTTCGGGAGCGCCGCGCACCCAAGCCTGGACCGCCGGTCCCCATCTCTCGCGGTCGAGGCCGAGCGGGAAGAAGTCCTCGACGGTCCATCCCGCCACGTCGGCGAGCGTGGTCGTGTCCAACGCGGCTTCCAGCCGACGCTCCGCGTGGCGCACGAGCAGCACGTCGAAGCGGGAGCTCGAGGCTACCTTGCCGGCAGCCGTCGCCCTCAACCCGCCGGGCACGCGCTCGAGGAGCCTCCAGTCGAGCAACAGGCGGATCGCCTGGTCGAGCTTGGTGCCGGGATCGAGCGTGTCCGTGAACAGGTGCAGGCAGGTGTAGACAGCTCGGTCGTGCAGCTCGCGTTCGACGTCCTCGCCGAACAGGAACTCATGGATCGCGAAGGAGACGTGCTTGCACACCTCCCATGGACGGAACTGGGCGGCGTGGCACTCGCACGACCACTCCCCGAGACCCAGATGGAACGCGTAGCGGTGGTCCCCCGAGCGCACGACGCCCTCCAGGCCGTCGGGAGCCGGGGCCGCCTCCTCGACGGCCAGCGGCGGCTTCGCCGACCGCGCCCGCTTCCACGCGGGTAGGTCCTCCATCATGTCTTCCTCGAAGGGCCGGCCGAGTTCGAGCTCGCCGGCGTGCTCGTGGTACCACAGGGTTCTGCGGAACCCTGCGATGACCTGGCTCCGGCTCGCCTCCCCATGCTCGATGACGGCCGCCAGCACGAACCGCAACAGCGCGTCGAACGAGTCCAACAGGCGGCTCCTGACCGGCGCGCCCTTCCCTCGCCTGATCGCGTCCTGCACCGCAAGCACGTCAGGGCGCCCGTCGTACTTCTTCTCGATGAACACCAGCCCCAGCCCGCTCTCACTGATGTTCGGCCGACCCGCACGCCCGAGCATGTTCAGGATCTCGCCGCTCGAGACCACCACGTAGCGGCTTCGCCCCCGCAGCGTGGTGTACCGGAAGATGTCGCGGACGACGACCAGCTCAGCCGGCAGGTTGACCCCTGCCGCCAGCGTGGGCGTGGCGACCACCACCCGCAGCGCGCCATCCCTGAACCCGCCTTCGACCACCTGACGCGTGTTCCGCGACAGGCCCGCATGGTGGTAGCCGACGCCCCTGCCGACGGCGTCGATCAGCTTGTCGAGGCCGGCCTCGGTCTCGAGGTCTGCCCGCATCCGGTCGCGTAAGCCGCTGGCCGAACAAGCGTCGCCTGCGTCCTCACCAAGCCTCGCCGCGATCTCCTGCGCGACCTTCTCGGCGGCCGAACGCGAGCTGCAGAACACCAGGACCTGGTCCCCCGCACCTACCCTGTCGGTCACCCGCCGCGTCAGCGTCTCATCGCGGTCGGGGACCACCTCGCAACGACGGTCCAACCGCACCGCCCGGTCTCCAGCGTCGCCCTCGATCAACGCGACGCCCAGCCACTCGGCCAGGGCTGCCGGCTCGTCGATGACCGCGGAGAGGCCGAGGAAGCTCCTGGCCCTCCCGGCAGCCATCATCCGGGCGACGAGCCCCTCCACGACCGGGCCGCGCGTCGCATCGTCGAGCAGGTGGAACTCGTCGGCGACCACGGAGCCCAGGGGGAACGCCTCGCGCTCGAGCAGCGCAGCGAAGCGCTCGTAGGTCGCGACGAGGATGTCGGTCTCCTCGGGTCGCACAGGGTCCGTAGCGTCCCCGGTCGCCAGTCGTACCCGCAAGGTGGAGTCGGCGCCAACATCGCTCCGGACCGTGTCGAAGATCTCGGCCGCCAAGGCCCGGTACGGGACCAGGTAGGCGTTGACCGCGCCGCGCTTGCTCGCAGCGCGGCACAGGACCTGGCGACCCAGGAAGCTCTTCCCGGTTGCGGTGGGAGCCACGACGAGCGCGCTGGCGCCGTCCAGGACGCCCGCCTTCTCTGCCCGCTCAAAGAGCGGGAACCGGAGATCCGATGTCATGCGGTACCCCCAAGGTTCGCATGGTCGCCACGTTCTCCTTCAGGGCCAGGACCACAGCGACCGACAACGCCAGCTCGCATCGCCCGGCCGTTCTCGTGGCTCCGTCAGTGCCTGCATCATCGTTCCGGACGGATGCGTCTTACCGTAAGCGGTTGCACAAGTGCGAATCAACCAGCGTGGCGGCTTGCTCCTCCACAAGCGCTCGGCCGGCATCACCCGCTGAATGCCATGCTGGACGGTGTTTCTCGGCTCAGGCAGTCCAAATTGGCTGAGTGCGTGTGAGTCGGCACTGCCGGCATTTGGCCCTCGGGCAGAGGTTGGCTCAGATCGGCCCAAATCGGGCAGTACCGGGGAAGTTGACACAACGGTGACACAACACTCTCGGATCGAACGGCGACCTGGATATCACCTGCTAGACAGCCACGCGCCGCAGTCGATGTGCTCTCGGAAGGACTGGCCAGGCACAACCAAGGCAACCCGCAACTGTCAGACCAAGTCTCAGCCACTGCAGTTGAGCGATCGCCCTCCGCCCGCGGAGACCCGGGGGCACGATGTCCAGCGGATTGGACCAACTCCACCAATCCCAGCTCCGCGGCCATCGCCACGCTCTGCCCAGGCAGGTTCCCCAGCGCCTCCTCATGCCGGGCGCGGAAGCGGTTCAACGCCCAGTGCCTGGGTTGCTGGTTGGCAGCCAGGACCCGGAAGGCCACGCTCTCGACGAGCGCCTGCGCGAGCTCGCGGGAGCTGCGCACGCCCACCGCGTAGGCGTACAGCCACACCCTCGAAGAACCCGACAGAGTCCGGGCGATTCTTCGAAAGGACGTGTTGCAGGGCACGAACAGCCTCGCAGATCCCAGGCCCGGCGCTGCGACGCCGCACGAACCCGAACGGCCGGAGGACCCTAGCGCAGGAGCCGCAGCCGGAGCGCTCGGGTGGATGCAGGCGTAGCGGGCATCCGCCGTCGTCACGATGTCCATCCGCGGGTTGCCGCGGCTGGCGGCACCGGCTGGCCGCAACGGCGCTACGTAGGTCGCGCCACGCGAATCGGGGGGCGTAAACGGCTTGGAGACAGGCATGAAGGCTGCAGCGGCACCAAACCACCTTGCCCACCGTCTCTGGAGTCCGTCACTGCATCAACGGACTCTCCCAGACGCGAAGCAGGAGCTCCTTGAGCCGAGCGAAGGCCTCGGCCCCCAGCTCGGCCCTCCACTCGTCCTCGATGGCACGGAGGATCTCATGGATCTTCGCGTACGCGGCGTGCCCGCGTTCCGTCAGACGGACGATGCGAGCGCGCCCTCGCTGCGGTGCGTCGGTGCGTTCGATGTAGTCGATGCCTTCCAGACTCCGCAGCAGCTGGTTCATCGCCTGCTTGCTGATGCCGGCCCTCTCGGCGAGCTCGATGGGACGGCACTGGTCCGGCCCCGGGAACTGCATCACGGCCATGTGTGCCATGCGGAGATCATCGAAGCCCGACGCATTGAGCTCGGCGATGATCCGGCGGTGGATCGCCTGCGACGGTACCCGTAGCAGCGCTCCGATCAACATGTCTCCAGCAGGGACGGGCGATGAAGGTCTTGACATCATAGTAAATTAGCTTTACTCTGCACGTGCGACTTAGTAAACACAATTTACCACATTCCTACGAGCCCTGAAAGGTGGAGAACGATGACAGCTTCGGCCAACGACCTCCGGGTCAATCCATCCGACGAGACCATCCGCCTCGGTCCGCTCGGTATCCGCTTCCTGATCACGGGTGAGAACGCGAACGAGAGCGTCGCCATGTTCGAGCTCGAGGTGCCGAGCGCCCAGCGCCTGGCAGCTCCGGCCCACAGTCACGACCATTACGAGGAGACGATCTTCGGCCTCGAGGGCATCCTGACCTGGACGGTCGACGGGAATCGCATCGACGTCGGGCCGGGACAGGCGCTCTGCATCCCGCGCGGCGCCGTCCACCGCTTCGACAACGACCGCAACCGCGACGCCAGGGCCCTCTGCGTCGTGACACCCGCCGCCATCGGCCCGGAGTACTTCCGCGAGTCCGCCGAGGTGATCAACGCGGCCGCCGGTGGTCCGCCGGACCGGGCGAAGATGGCCGCCATCATGGCGCGCCACGGGCTGACGCCCGCTGCGCCACAGCAGACGGCCTGACTCCACCAAGCCGGAACCTTAGGCAACCAACCGGCATGTGCCGGCCTGGTCTGGCGGAGGCGTGAGCTTCAAGCGTCTAGAAACGAGGAGTCGATGATGTTGATTGGCGTGAAGCCGGTGCGGCTGACGATGGTGTTGGTAGCGGCGCTCTTCGCCTTCGCGGCGAGCGCTCAGGGGACGAACGGGCAGCAGTGGAAGGTGCGTGTCGGGGGGCTGTCGCCCGACAAGAAGATCGACGCTCAGATCTTCGCCCCCGACGTCATCGTCGTGGACGCCGGGGACACCGTCACCTGGACGGGGGTCGGGCACACGGTGCTCTTCACGCCGGGGGGAGTCCGCCCGCCGGTCATCATCCCGGACCCCAAGGGTCAAGGGATGATCAACAACCCGGAGGTGTTCGCTCCCCAGGGTTCGAAGAGCTACACGGGCCAAGGCGTGGCGGGCTCGGGACTGATGACGCCGCAGAATGCGAGCTACTCGTTGACCTTCCCGGAGCCCGGGGTGTACCGCTACCTGTGCGGCCTCCATCCAGGGATGCGCGGCACGGTCGTCGTCCAGCCCGCAGGCACGCCGTACCCGCACACGGCGGCAGATTATGGAGCGATCGCGAAGAAGGAGCTTCAGGCGGCGTTCGATAGCGCGGAGCGGGCCCTGGCGCAGGCGGCCAAGCCCTACGTCCTTCCGGGTCCCGGTAGCAGCAAGATCTACGACATCTGGGCAGGCGTGGGCACCTCAACGGCCACCGCCGACGTCTACGCCCCCGCGACGCTGACGATCCACGTCGGAGACACGGTCGTCTGGACGCAACCCGATTCGCATGAGCTGCACAGCGTGACGTTCACGTCTGGGGCCAAGGACACGCCCGCCGACAACGCTCCGCACGGGGGGCATACCTATAGCGGGGTCGAGCACTTGAGCTCGGGTCTCATGGGACCCGACCAGCGGTACTCGCTCACCTTCACCAAGGCGGGGACGTTCCATTACCTCTGCACGATCCATGACACCGTGGGCATGAAGGGCACCATCATCGTGCTCCCGAACTAGCTTCGCGCTCCGGGCTCGTGGATCCGGAGGGGAGCCCCGACGTCGGGGCTCCTCTCCGTTTCGGGCCCGGCGGAGCGGAGAGCGTCGGCAGCGACGCACGCGCGGTGGTCGAGCTGGAGCTGGTGTGCCCTGTCGATCCTGTGGCGTGGGACGGAAGGTGGGGCGGATTCAAGGGGTCGTTGCAACGATGGCTTCTTGGAGCATATCGCCCGGGGTTCGGAAGCCCAGCGTCTTGCGGGGCCTGGTGTTGAGGCGCTGGGCAATGGCGTCCAGGTCGTCCTGGGTGTAGGGCTTGAGGTCGGTTCGTTTGGGGAGGTACTGGCGTAGTAACCCGTTGATGTTCTCGTTGCTGCCGCGCTGCCAGGGACTGCGCGGGTCACAGAAGTAGACGCTCACGTTGGTGGCGATGGTGAAGCTCTTGTGCGCCGCCATCTCCAGCCCGCGGTCC
>CAZTTB010000070.1:0-10126 GCA_964616005.1 uncultured bacterium | reverse complement strand
TCGGCGTCACCACGGAAGGCGACGGGCCGCTCGTGCCGGTCGATCGCCTTGCGGTAGAGGCGGTCGTAGTAGTGCTCGAGCAGCGTCTGCACCCACCAGCGGTGGACGCAGGGCTCGAACCAGGCCTCGGACTGCTCGGCCTTGAGCAGCGCCGCCACCACCCCGTCGGTGCGGCCGCCGCCGAGGCGCTTGCGGATGCGCAGGGTGTCGTGCTCGAGCCGCTCCCGCGCGGCCCGCACGCCGTGCCGTCGCGCCATCGCCAGCACGTACTCCTCGACGATGTGGCTGACCCGCTCCGCCATCGGGGTCTCGAGCACCACCAGCGGCGCACCCCGCATGGCCTCCATGAGGTCGTCGGGCAGCGTGCGACGTCCGACGTAGCGCGACTCGTCCTCCACCACCAGGCGCTCGGCCGGGCTGAGCAGCAGCTCGGTCGCGAGCGTGTTCTCGAAGGTCTGCTGACTGGGCTGCGGGACGTCCTCGGCTCCGAAGGCGCTGCCGCGGTGGCGCGCCGCACCCTCCAGATCGAGCACCTGCAGGGCTCCGTCGGCCGGTAGGGCACGCAGCAGGCGCGTCTTGCCGGAGCCGGTGAGCCCCGTCAGGACCACCAGGCGCTTGCGGCCCAACGAACGGGGCAGCGCCTCCATCACGTGACGGCGCAGCGCCTTGTACCCGCCCGCCACCCGCGCCACGTCGCCCCGGTCGATGAACGCAAGCGCCAGCTCGCTGCGCAGACCGCCGCGCCAGCACGCCACCGCCGCCGGACCCCGCGCGCACGCTCCGCGCCAGGCCTCGATGCGGCCGGGCAGATGCGGACCGGCCAGCTCGTACCCCAGCGCGATGGCGGCTTCCTGGCCGGCCTCCTTGTAGCGGATCCCGACCTCGTGCCGCTCCCGGTCGCTCATCAGCGGCAGGGCGTGGCTGCCGGGCATGGCGCCGCGCGCCACCTCCCTGGGCGAGCGCACGTCGATCAACGTCCGTTCCGCCGCGCCTGCGCCTTCCGGATAGAGCTCGTCGGGGCGTATGAGCATCGGGCTCCAGGATAGGGGACGGCCCCACGCCACGGAAGCACCCGCGCGACGGCGCCCGCCGCCCGGGCCGGCGCGCGGTATCGTCCGCCTGTGGAGGCCGTCATGCGAGTGGAGATCCGCCAAGCCGACATCCGGAACGTCGAAGCCGACACCGTCGTCGTCAACCTGTTCGAGGGCACGCGCGAGCCCGCCGGCGCCACCGGCGCCGTCGACGCCGCGCTCCAGGGAGCGCTCCGGGAGCTCCTCGCCGCCGGCGATGCCAGCGGCGCCCGTGGCGAGACCACGGTGCTCTATCCGCGAGGGTCCATGCCGGCCAAGCGCGTGATCGTGACCGGCCTGGGACCCGAGGCGACGTTCGATGCGGAGGCCGCCCGCCGCGCCGCGGCCGCGGCCGTGCAGCGCGCACTGGCGCTCGGCGGCGGCAGCCTGGCGACGGTGGTCCACGGCGCTGGGGCCGGCGGGCTCGATGCCGAAGCGGCCGCTCAGGCTACCGTCGAGGGCAGCCTGCTGGCTGCGTACCGTTTCGCGGGCTGGAAGCACCCCCAGAAGGCTCCCAGCGAGCTGAGCGCGATCGTGCTGGTGGAGCAGGACGCCGACCGGCTCGATGCCCTGCGACGCGGCGCGGCGGCCGCCGAGGCCATCGCCCACGGCGTGGCGCTGGCCCGCGACCTCGTCAACCGTCCCCCGAACGTCGCCGATCCCGCCCACCTGGCCGACGCCGCGCGGGCCATCGCCGAGCGCTACGGGCTGCGCATCGAGGTAGGCGACCGGGCCTGGGCCAAGCAGCGCTCGATGGGCGCCTTCCTGGCGGTGGCCCAGGGGAGCCGCAACGAGCCGGCCTTCATCGTGCTCGAGCACAACCCGGAGGCGACCGACCTGCCCACCGTGGTGCTGGTGGGCAAAGGCGTGACGTTCGACTCCGGCGGCCTGTCCCTGAAGACGCGCGAGGGCATGATCCCCATGAAGAGCGACATGGGGGGCGCGGCCGCCGTCCTCGGCGCCATGCACGCCGCTGCCGCGCTCGACCTACCGCTGCATCTGGTCGGCATCTGCCCCTGCGTCGAGAACATGCCCGACGGCGCGGCCTACCGGCCTTCGGACGTGCTGGTGGCGAGCAACGGCGTCAGCATCGAGGTCCTCAGCACCGACGCCGAGGGGCGCCTGGCGCTGGCGGACGCGCTGGTCCATGCACAGCGCTACGAGCCCGCGGCCGTCATCGATCTCGCCACCCTCACCGGCTCGTGCGTCGTCGCCCTCGGCAGGGGCGTCGCAGCGGGCGTGTTCGCCACGGACGACGCCCTGCGGGAGCGGCTGGAGCGGGCAGGCCGCGAGACCTTCGAGCGCTTGTGGCCGCTGCCGCTCTACGACGACTACCGCAAGTCCATCGACTCGAAGGTCGCCGACATCCAGAACAGCGGTGCCCGCGACGGCGGGGTCGGCACCTCGGCCGCCTTCCTGAAGGAGTTCGTGGACTACCCCTGGGCGCACCTGGACATCGCCGGCATGGTCCTGCGCGACCGCGCCGACGGCTACCGCCCGGAGGGCGCGACCGGCTTCGGGGTGCGCCTGCTGATCGAGACGCTGCGTAACTGGTGACGTCGGGCGCAGGCTAGACGCGAGCTAGACGCGGGCTAGACGGTGGTCTGCCATCGTGGTGCCGTGGGGAATCGTGCGTGCGTCCCGCCTGCGCCTCGATCGCTTCGGGCGGCGCCACGCACCAACCCCTCCGGAGGTGCGCATGTCCGACCAGCCACGCTCGTCCCGCTCCCCCACCGTCATCCGCTCCCCACTGGCGATCGCGAGCCTCGCAGTCCTCGCGGCCCTGACGCTCCTGACGGGCTGCGCCGGACCAACGGCGCCGTCGGTCATCACCGTGCAAGGGCGGGTGATCGACACCTTCAGCCCCATCGCCAACGCCAACGTCCTCGTCGACGGAAAGGTCACGAGCACCGCAACCGACGGGACCTTCACGGTAGCGGACGTCCACACGCCCTACGACGTCACCCTGAGCTTCCCGGGCAACTCCGAGGTCTGGGTCTACGAGGGCCTGACGAGGACCGACCCGACCGTCCAGGTCTTGGGGTTCTCGGCCGGCCACCAGGCGACCGTCGCCGGCACGATCGGCACCGCTCCGTTCCAGCCGACCGAGGTCGGTGCCATGTTCCCAGGCGGCTCCGCCCTCGCGTTCGGTGGCGCGGGCGGCGCCTCCGGCAGCTCGACCATCGGGCCCGGCACGGTCCGGTGGAGCACGACCGATCCACTGCACATCACGCTCTACGGCATCCGCGCCATCGTCGACGGAAGTGGCAACCCGACCAGCTACACGGGCTACGGCTCGACCGACGTCACCTTGCATGACGGTGACGCGCTCACGGGCGTCACCATCCCCGCCGGCTCCGTATCGACAGGGGCCCTGAGTGGGAGCCTTACGGCGCCATCGGGCTACACGCTCAACGACGGCCGTGCGGTGATCCGGTTCGGACCGGCCTCGGCCGGCGCGCTCGTGGGAGTCCCACTCGCGAACGCCACCCCGCCCGGCTCGTTCTCGAACACCATGGTGCCGATCGCCACCGGCATCGGTCACGGACTGGCCGCGGCGGCGAGCGACGGTGCGGGCGACTCCACCGCAGCGTGGGACGCCGTGACGGCGCCGAACCCGTCGGCCTCGCTCATCCTGCCCGACGTCGCCATGCCCACCGCGCCCGCCTCCGGAGCCACGAACGTGGCTCCCGGCACCACCTTCAGCTGGACGGCGCTGGCGGGATCGGTCTACCTGGTGGCGCTCCAGCCGACCGGGACCGGGACCCAGCTCTACATCGTCACGACCGATACCTCGACGACCCTCCCGGATCTCACCGCCATCAACAGGGCGCTCCCGAATGGCGCGGGTTACGCCTTCTCGGTCCAGGCCGTGGGGCCCTTCGCGTCGATGGACGCCGCGGCCGGTCCGGCCGGGATGGTGGGTCCCTTGCTGGAGCTCGAAGGGATGTTCGCCGGAGGATCCGGGCCGATCTCGATCGCAGGGCCGGACATGCCGAGCTGGTCCACCTCGTCCAAGGAGTCGACGTTCACGACCGCTCCCTGAACCACGGGTCGTGCGCGGGGCACGGCCGGTCGACCCCACTGGGCTGGCCGGCGCGGCGCACTGAGCGGCGGGTCGGAGGGAGCGGTCCCTCCTGCGTCCACGATCCGGGCCCGGCCGCGAAGGTGCGGCCGGGCCCGGACGAGAACGTCGAGATCGCCTGGCGCGGGCGGCGGGCCCACGATCAGTCGCGCCCGAAAGCCTCCAGCGCGGCGGGCTTGTTGCCCAGGATCTCGTCGATGGTCGCCATCACGTCGGGCGTGATCTTGGCGACCGCGTCGACGGCCTTCATGTTCTCGCTGACCTGCTCGGCGCGCGACGCGCCGGTGATGACGGTGCTCACGTTGGGGTTCTTCAGCGCCCAGGCCAACCCCAGCTGCGCGCGGCTGATGCCGAGATCGTCGGCGATGGGCTTGAGGTTCCTGACGCTCTCGCGCTCACGCATCCCCTGATCGGACTCCAGCCGCTGGCGCAGCCACTCGTAGCCCTCGAGCCCGAAGCGCGTCCCCTCCTGGAAGCCCTCGTCGTACTTGCCTGTGAGGATCCCGCTGGCCAGCGGACTCCAGACCGTCAGACCGAGCTGGAACGCGTCGTAGAGGCGCGCGTACTCGCGCTCGACGCGCTCACGGTGGAGCATGTTGTACTGCGGCTGCTCCATGGTGGGCCCGACCAGATGCTCGCGGCGCGCCACTTCGTGCGCCTCGCGGATCTCCTCGGCGGTCCACTCGCTGGTGCCCCAGTAGAACGCCATGCCCTGGTCGAGCAGGTAGTTCATGGCACGCACCGTCTCTTCGATGGGGGTGGAGCGGTCGGGACGGTGACAGAAGACCAGGTCGACGTAGTCGGTCTGCAGGCGCTTCAGGGCGGCGCTGGTGCCCTCGATGATGTGCTTGCGGCTCAGTCCCCGGTCGTTCGGGCCGGGCCCGCCCCAGAAGATCTTGGTGGACAGCACCAGGTCGGAGCGCTTCCAACCGGCCCGCTTGATGACGTTGCCCATCATCGTCTCGGCCTTGCCGGCCGAGTAGGCCTCGGCGTTGTCGAAGAAGTTCACGCCGGCGTCGACGGCGGCCTTCATCATGTCGTAGGCCGTGTCCTCGCCGATCTGGTCGCCGAAGGTGACCCAGGCGCCGAACGACAGGGCCGATACCCGCAGTCCGGAGGAACCGAGAGAGCGATACTGCATGGACAACCGCCTCCTTCGAGGGCAACGGCCGCGGACGGGTCGTTCGTGACGCGATGCCGGCGCTGTAGAGCCTAACCGGGCGAGCGCGCCCGGGCCTGCCTCCCGGACGACACGCCTGCGGGGCCCGCCCGTCCGTTCGGGGCCGGTCACGGCGGTCGGGGGGCAGCGTGACCGGTCCGCCCGGGCGCGATCCCGGCAGAGCGGGCGCCCCGCCGGCTCCGGCGATGCGCCGTTAGGCTGGTGTCATGAGCGCGACCCGCATCCCTCCCGCCCGGGGCGCCTCCGACCCCGGATCGGTGGGCGGCGCCGTGACCGCGCCCTGGGCCCTGACGTCAGAGGCCGTCCTGAACGCCCTCGACGCCGATCCCCGCTCGGGCCTCGACCCGCAGGAAGTCGCGCGCCGGCTCGAGCGCTACGGCCCGAACGCACTGCGCGAGGCACCGCGGCGCAGCCGCGGGCAGATCCTGGCGGCGCAGTTCCGAAGCATGCTGGCGGCCCTGTTGGCCGCTGCAGCGCTGTTGTCGGCACTGTTCGGACAGTGGACGGAGGCGCTGGCTGTGGTGGTGGTGCTGGCGGTGAACGCCGCCATCGGCTTCACGACCGAGCTGCGCGCGGTGCGGTCGATGGAAGCGCTGCGAAATCTGGGCCGGGTGCACGCGACCGTCCGTCGAGAGGGCCGGCTCGACACCGTCGAGGCCGACGCGCTGGTTCCGGGCGACATCGTGCTGCTGGAGGGCGGTGACGTCGTCACCGCCGACGTGCGGCTGCTGCAGGCATCGAAGCTGCAGGCCGACGAGTCGACGCTCACCGGCGAGTCGCTGCCCGTCGGCAAGCGCACCCGGCCGGTGGCCGCCGAGGCTGCGCTGGCCGAGCGCGCCTGCATGCTCTTCAAGGGCACCTCGATCAGTCGCGGATCGGGCGAGGGCGTGGTGATCGCCACCGGCATGGGGACCGAGCTGGGACGCATCTCGCAGCTCGTGTCCGAGGCCGAGGACGAGGCCACGCCGTTGGAAGGCCGCCTCGACCTCCTCGGCCAGCGCCTGGTGTGGGTCACGCTGGTCGTCGCCGCCGTCATCGGCACCACCGGTCTCGTCGCCGGCAAGCCGTGGCTCCTGATCCTGGAGACCGCCATCGCACTGGCGGTCGCAACGGTGCCCGAAGGGCTGCCGATCATCGCCACCATCACGCTGGCCCGCGGCATGCGCCGCATGGCCGAGCGCAACGCCCTCGTCAATCGCCTGTCGGCCGTCGAGACGTTGGGGGCCACCAGCGTCATCTTCACGGACAAGACCGGCACCCTCACGGAGAACCGCCTGACGGTCGCGGCCCTGTGGCTCGCCGAGGGGCGGGCCGAACCATCCGGGCAGGGCGGCGGCCTGACGCTCGACGGCGCGCCGGCCGCGCTCGAGCAGCTACCGAACCTGCGCGCCGCGCTCGAGGTGGCAGCGCTGTGCAACAACGCCGCGTTCGGCGGCGCGGCCGGCCACGATGTCGGCGATCCGCTCGAGGTGGCCCTGCTGCAGGCGGCGGCAGCGGCCGGGGTGACGCGCGAGGCGCTCCTGGACCGTCACCCCGAGGTGCGGGAGGTGGCGTTCGATCCGGACAGCAAGATGATGGGCACGCTCCACGAGGCCGGCGCCGGCGGACGCTACCGCGTCGCCGTGAAGGGCGCTCCGGAGAGCGTCCTGGAGGCCTGCACCCAGGTCGCCCATGCCGACGGCAGCCACCGCCTGGAGGCGCGTGAACGGGCGCTCTGGGAAGAGCGCAACCGCGAGCTGGCGGGCCGCGGTCTACGCGTGCTGGCCCTCGCCTCGCGCGCCGAGGAGCGGGAGCAGGCCGAGCTCTACGGTGACCTCACCCTGCTGGCGCTGGTCGGTCTCGAGGACCCGCCGCGGCCGGGCGTCGCGAGCGCCATCGAGGGCTGCCATCAGGCAGGCATCCGGGTGGTGATGGTGACGGGCGATCAGGCGGTGACGGCCGCCAGCATCGGGCGGGCGGTGGGCCTGACGGCCGGACCGGCGAAGGTGGTGGCGGGAAGCGACATGGCCCGCCTGCTGGCGAACCGCGGCGCCGACGGAGACGATGCGCTGGTCAGCGCCGACATCCTGGCACGCGTCACCCCGGAGCAGAAGCTCGAGCTCATCCGCCGCTACCAGGCGCGCGGCGCCATCGTCGCCATGACGGGCGACGGCGTCAACGACGCTCCCGCCCTGAAGAAGGCCGACATCGGGGTGGCGATGGGCCTCCACGGCACCGAGGTGGCCCGCGAGGCGGCCGATATGGTCCTCAAAGACGACGCCTTCGGCACCATCGTCGAGGCCGTCAAGCAGGGGCGCATCATCTTCGACACCATCCGCGTCTTCGTGCTCTACCTGCTGTCGTGCAACCTGAGCGAGATCCTGGTCATCGGCACGGCGTCGGCCCTGGGGGCGTCGATGCCCCTGCTTCCACCGCTCCAGATCCTGTTCCTCAACCTGGTCACCGACGTGTTCCCGGCGCTGGCGCTGGGGGCCGGCGAGGGTGCTCCCGACGTCCTCGCACGGCGCCCCCGCGACCCGGCGGAGCCGGTCCTGGCCGCCCGCCACTGGCGCAGCCTCACCGGCTACGCCCTGCTGATCACGCTGGCCGTGCTGGCGGCCTTCGCGCTGGCGCTGGGGCCGCTCGCCCTGCGCCCGACCGAGGCGGTGACGGTGTCGTTCCTCACACTGGCCTTCGCTCAGCTCTGGCATGTGTTCGACATGCGCGAGCCGGGGAGCCCGCTGCTTGCGAACGAGATCACCCGCAACCCGTGGGTGTGGGGCGCGCTGGCACTGTGTAGCGGCCTGCTGCTGGCGGCCATGGCCATACCCGGCGCGCGGCTGGTGCTGGAGATCACCCCTCTGGACCCGTCCGCCTGGGCACTGGTGGCGTCCGCCAGCCTGGCGCCGACGTTGATCGGACAGGTGGGCAAGGCCGTGGGGCTGGGACGCGTGGCCTGAGGGCCGCTCCCGCCCGCGCGGAGTGCGCCACTCCCGACCACGAGACCCCCGGGGAGGGTTCCTCCTCGGGGGTCTCCATCTCCTCCATGCGCTGCGGCCGGTGGCCGCCCTGCTCCGTGGCTCGCTCGAGCGGGGTTCACCCGAGCGCCGTCGCCTAGCGGCGGCGCTCGGACCTACCGCTCACGCCTTGCCGGGGCGCACGAAGTCGACCGCCTTGCCGGTCAGGTCGACGTGCTCGACCTTCCACCCCGCCGACAGCCAGGCGAGTGCCTGGGCGTGCGAGCGGGTGTTCGCCCACCATGCGCGGTGAGCGAAGGCCGATCGGGGCAGCGGCTTGCCGAGCACCTTGCTGATCTCGTCGAAGCGCAGACCGACCTTCTTGCGCTCACGGCCGACGCCCTCGAGATGCTCCTGCAAGGGGGCGTAGCGACTCTTCGGCGAGAGGCTCGGCTCGGCCCGCTGGCCGCCGCGGTCGCGGTCCAACCACACCCCCACCATGCGGTAGAACTCCGCGACGCGCTCCTGTGGTACCAGAACCTTCACTTCTGACTGGGACATCCAACGTCTCCTAGATCCACGGTGTCTTGGGTGTTGTGCTTGGGGGAGTGGACCGGTACAAGTCTAGCGAACCGTGCGGCGCTCCACAAGGAATCGCGCACACCGGCTCGATCTCCAGGAAATGCCCTGGGCTGCGGCCCAGGCGCTAGCGACACGATCCCGGGGAGGGTTGCTGATACCACCACGCACCACGGTATAGGGTGTCGCCGAGGGTACCGTTACTCGACGGTGACGGCCTGGCCCCATGTCTCGAACGCGGCGTCGTGGCTCAGCAGGACGACCTGTCGCTCCCGTGCCACACGCGTGAGCGCCAGCCGGGCGCGCTCGCGCCGCGCGGCATCCCAGTGCAAGAACGGATCGTCGAGCACGAGGGGCAGCCGGACGTCGTCGGTCACGTGGTCGGCGATGGCGATCCGGAGCGCGAGCGCGAGCTGGTCCTGCGCGCCCTGACTCAAACGCTCGGGCGCCAGCACGCGCCCGTCGGCCTCGACCACGCGGACGCCGAAGTCGTCGAGCAGGCGCACGCCCCGGCCCTCCTGCTCGGTCAGGGCCGCGAGATGCCGGGACGCCAAGCGCTCCAGGCGCTCCCGGTAGCTGCCCTGGAAGTCGCGAACCGAGGCACGCAACTCGGTGTGCGCGGTGACGAGCGCCTCGATCTCGGCCACCAGGGCCCGACGCGTCCTCGACAGCGCCGCACGCTCGTCCCATGCCTTCGCCAGGTTGATCACCGGTTTCGCCTGCAGCGTCGCCAGCTCGCGCGTGCGCTCGTACACCTCGGCTTCCACCGCCTGGCGCGCGGAGCGTTCGAAGCCCACCCTGTCCTCCAGCGCCTCGAGCCGGTCGAGCAGGTGCGAGCGGTCGATCGGCTCGCCCGCCGCCGGTAGCGCGGGATCACCGGCGACCAGCGCCTCGATCGCCCGCCACTCCTCCTGCGCTTCCGCCTCACGCTGTGACACGCGCTCCAGCAGGGCCTCGAGCGACTCGCAGTCCGCGGCATCGAGCAACGACGCCAGCGCGTCGAAGGACCTCTCCGCTTCCTGGACCGCCTGATCACGCTCGCGCCAGCGCCGCAGCAGCTCGTCGGCGTCGCCGCCGGTCCGGTCCAACAGCACCTCCATCGGAGCCATGTGCTCCGCCCGGAACGCCTCGGCCGCCTGGAACTCGACCCGCAGCCGGGTCGCGGTCGCCTCTCGCTCCTCCAGCACCGTCTCGGCCACCGCCACGTCGTGCCGCAGCCGTTCCCGCTCGGCACGGAAGGCGCGCCGCGCCCGGTCGCGCCCCTCGGCCGCCTGCA
>CAZTTB010000069.1:0-10478 GCA_964616005.1 uncultured bacterium | reverse complement strand
CTGCACGCCCGCGTCGCCGACGTGCGACCCAAGGGCGAAGACCGCCTGCTGGTGAGCTTCGAGTGCAACGTGGAGATCGAAGGCCATGACGGGCCGGCGCTCGTCGCTCGAGTGCTGCACCTGCTGGTGGCGCCCGCCTGAGTGCGCCCGCGCGGTGGGCGCTCGGCTAGCCTTCGCGCCCCGCCAGGGTGCGGGCGAGACGCCGGGCGATCCCCAGGGCCAGCCCCTCCTCGCCCGGCCGAGTCGCCACCATCAGTCCCACCGACAACCCGTCGGGCGTATCACCGGCCGGAACACTCGCCGCGGGCGAGGCCAGCACGTTGAACACCGTGGTGTTGCGCAGCATCCGGGCGTTCGCCTCGACGTAGGCGCCGTCGTCGCGCAGCGCGTCGATGCGTGGCGGGACGATCGCCAGGGTCGGCGCCACGACCGCGTCCACGCCGGCCAGCTCGGGCCAGAAGCGGCGCCGAAGGGCGGCCCGGGCGTACCCGAGCCGGATGTAGTCGGCCGACGGCCGGCCGCCGACCTTCAGGATGCGTGCCACCACGCGCGGGTCCATGGCGTCGCCACGGTCCTTCAGGATCGCTTCGTAGAGGGCGAACGCTTCGTGGCTGGCGAAGCTGCCGTAGCGCCGGTAGAGCTCCGGGATCTCCGCCAGCATCGGCAGCGCCTCCTGCCTCACCTCCATGCCGAGCGCCGCCAGCCGCTCCAGTGCGGTCCGGAAGACCCGCTCGACCGCCGGCTCGAGCTCGGCCTGCAGCACCGTGGTCGGGGCCAGCACCACCAGCTTCCGGGGCGGCTCGGGAAGGTCGTGATAGGGTTCGGCCGCCATCGCCTGGTACAGCGCCCAGGCATCGTCGGCATCGCGCGCCAGCGGTCCCAGCGTGTCGAGGGTGGTGGAGAGCGGCACCGCTCCCTCGGTGGGGATGCGTCCGTCGGTGGTCTTCAGACCCACGATGCCGTTCACCGACGCCGGGATGCGCACCGAACCGCCGGTATCCGAGCCCAGCGCCGCCGCCGCCAGGCGCGCCGCCACGGCCACACCCGAGCCCGACGAGGACCCGCCGGGCACGCGCTCGGCGTCGCGCACGCAGGGCGGCGTGCCGAAGTGGGGGTTGATGCCGATGCCGGAGAACGCCAGCTCGGTCATGGTGGTGCGGCCCAGGAACACCGCCCCGGCGGCGTCGAGACGCGCCACCACCGGCGCGTCCTCGTCGGCGGGAGGTCGCTCCAGCAACACCTTGGACCCCGCTGCGCTGACCTCGCCCTCCATGTCGAGCAGGTCCTTGATGGCGATCGGTACGCCCTGCAACGGGCCGGTGTCGACCCCGGCACGCAGCAACCGGCTGGCCTCCTGCGCCTGCCGGCGCGCCCGCTCGGCGGTGACGAGACGGTACACGAGTCCGCCGGCCGGGTGCCGGTCGATCGCAGCTAGGTAGGCTTCCGTGACGTCGACGGGATCGAGCTCGCCTGCACGGTAGGCCCGAGCCAATGAGAGGACGGTCAGGGACGTGGGTTCGGCGGCCATGGGCCAGCATACCGTGTCGATCCCGGGCGCCGGAACGCGCCCGCAGCGCTGCGGACTCCGCTCCCCCGGCGCGAGGGGCTAGAGTAGGGACCATGCAGCGGACCCGCGCCGAACTCGAGGCCATGAGCCACGACGATCTCGTCAACCGCGTGCTGGAGCTCCAGGACATGCTGCGTGAGGGCCTGGCCGTGCGGGAGTCGCTCCACTCGGTGCTGAACAGGATCCTCAACGCCAAGGAGGACGAGGTCGCGCGCTACGCCGACCTCCCGGTCTCCGAGCTCGGCGGTGACCAGGTCGAGCTCAAACGCGCCTGGGAGGCCGCCCGGCACGCGGTGTCGAACCCACTGGGTCTGACGCGCTGAGCGACGCGAGCCCGTGATCGGTCGCCGGGGCGCGATCGGCCGGAGATCGCCGCCCCCCGCCGGGGCCCACACCGGCCTACGCAGGACGCCCCGCCGGTCACGCCGGCGGGGCGTCCTGTCGACCCTCCCGTGCCTCGGTCGGCACCGGATTCCTGTGGCTCGGCGGGTAGGATTCGAACCTACGACCAATCGGTTAACAGCCGACCGCTCTACCACTGAGCTACCGCCGACCGCGCGCCCTGGGGCACGAAGCCCCGCCGAAAGCGAAGCGTAGTCTACCAGAGGCCGTAGGCCGGTGCAAGACGCACCGGCGCCGTGCCCGGGGCGGCGCCACGGCACCAGCCGGTACGATGGCGCCATGACGCTCGACGAGTACCAGGCCCAGGCCCGCAGCACCGCCATCTACCCCGAGGAAGCGCGCGTGCTCTACCCCACCCTCAAGCTCGCCGGCGAGGCGGGCGAGGTCGCCGAGAAGCTCGGCAAGCTGATGCGCGACGAGGGCCTGCTACCCGGCGGCAGCCTCGACGAAGCCCAGCGCGACGCGCTCGCCAAGGAGATCGGCGACGTGCTGTGGTACGTGGCCAACCTGGCGGCCGACCTGGGCCTGTCGCTGGAGGCGATCGGCCGCACCAACCTCGACAAGCTCGCCAGCCGGCGCGTCCGCGGCGTGCTGGGCGGCTCGGGAGACGAACGCTGAGCTGGCACCGCCACCGGGCGTTCCGGTAGGCTCGGGGCATGCGCATCGCCCCGTTCCGCATCGAGCACTACTACGCCAAGTACGAGTTCAGCGCCGGCTTCATGCTGTCGAACTCGGACGCCGAGAGCCGCAGCATCGGCGAGCTGCTGGCGCTCGAGGAGGGTGCCCTGGAGCGCTTCTCGGAGCAGCGCCTGGGTTATACCGAAGCGCCGGGCTCGGCGACCCTGCGCCAACAGGTCGCCCGCGTCTACGACACCCTGCATGCCGAAGACACCCTGGTGTGCACGAGTGCCGAGGAGGGTATCTTCCTTCTCTACCACACGCTTCTGGGTCCAGGCGACCACGCCGTGGTGGAGACGCCCTGCTACGAGTCCGCCCTGCAGCTCGCACGCAGCACCGGGGCCGAGGTGAGCGTCTGGCGGCGCCACGCCGAGGACGACTGGGCACACGACGTGGATGCTCTGGAAGCGCTGCTGCGACCGAACACCCGGGTCGTGTACATCAACACGCCCCACAACCCCACCGGCCTGCTCATGCCGCGCGCGGTGTACGACCGGGTGCTGGCGCTGGGCCGTGAACGGGGCTTCACGGTCTTCAGCGACGAGGTCTACCGCGAGCTGGAGCACGACCCGGCCGACCGGCTGCCCGCCGCCTGCGACCTTGAGGGCGGCGCGGTGTCGCTCGGCTCGGTGTCGAAGACCTACGGCCTGCCCGGGTTGCGGCTCGGCTGGCTCGCCAGCAAGGATCGGGAGCTGCTTCGGCGCGTGATGGAGCTGAAGTACTACACCACCATCTGCAGCCCCGCCCCCAGCGAGTTCCTCACCGAGCTGGCTCTCCGTCACCGCGAGACGCTGGCGGAGCGCAACCTGTCCATCGTGCACCGCAATCTGCCGCTGCTCGACGCCTTCCTGGAGCGCCATGCCGACCTCTTCGACTGGGTGCGCCCCAACGCCGGCCCGATCGGGTTCCTTCGCTACCTGGAGCGGGGCGACGTGCAGGCGTTCTGCGAGCGCGTGGTGGCCGGCGCGGACGTGCTGCTTCTGCCGGGCACCGTGTACGACGAGCCGGGTCACCTGCGCGTGGGGTACGGACGGGCCAACATGCCCGAAGCTCTCGGGCGGCTCGAGGCCTTCCTGACCCGCGCCGCCTGAACCCGAGGGAGGTCCGTCTTGGACGATGGGGCAGGGGCCACAGGGGTCCCGGTCGGCGGCGAGTAGCATCGCAGCATGGGAAACCGTGTCCGCAGGGCCATCGAGAAGGTGTTGCTGGCGGCGCTGATGAGCACTGCCGCCGTCTCGGCGGCGTTCGCTCAGGACGCTGCCGCCGCTCCGCGTTCCGCCGCACCGCCGGCGGATCTTCCGGTCACCAGGGTGGTGCTCTTCACCACCGGGGTGGGGTACTTCGAGCACAGCGGCACGGTGACCGGCACCCAGCAGCTCGACCTGCCGGTCGCGGCGGACCAGATGGACGATCTGCTGCAGAGCCTGGTGGTGCAGGACTTCGACGGCGGCACCATCCGACCGGTACGTTACGCGTCGCAGGATCCGCTCGGTCGCGTGCTCGCGGGCTACGCCCTCGATCTGTCGAACGACCCCACGCTGGCGCAACTGCTGGCGCAGGCGCGCGGTGAGGCCGTCCATCTCGAAGCCGGCCGGCCGCTGGATGGGACCATCGTCAACGTGGAGCGCGTGCAGACGCAGGACGGCCCGCCCACCACCTACCTCACCCTCCTGACCGCGAACGGCCTGCAGCGGGTCGGCCTCGACGAGGTGCGCAACGTACACTTCGACAGCGCCTCGGTGCAGGCCGATCTCGAGGCCGCGCTCGCCGCCATCGCCCGCTACCGCGGCAACGCCGCGACCGCCGTGCGCATCCTGTTCTCGGGTGAGGGCACACGGCGCGTGCGGGTCGGCTACGTGCGTGAGATGCCGGTCTGGAAGACCAGCTATCGCCTGGTGCTCGGCGCGGGCGGCACCGCCGACCTGCAGGGCTGGGCCATCGTCGACAACCCGACCGATATCGATCTGAACGACGTGCAGTTGTCCTTCGTGGCGGGCCGTCCGATCTCCTTCGTCACCAGCCTCTACGATCCGATCTACCTCCAGCGCCCGCACGTGGCGTT
Source organism: uncultured bacterium (assembly GCA_964616005.1). Taxonomy (GTDB): domain Bacteria; phylum Deinococcota; class Deinococci; order Deinococcales; family Trueperaceae; genus JASBRS01. The sequence continues at coordinate 5,769 of CAZTTB010000069.1, read as the reverse complement.
CGATCTGGCGCAGAACATCGTCCCCCGGGCCTACGCCGGGGACAGCGCGCCGGCCGCCAAGAGCGCGGACCGCGCCCTGGCGCCCAGCCCGGCCGAGAGCGCCGTGACGGGCCTGGCACAGGCGCCGTCCGCCCCGCAACTCAGCGGCGCCGGGGTGACGGCCATGGCCGCGGGCACGGCCACCGGCGCGACCTTCAGCTACGACGTGCAGCAGCCGGTGACGGTGGCGCGGCACGAATCGGCCATGATCCCCATCGTGCTGAAGACGGTGCCGGCGCAGCGCCTGTCCGTGTTCGACCCGTCCGTGCTGGGCGCGCACCCGTTGCGCGCCGTGCGACTCACCAACGACACCGGCCTGCACCTGGCCGCGGGCCCGGTGACGGTGTTCGACCGCGGCGGCTTCACCGGCGACAGTCGCCTCGGCGACATCGTGCCGGGCGACGATCGGCTGCTGACTTACGCCGTCGACCTGGGCGTCGACGTGACGACGCAGGGCTCGAGCGAGCCCGAGCGCGTCACCGCCGTCAACCTCGTCAACGGCACCGTAGCGACCACCGTCAAACAGCGCCTGCGCACCAGCTATAGCCTCACCTCGCGCGACGGGGCCGCGCGCTTCGTGATCATCGAGCACCCGAAGCGTCCGGGATACGACCTGGTCTCGCCCGCCGCTGCGCCGGCCGAGACCCCGCAGAGCTACCGGCTCGGCGTGGCGTTGGTCGCCGCCGACGGCACCGCGCCCGAAGGCGACGCCACCGTCCCGACCGTCGCCCACTGCGATGGGGTCGCTCCCTGCACCCTCGAGGTCGTCATGGAGCGCACCGTGCGCCGCACGGTGGCGCTGTCCAACGTCTCGAGCGACGTCATCGCCAGCTACCTCGCCAACGTCGACCTCAGCAGCCAGGACCGCGCAACGCTGCGCCAGATCCTCGACCTGAAGGGCCAGATCGCCGATCTCGAGCGCGCCATCGCCCAGCATCGCTCGCAGATCGACGCCATCTTCCAGGATCAGGGTCGCGTCCGGCAGAACATGGCGGCGCTCGACCGCACCAGCTCCCTGTACAAGCGCTACGCCACGAACCTGGAGCAGCAGGAGAACCAGTTGCAGACGCTCCGCAGCGAACAGGACGACCTGCAGGCACAGCAGAGCGCCCGGCAGGCCCAACTCGACGCCCTGCTGCGGTCACTGACGGGCAACTCCTAGGGAGGCGGCGTTCTACCCGCCGGGCCTCCCACCGGCTGGGGCGGGCCTACGGCGATCGCCGTGGGCCCGCCCCAGCCGCCTTGACGGGGAGTCACCAGCGAGCTAGCCGCACTTGGAGTAACCGCAGCTCTCGCACTTCTGGCAGCCCTCCTCGAATCGAAGCGGCGCCCCGCAGTCGGGGCACGCCTTGCCGCGGTTGAGGACGTTCTCGGCCCCCGCCGTCTCCAGGGCGACGGCCAGCAGGTCGGCCTTCGAGGCCACCAGGCGCCCGTGGTAACTGCCGTACATCCCACCGTTGATGCCCCGCAGCGTCTTGATGAGCGCCTCGGCGGGCACGCCGTATTGCAGCGCGATCGACACCACCCGGCCGAGCGCCTCGCTATCGGCATTGGCCTCGTCGCCGGCCTTGCCCGAGACGATGAACACCTCGGTCGGCAGGCCGTCCTGCTTGTTGACGGTCACGAAGAACCCGCGCCTCTCGCCGTTGGGCAGCATCAGCTTGACCGCGTCGGTGAAGCCGGTGAGGCGCAACGGACGCTCGAACAGCGGCTCGCTCGGCAGGCGGTCGAGGCGCGCCTCGTGCTGCAGCGAGGCGCCGCGGCCGTCGCCGGCGGCGTCGGCCGCGGACGGGCCGAGGGGCGCCGCCGAGGACGCGCTCGCGCCGGCGGAGGAGTCGGCGTCCGTGGTGACCTTCGTGGAGAGCACCTGGAAGTCGCGCGAGCCGTCGCGGTACACGGTGACGCCCTTGCAGCCGGTCTCGAAGGCCAGCGCGTAGGCCTCGAAGACGTCCTGTGCCGTGGCATGCCTGGGCAGGTTGATGGTCTTGCTGATGGAGTTGGCCACCAGGTCGCCACCGTCGAACGCCCGCTGGACCACCCCCTGCATCCGGACGTGATCGGCCGGCGCGATGTCGTGCGCGCAGATCAGCACGGTCTTGACGGCATCGGGGACGAAATCGAGCCCCTGCACGCTACCGTGGTTGGCCTGCACCGCCTCCACCACCTTGTCCCAGTCCCAGCCGCCGTCGACGGCGAGGTCGGGGGGCGCAGCGTGCTCCTCCATCAACTCCCGGAACAGCGGGTGCACCAGCGCGGCGTAGTCGCTGCCGATCTTGCGGTAGATGAAGGGCGCGAACACCGGCTCCACGCCCGACGACACGCCCATCAACATACTGGTGGTACCGGTGGGCGCGACCGTCAGCACCGCGATGTTGCGGCGTGGTGTGTCCAACCCGCTCTCGGCGAACATCGGGAAGGGCCCCCGCTCGACGGCCAGGCGCTCGCTGGCCGCTGTGGCCGCCTGGCGCAATTCGCTGATCATGGCGTGCACCGCGTCGCGGCCCTCCTCGGTGTCGTAGGCGAAGCCCATGCGGATGAGCGCGTCGGCCAGCCCCATCACCCCGAGGCCCAGGCGACGCAGCTTCATGCTCATGGTCCGGTTGTCCTCCAGGGCGAACCGGTTCACGTCGAGGACGTTGTCCAGGAAGCGCACACAGGTGCCCACGTCGGCTCGGAAGGCCTGGCGGTCGAAGCCTTCCATCCCGACACCGGGCCGGCGCACGTAGGCGGCGAGGTTCATCGCCCCCAGGTCGCACGGCTCGCCCGGGTAGAGCGGGATCTCGCCACACGGGTTGGTGGCCTTGATGTCGCCCATCGCCTCTCGCATGGGGTTGAACTCGTTGATGCGATCGACGTAGATCAGCCCCGGCTCGCCGGTCTGCCAGGCGTGCCGCGCGATGGCCTCGAGCACGTCGCCGCCCTCGCGGGCGATGCTCTGGCGCATGAAGGCGTCGCTGACCAGCACCGAGATGTTGAAGGTGCTGATATCGCCTTCGGCCTGCTCGCGCTCCAGATCCTTGGCGGTGATGAAGTCGCGCACGTCGGCGTGGGTGATGGAGAGGGTGGCCATGCCGGCGCCGCGCCTCGTGCCTCCCTGGCGGATCACCCGCAGGGTAGGCGCGAAGACGTATCGCAGCGTCGCTACCGGGCCGGCGAAGTCGGCGCCGCCGAGCGCCGCCCAGATGGCGAAGTTGTCGAACACTTCGACCGCGAAGCTGGACGGGCCGCTGGAGCTCCCACCCGATCCCTGCACCGGCGTTCCCTCGGGGCGGAGCGCGCTGAGGTCGAGCACCACGTCGTCACCGCGAAGCAGCGCGGTGATCATGGCGCCGCCCCCCTGCCAGATGCCCTCCACCGAGTCGCCCACGGTCTCGAGCTGGGCGCCGGAGGGAGCCTCCTGGCGTTCCACGAAGGTGGCGGCGCGGTAGCCGCGCGTGACGTACTCGCCCCGGACCAGATCGAGGAAGGTGCCGCTACGGACCTTGTCGTAATCGTCGTGTCCGGGGTCGATGGTGAGGTACAGCCGCCCGCTGCGGCCCGAGAAGACGCGCTTGGGGCGGATCGGGTCGAGGTTGAGGCCGTTGCCCCCGCCCACCTTGGTGACCAGCGCCAGCTTGGTGGCGAGCCTCAACACCCAGGGGGTGGTCGCCGGGCTCTCCGGGCTGCCGTCCTGCACGAAGCAGTTGAGCACATTGCCGTGGCCGGTGGCCGCGCCGGCGAGCACCCTGCCACCAGGGCAGAAACGCTTGCTCGCCATCAGCTCGTAGAACCGTTCGGCCATGTCCACCCGCACGTCCTCGCGTTCGGGGCTCGCCACCCAGCTCGCGACGCGCGCGAACATGTCCTCCAGTGTGGCGTCGTCGGGCTGGAAGTACTGCCGCTTGGCGATCGTCCGTGCGTGGTCGTCGAAGCCCACGAGGGTGCCTGCTTCGTGAGGTGTACGTGCACTGCCCACAATCATCCTCCCTGTCTCGAGAGCGTTCGGCGACGCTCGAGAAGGCTGTCCACCCTGATCGGCCGCGCCCGGCAGGCGGCGCCCGGTCAGCTCGCTACATAGTGTCTGTCGATGCTAGCAACATACAACATCTTGTCAGGGTAAGGGGTTTCACATCGTCTCGGGAGTGCGCCAGCCGACCCGCGGCGGCCCCTCGTCGCGCCCCGTCCTCTCGACCCCCAACCTATCATCGAAGGCGGGGCGCATCAAGGCCGTGCATCCATCATCTGGGTACACGAACGCCCGTGCATACCACATCTTGTATGCACGGGCGTTCCGTTGGGGATCCCTGCCTCGACCGGCGCCGTTCGGTGGGGCGTCCCCCGGCCGGCCCCACACCGGCGTCACGACCAGCCTACCCCCATCGGGCGCCTGAGGTCGGCGTCAGTGCTTGAAGTGTCGCTCTCCCGTCAGCACCATGGCCATGCCGCGCTCGTCGGCCGCCTCGATCACCTGCTCGTCGCGGATCGAGCCCCCCGGCTGGATCACCGCCGCCACCCCCGCGTCGGCCGCGGCATCGACCCCGTCGCGGAACGGGAAGAAGGCATCGCTCGCACAGGCGCCGCCCCGGGCCCGGCCTGCCGCCTTCTTGGCCGCGATCTCGACGGCATCGACGCGGCTCTGCTGGCCCGCCCCCACCGCGACCGCGCTGCCGCCGGCAGCGAAGACGATGGCGTTCGAAGACGTGAACGCGCACACCCGGTAGGCGAGCTCCAGATCGCGCCACTGCTGCTCGGTCGGCTGCGCCCGGGTCACGACCTTCCATTCGCTGCGCTCGACCCGTACCGGGTCGGGTTGCTGCACCAGGAAGCCGCCGTCGATGCGGCGCAGCTCGAGCCCGCGCTCGCCCGGCGGTCCGGCCTCCAGCACGCGCATGTTCTTGCGCTTGCGGGCGAACAGCTCGAGCGCCTCGGACGCGAAGCCGCGCGCGATGAGCACATCCGCTTTGGGGTTGGCGACGACGGCCCGCGCCAGCTCGGCGTCCACCGTGCCCGGCAGCGCCACGACCCCGCCGAAGGCCGATTTCGGGTCCGCTTCGAACGCCGCGGCGTAGGCCGTCGTGAGGTCGCCTGCCAACGCCGCCCCGCACGGGTTGGCGTGCTTGGCGATGACGGCGGCGCGCCCCGCTCCGAGCTCGAAGGCGAGCCGCCAGGCGGCGTCGGCGTCGAACAGGTTGAGGTAGGACAGCGCCATGCCCGAATGCTGCACCACCGAGTCCCACCACCCGCGCGAGCCGACCTCGCGGTAGCGGGCGCCGTGTTGATGCGGGTTCTCGCCGTAGCGGAGGACCTCGGCGCGCTCCAGAGCCAGGTTGAGGTGCTCCGGCAAGGCCTCGTCGCGCTCCATCCACGCCACGATGGCGGCGTCGTAGGCCGCGCTGTGGGCGAAGGCCTTGCGGGCCAGTGAGCGCCGCAGGGCCTCATCGGGGCCCGCACGCACGGCCTCGAGCACGGCCGGGTAGTCGTCGGGATCGACGACCACCAGCACGGACGGATGGTTCTTGGCCGCCGCACGCAACATGCTGGGGCCGCCGATGTCGATGGTCTCCAGCGCCTCCGCCCAACCGACACCGGGACGCGCCACGGTCTCACGGAAGGGGTAAAGGTTGACGGCCACCAGATCGATCGGGGTGATGTCGTGCTCGCGCAGCTCCGAGAGGTGAGCCTCCTCGCGTCGCGCCAGAAGGCCGCCGTGGATGCGCGGGTGCAGCGTCTTGACCCGACCGTCGAGGATCT
>CAZTTB010000068.1:0-11093 GCA_964616005.1 uncultured bacterium | reverse complement strand
GACGGAACGCTCCACGACACCACGCCCAGTCAGCCCCAGGCCCAGAACCCCGAAGTCGAGCCAGCTCCAGATGGTCGTCCGTGTTCTCGGGTAGGGCAGACAGGCTGTCGGGGCGACGCGCGCCTAGGGTGCCTGCCGGCACTCCGGGGAGTCCGGGAACTCCTTGTCCCGCGGGGCAAAGACCTTCACGCCACGCGCCCGCAACGCCTCCACCGCCGGCCACCCCTTCCCCGGCAGGGCGCCGAGGCAGTTGCCCCAGAGGTTGATCTCGTACCCGCGCGTGAACGCGGGGTTCTCCGCCAGCGGCGTCACATCCGCGATCCGGTTCGCACTCAGGTTGAGCACCTTCGGCGGCTGCGCCCACACCCGGAAGGCGCTCACATCCCGGATGTCGGCCAGATTGAACCCCACCAAGTCGAAGTCCTGCAGGTGCGTGAACGGCTCCAGACTGCGGTACTGCAGCGTGCCCGACCCGAAGGTCCCCAACGCTGTCAGGCCTTCGAGAGGGGTCGCGCTCACAGAGCTCGGATACAGCTCGAACACGGCAAGGTGCTGCAGTTCCTTGAGGTGGGACAGCGGCGTCAGGTCGGTGATCTTGCCGCCCGTGAAGATGTCCAGGTAGCGGAGCTTGGTGAGCTGCGCGAGCGGCTTCAGATCGGAGAAGGCGCGATGATCCGCAGCGGTCTGCCGAGGCACGGCGATGGTGGCGAACTTCAGCCAGGTGAGGTTGGCGGCGTACTGCAATCCCTCGAGGGAGGTCACGGTGTGGTCGGGCGACTGCACATAGAGGCGCGTCAGCCCCAACATGTCCTCGCACGACAAGGCCCTCTCATCGCCATGATCGAACGGTAGGCGCAACGTGTCCTCGAAGGCGCCGAGCAGGGCGCCATCGGGAACGGCGACCTGCTCGCCCGGCGTGCAGGGCGGCTGGCCCTGGGCGAGTGCGGGCAGCGCCAACGCCAGCAACAGGAGCGCGCCCCCCGCTAGCAGGACGATGCGTCTTCGAGAGCTTCGGACTGAACGGGCCCTAGAGTAGTGATTGCGCCTGCATGTCGCTTCCCCCATCTGTCGGCCGCTCCGGATCCATGATGCGCCTCGGTTCGGCCCCGGAATCCTAGAAGGTCGGGCTGGGGCGGGCGTAGTGAACCGCCTGTAAGGCTTAGGGTGGCTGGCCTGGGGCTGGCTGTCAGGCTGGAGCCGGTGCCTTCCGTGACGCATGACTCGTGAACCGCCTTGCCGCGCTCGGTGATGAGCGCGTGCGCTTCCCAGGATTCGTCCGCATTGCGGAAGGGCCGGCACCGGCCCGGCCCACTGGGAGTGGCTTGATCAGAAGCTTGCCCGCCCCATTGTTGAGACGGCGTGGCCCATTACAGGCTCGCCCCCTAGTGACTCTCACCCAGGCCGATGCCAGGCAGGACACCACCTGGGGTCCTGTCAGAACCCCATGGTCTCCAGTTCCCGCTAATCGCTCCCAACACCACCCTCAATTGCAACAACACCGCTTCAAATTGCCTCGCGCCACAGTTATAGTGGAGGCACCACGGAAAGGAGGTGGTCCTAATACATACGAGTGAAGAGACCAGTGGAGGTACCCGTCGAGGGTAACTCAGGACCGCCTTCTTGAGTTCAGAAGGAACCTCAGGGTTCCCTCGAGATTCTGGCGGGTTACCGGCGCGCTCCCCGGCTCAGGCTGGGGAGCGCGTTTCCGTCGTCCGGGACGCCAGGGCACAGCGCGCCCTCGCGTCGACGTCGGCTCAGACCGGCCCCGCGGACGCGGCCAGCAGCATGACCTCGTGGCGGAGCCGGAAGCCGGGCTCGGACGCGCCTCCCGCCTCGGCGTCCACGTCGGGCGCGATCAGGTAGCGCCGCACCGCCTCGTCGGCCCCCTCGAGCAACGCCCGCAGCGCCGCCTCGTTCTCCGGCGAGGTGTCGGCGCGCCGCAGCCACGAGGCCAGCGGCTTGACGCGCCAGAAGCGCTCGAGCCGGTAGGGCTCCAAGCCCACCTCCCCCAGCCAACCCATCCACCTCGACACCCGGTAGGCCTCGACGTGGCTCGGGTCGCGCAGGCGCTCGACCTCGTTCATCGCCGCGCCCAGGCGCACGTCCTCGGGCGCTACGTTGTCGACGAGCAGGAACACGCCGCCGGGCACCAGCACGCGCCGCGCCTCGGCCAGGAAGGCCCGTGGGTCGCCGAAGTGGTGTGCGGCGATGCGGCAGCTCACGATCTCGAACGCACCGTCTTCGAAGGGCAGCGCCTCGGCGGCGGCGGCCACGTAGTCGAACGCTGCGTCCGGCATGGCCTCGCGCAGGTGCGCCTCGGCTGCGGCCAGCATCTCGGGCGTCAGGTCGGAGACGGTGACGTGGGCGCCGGCCTCGGCCAGGGTTCGTGCCGTGTGCCCGCCCCCGGTGGCGACGTCGAGCGCGCGGCGCCCCGTGAGGTCGCCCAGGCGCGACCGAGCCGCCTCGACCAGACGCGGCAGCTCGTCCCCCCTGGCGTGCGAGACGCTGCTCACGTACGCCTGTGCCGACGCGGCGAAACGCTCGCGGGCGCGCTCTTGCGCCCGCGCGACATCCGCGCCGGGACCGGGTTCGCGGCCGCCCTTCGGCATGCGCTCCCTCATGACGCCTTCAGCGCTCGCCCAGCGCCCGCCAGGCGCTCGGCAACAGGCCGACGGCCAGCAGCATCTTGATCGCGTCCCCGATCAGGAACGGCACCAGTCCCAACGCCAGCGTCTGGCCCCAGCTTCCGCCCAGAACACCGTGCAGCCACAGCAGGCCCGGGACATAGATGGCGAGCTCCGCCAGCAGCATGGCGCCGACGGTGCGGCCGTAGCTCCGGTCCCATCCGCGCTGAGCCAGCCAACCCAGCAGCGCCGACGCCAGCACGAAGCCGATCAGGTAGCCGCCGGTCGGTCCCATCAGGTGGGCGAGGCCCCCCTGCCAGCCGGTGAACAGCGGCAGGCCGAGCGCGCCCAGCGCCACGTAGGCCGCAGTGGTGAGCGTGCCGAGGCTGAGGCCGTAAGCGGTGCCCAGGAGCAGCACGCCGAGTGTCTGGCCGGTGAAGGGTACCGGCCCGAGCTGGAGCCGCACCTGCGCCAACGCGGCCAGGAAGGCCACGCCGACCACGACCTGGAGCGCAGCCCGCAAGGCGCTGCGGTCTCGCCGGTCGGGAAGGATCCGTTCGATGAGCGTCGTCGAGAGCGCTCGGCTTGCCATGGTTCGACCTCCACGAGCCGCGGGGGTGGTGCTCCCGCGTCGCCGCCGAGTATACAAGGGGCCAACGCGAACGCCGGGAGCGCGCGCCTCTGTACTGGCCCCCTATACTGACCCCCTATACTGAAACCGTGCCCATCGATCCCAGCGAGATCCGTGTGTCCGACTGGGTGGTCACCGTCGACACGGTGTTCCCGAACCAGGTCAACCCGCTCGGTACCCTCTTCGGCGGGGTGGTGCTGCAGTGGATGGACATCAACGCCAGCGTCGCCTGCGTGCGCTTCTGCCGCCAGGCATCGGTGACGGCTTCGACGGAGCCGGTCGACTTCCGCAACCCCATCTACGTCGGCGAGATCGTCGAGCTCAAGAGCCGCGTCGCCTGGACGGGGAGGACCAGCATGATCGTGCGCAGCGAGGTGCACGGCGAGAACCCCATCACCGGCGAGCGCCGGCTGTGTACCATCGGCCACCTCAACTTCGTGGCCATCGGCGAGGACGGCCGGCCCACTCCCGTGCCGCAGCTCCGGGTGGAGACCGCGCTGGAGAAGCGCCACTGGGAGACCGGCGAGCGCGTCCGCCAGGACATCCTGCGTCGACGCGAGCGCAAGGGGGACGCCGCGGAAGGCACGGCCTGAGAGCCACGCCACCGTTGAGGAACGCGTGGACGACGTGACCTGCGTCCCGGCACGCCGCTGCTATGGTGGACCGGTCGGGAGCGGTGCGGCGCCGCCTCCCGGCGAGGAGGCAGCATGACCGACGTCACCCCAACGCGCAGCAGCGACGCGCTCCAGCAGCGTGCGATCAACGCCATCCGAGCGCTCGTCATCGACGCCACCCAGGCGGCGGGCGACGGCCACCCGGGCATGCCGATGGGCATGGCCCCGGTCGGCTACGTGCTGTACCGCCACGCGATGAAACACAACCCGAGCAACCCCGCCTGGCCCGACCGCGACCGCTACGTGCAGTCGGCGGGTCACGGCTCCATGCTCCAGTACAGCCTGCTGCACCTGACGGGTTACGACCTGCCGATGGCCGAGCTCGAACGCTACCGTCAATGGGGGAGCAAGACTCCCGGACACCCGGAGTACGGGCACACCCCCGGCGTCGAGACGACCACCGGACCGCTCGGGCAGGGCATCAGCACCGCGGTCGGCATGGCGCTGGCGGAGGCCCACCTGGCCGCTCGCTTCAACCGGCCCGGCTTCGAGGTCATCGACCACCACACCTACGTGATCGCTTCCGACGGCGACCTCATGGAGGGCATCTCCGGCGAGGCGTCGTCCTTCGCCGGCCACCTCGGGCTCGGTAAGCTGATCGTGCTGTACGACGACAACGGCATCTCCATCGACGGCTCGACCGACATCACCTTCACCGAAGACGTCCAGGAGCGCTACCGCGCCTACGGCTGGCACGTGCAGTCGGTCGACGATGCCAACGACGTCGCCGCCTTGCAGGCCGCCGTGGCCGAGGCCCGGCGCGAGACGCTGCGCCCAAGCTTCATCGCCGTGCGCAGCATCATCGGCTTCGGCGCTCCCCACAAGCAGGGCACCTCGGCCGTGCACGGCTCCATCCTGGGCGACGAGGAAGCGGCGGCCGCCAAGCGCAACCTCGCCATCGACTGGGCACCTTTCACCGTTCCCGACGACGTCGCGGAACACTACCGGTCCGCCCGGGAGGCGGGGCAACGCGCCGAACAGGCGTGGGAGGCGCTCATGGAGCGCTACCGCACGGCGCACCCCGACCTCGCGGCCGAGCTCGACCGGACCCTGGCCGGTGACCTTCCGGAGGGCTTCGACGCCGACCTGCCGACCTTCGAACGCGGCACGCAGCTGGCGACCCGCAAGGCCTCGCACAAGGCGATCAACGCCCTGGCGCCGCGCGTACCCGAGCTGATCGGCGGTTCGGCCGATCTTGCCGGATCCAACTACACCGACATCGAAGGCGCCGCCGCCATCGCGCCGCGCGCGATGGGCGGCCGCATCATCCACTTCGGCATCCGCGAGCACGCCATGGCCGCCATCGGCAACGGGCTCGCCCTGCACGGAGGAGTGCGCCCGTTCGTGGCCACCTTCCTGATCTTCTCCGACTACCTGCGCCCCGCACTGAGGCTGTCGGCACTGATGGGACAGCGCGTGCTCTACGTGTTCACGCACGACAGCATCGCGCTCGGAGGCGACGGCCCCACCCACCAGCCGATCGCCCAGCTCATGGCGCTGCGCGCCATCCCCAACCTCACGCTGGTCCGCCCGGCCGATCCCAACGAGACGTCGCAGGCCTGGGCGGCGGCGATGCGGCACCCCACCGGCCCCGTGGCCTTCGCCTTCACCCGCCAGAACGTGCCCGCGCTCGACGTGCCCGACGGCAGCGTGGCCAGGGGCGGGTACGTGCTCTCGCGCGAGGACGGCGCCGGCGCACCCGACGCGCTCCTCATCGCCACCGGCTCCGAGGTGTCCCTGTGCCTGGAAGCGCAGGCCGTGCTGGCGCAACAGGGCGTGCGCGCCCGCGTCGTCAGCCTCCCGAGCTGGGAGTGGTTCGAGGCTCAGGACGCCGACTACCGCGAGTCCGTGATGCCGGGCGCGGTCCGTGCGCGCGTCACCGTGGAAGCCGGCGCCTCGCTCGGCTGGGAACGCTACGCCGGCGATACCGGCATCATCCTCGGCATCGACCGCTTCGGGCAGTCCGCACCCGGAAGCCGCTTGATGAAGGAGTACGGCTTCACCCCCGAGCACGTCGTCGATGCCGCCCGCGAGAGCCTGAGGCGGGCCGGCCGGGCCTGACGACGACGGCCGGGGGAGTGAGCGACGCACTCCCCCGGCGTGCGATCGCCCGGGCGCCGGAGGGGACGTGCGATGGGACACACGCCCCGGTCTTCCCGGCGGCGGCTCGTATAGTGGTTGGGAACGCGCCGTGTCACACGGCGTCAGGTCACGTCGCCATCCCAGCGGAGGTCCCATGAAGCGCCTCACCACCGGATTCGTCACCACCGTCATCATCGCCCTCGCGCTCGCAGCCTTCTCGGGCGCGTTGGCCCAGTCGCTGCGTTCCCTGCTGCCGGCCGACACGGTCGCCGCCATCGGGGTCCAGGGGCTCAGCAGCCAGCAGGCCAAGATCCAGCCGTTCATCGACGAGTTCGACCGGCTGGGTGTGGCGAAGGCCTTCCAGGACGCCTTCGCATCGACGGAGAAGCAGGCCGAGCAGTCTGCCAAGCTGCCCGCTATCGGGCAGATGCCCGCGGAGTTGAAGGGTCTCGGCGCGCTCGACATCCTGGGCAACGAGGCGTACCTGGCGGTCGCTCTGCGCCAGGGCAACCCGATCCCGGCCGTGATCTTCGTGGCCAACGTCGATGCCAAGGCGCAGAAGGCGTTCTCCGCCATGCTCGCCAAGGAGGCCGCCAAACCCGAGGTGCAGAAGCTCACCGAAGGCAAGGTCGCCTTCTACGTCGCCACCGTCGACAACGGCAATGGCAACACCACGCAGTTCGCCTACGCGCAGGACGGCGCGCTCGTCACCGTGTCGAACAACCCCGACGCGGTGCGCGGCGTGCTCCGCCGGCAGCAAGGGGCCAGCGAACCCTCCTTCACCGACAGCGCAGGCTACAAGGCCACGCTCGGCGCCGTCGGGAACGGTAACATCGTGACCTACACCGACCTCGCCCCGGTCGCCTCCCTGGCGCAGCCGTTGCTCAACGCGCAGGGCATGGACGCGTTGGCCCAACGCCTCGCCAACGCCCTGACGACCCTCGGCACCAGCGGTGGGGTCACCGTCTTCACGGCCGGCGGCACCGAGACGCATAGCATCCGCAAGTTGGGCCCATCCGACAAGGACCCGGCCCTGTACGCCCTGCTGTCGTCGTCCAAGGCGGCCTCGACCGACCCACTGGGCTTCACCCCGTCCGACGCGCTGAGCGTCAACAGCAGCGCCGTCGACCTGGGCGCATGGTGGGATTTCCTCGGCGGCCTCGTCGCCAGCGTCCCGCAACTCGGTGTGACCGATCTGAACCAGTTCGTCCAGGGCATGGTCGGTGTCGACCTCAAGGCCGACCTTTTCGACTGGTCGGCCGGCAACGTAGCCATCGTCTCGACCCCCTCGCCGGCACCGCTGCAGGCGGGCATGCCCAGCAGCGACGTGCTCGGCTCCACCGTGTTCGTGTTGAAGAGCAAGGACGACGCGGCGGCGGCCAAGGGCTTGAGCGACCTGTTCACCAAGCTCGGCACGCAGGCCGCCGGCCTCAGCAACACCTCCGGCAAAGCCGCCGCGCCCTCGACCGAAACGCATCAGGCGGGCGGCGTGACGGTGACCACCATGACGCTGGCCCCGACCGTGAAGCTGTCCTACGCCGTGGCCAAGGGCCACGCCTTCATCGGCACCAGCGCCAAAGCGTTGGATGACGTACTGCAGGCGGCGCAGAGCGGCGGCTCCATGCCTGCCACCCTCGCCGGCATGCGCGCCAAGGTGCCCGTTGGCGCCAACAGCTTCACGTTGACCGACGCCAAGGCCACCATGAAGAACTCCAGCGCCTCGCTGGTCACGGGCGTGCAGACCTTCGCGGGCATGAGCGGATCGAAGAACCTCGACATCGCCAAGGTCAAGGCCGCCACCGACGCCCTCCAGAAGTTCCTCGACTTCGTCGCCGCCCACCTCGGTGGCAGCTACAGCTACCAGCAGACCTCGGGCGGTACCGTCACCAGCCGCGGCCTGACGCAGGTGAGCTGGTAGGCGCCCGGGCGCTCCCGCGAGCGCCCCGACCGCAGCGCCGTTGATCCGTAGGCAGCGGGCGGCCGCTCCGGCACGAGACCGGGGCGGCCGCCCGCTGCCTTGGGAGTGGCATCCCTCGCGTCGGGCCAGGGCCGGTGGGGCCGCGCCCCGGCCCGGACGGATCAGACCTTCGCCGCACGCTCCAGCAGCGTGCGCCACAGCGCATCGACCCGGTCGCGAAGCGCCTCCGGCGAGCCACTGTTGTCCACCACGAAGTCGGCGCGCGCAACCTTGTCCGGAAGCGGCAGCTGGGCTGCGTCGCGGGCACGGACCTCCGCGGCGTCGAGGCCGCTGCGGGCGCACACCCGTGCCAGCCTTGTCTCGAGCGTTGCTTCCACCACCACCACCGCGTCCATGCCACCCTCGAGCCCGTTCTCGTAGAGCAGGGGGATGTCGAACACGATCACCGCCGGCGCGGGCTCGGCGGCCTCCAGCGCCGCGGCGCGGCGGGCCGACGCGCGTCGCACCCAGGGGTGGACGATGGCGTTCAAGCGACCGCGCGCGACGGCATCGTCGAACACCCGCCGTGCCGTGGCGGCGCGGTCCAGGCGGCCGTCCCGCACCAGCTCGGGGCCGAGGTCACGGGCGATGGCGGCGAGCACGGCGGCGTCCTCCGTGGCCTCGCGCGCCAGCGCATCGGCATCGATGAGCCCCGCACCCCGCTGTTGCAGCAGCCGGGCCACGCTCGACTTGCCGGAGCCGATGTTGCCGGTGACGCCGACGCGAAGGCTCACCGGCGATCCCGGGACGCTCGTGCTGTAATTGGAGCCATGCGCTGGCTGCGTCGCTCGTCGTCACCGGAGCGCATCGCCATGCCCCAGTCTACGCCGCTGCCCGGCAGCGGCTACCTGGTGGGCGGCGCCGTGCGCGACGCCCTGGAAGGCCGCGAGCCTCACGACGTCGATTGGCTGGTGGAGCGCCCGGAGGCCGAGGCGCGCCGTGCCGCGGACGTCCTGACGGCCGCCGGGAGGACGGCCAGCGCCTTCGCCCTGGACCCGCAGCGCGGCCACTGGCGGGTGGTGGCGGACGCGCTCACCTGCGACTACGCGCCGCTGACGGGGACCCTCGAGGACGACCTGCGCCGCCGCGATTTCACCGTCAACGCCGTGGCCGCCGGACTCGACGGCCGCCTCCACGATCCGCTCGGCGGGGTGAGCGACCTGCGGGCGCGGCGCCTGCGCATGACCTCGGAGGCCTCCCTGGCCGATGACCCGCTGCGTCCGCTGCGCGGCGTGCGCCTCGCCGCCACCCTGGACCTGACGTTCGAAGCCGCCACCCGCGACGCCGTGCGCCGCCTGGCCCGCCGGCAGACCGAAGCCGAGGACGCCCTGCCGGCATGGGAGCGCGTCCGGGACGAGCTCGACCTCGTGCTCCTCGATCCCGCGGCCGGCCATGGCGTGGCGCTGGCCGACGAGCTCGGCCTCCTCGACACCGTGCTCCCCGAGCTCGCCACCTGCCGCGGCGTCGAGCAGGGCGGCTTCCACCACCTCGATGTGCTGCGCCACTCGCTGGAGGCGCTGAACCAGCTGGTCCAGGGCTTCCCCGAAGCGGACGCCGCCCTGCGCTGGGCCACGCTCTTGCACGACATCGGCAAGCCCGCCACCCGGGGTCCCGGCGCGGACGGACGCACCCACTTCTACGGCCATGCCCGGCTGGGCCAGCGACTGGCGCAGTCGGCGCTCACGCGGCTGCGTCATCCGCGCGCGCGCGTCGATCGGGTCGGGGCGCTGGTGCGCTACCACATGCTCCCACTGCCCCGCAGCGAGCGCGAGGCGAGGCGCTTCGTCCACCGTCGCGGCGCGCTCCTGCCGGACCTGTTGAAGCTGATGATCGCCGATCGCGAGGCCGCCCGCGGCCCCCTCGCCAGTGAAGCCGTGCGCAACGCCTACCGGCTGGCGCTGGCGCGGGTGCTCGCCATCCTGGACGAGCCCATTCCGACGCCTCCGCTGCTCGACGGCGAGGCGGTGATGCGGTTGCTCTCGATCCCCGCCGGCCCCCGGGTGGGCGAGGCCCTCGAGCTCCTGCGCGAAGCCGAAGCGGTCGGCGACATCACCACCCCCGAGGACGCCCAGGCGCTGCTGCACCGCTATGCCGAGGCGCAGGGCTGGCGGTCGTAGACTGGCCTCGTGCGCCGCGCTCTGCTCTTCGTGCCCAGCCTGGCGCTCGGCGTCCTCGGCGGCGTATGGCTGCTGCTGCGCCCCTTCCCCTACCAGCCCCACCTCGCTCTCGCCGGACAGCTCGTCGCCGGCGTCCTGACCGGTGCCCTGCTGCTGGGCGCGGCCTGGCTGCTGGAACGGACCGTGCCGTCGTTCCGCTACGCCAGCCAGCTACTCGAGAACGCGCTCCGTTCGGTCGAGCTTCCGCCCGGCACCGCGTTGCTGCTGGCCGCCGTCACCGCCAGCGCGGAGGAGGTCTTCTTCCGGGGGGCCCTGCTGCCCCTGGTGGGGCTGGTCGCGCAGGCGCTGCTGTTCGGGCTGTTCCACCCGGTGCCGCGCCGCGGCTGGGCCTATCCGGCGTTCGCAGCCCTCGCCGGCCTCGCGTTCGGCGCGCTCACGCAGGTCAGTGGCAGCCTGCTGCCGGCCATGGTGGCGCACTTCGGCATCAATCTCCAGGGCCTGTGGGAGGTCCGGCAGCGCCGTGCGCCCGCTCCGGACGTCGGCTCGGAAGCCGGCGTTGAGACCGACGGTGCAGCCGACGGCGAGCCGGCACGCGCCGAGCCTGCGGTCGACGACCGTCACCGCGCCTGAGCGCCGCTCAGTCCAGCGAACGCCGGATCCGCTCGACGGCCTCGCGTAACCGCTCCGGCTCCTGCACCAGGGCGAAGCGGACGTAGCCCTCGCCGCCCTCCCCGAAGGCGCGCCCCGGCGCGAGCGCCACGCCCGCGTTGCCCACCAGCTCCAGGCAGAAGGCGAAGGAATCGGTGCGGCCGGCGGGCAGCCGGGTCCAGACGTACATGCTGGCCTGCGGTGAGGGCGTCGCCCAGCCACTGTCGTTGAGCGCCCCGACCAGCGCATCGCGACGCTCACGGAACCGCTCGGCGTCGGCGCGCAGGCGCTCGTGCGGCTGCTCGAGGGAGGCGATCGCCGCCCGCTGGGCGCCCAGGTACTGGTTGAAGTCGACGGCGC
>CAZTTB010000067.1:0-11155 GCA_964616005.1 uncultured bacterium | reverse complement strand
CGCGCCCGCTGCGTGAGGTCGATGCCGTAGCGCTCGAGGGCCTCGAAGCTCGACTCCGCCGTGCGGCTGTCGACGTTCTTGCCGCCGCGGATGGCCAGCGCCGCGTCGCGCAGCGCCGCCGCCTCGGGCAGCACCCGCACCGCGGGGCCCCCCTTCTCGCGCAGCGCCACCAGCAGGGCGTCGGCCGCCACGAAGCCGTCGCCCCACTCGCGGGCGACCTGTTCGGCACGCTCCAGCACCGGGCCCACCTCCTGGGCCATGTACTGGCCGTCGGCGCCCGACACCTTGGGCAAGCTGCCCAGGGTGGCGTCCAGGGCGCTGCGGATCTGGCCTGCCTCGCCCCCGGCGCGCTCGACCAGCCGCGCCGAGGGTCCCTGCGGGTCGGCGAGCAACGCGGCCGCGAGGTGCGCGGCGCTCACCTGCTGGTGGTTACGCGTCCGGGCGATCTGCTGAGCGTTGGCGATCCCCTGCAACGCCGTCTCGGTGAAGCGTTCGGCATCCATGCCTACGATGATAGAAACTTGAGTGCGGGCGTGTCAAGTTTTCTCAGTTACCGTCCGACCGCCGGCGCCAGGCCTCCCGCCCCTGCTGGTCCAGCATCTCGACGTCGCGCTGGCTCAGGCGCAGCGAGGCGGCCCCCATGTTCTGTTCGAGATGCGTCACCCGGCCGGTGCCCGGGATCGGCAGCATGACCGGGCTGCGCGCGAGCAGCCAGGCGAGCGCAACCTGACCGTGGCTGGCTCCGCTACGTTGCGCCACGCCATCGAGCAGCCCGCCGGGACGCGCCAGCTCGCCCGCCGCCAACGGGAACCACGGGATGAAGCCGATGTCGTTGGCCTCGCAGTACTCCAGCACCGGTTCGCTATGACGGTTGGCGAGGTTGTAGAGGTTCTGCACGGTCGCGACCTCGAACACCCGGCGCGCCGCCTCGATCTCGTCGACACTCACTTCGCTCAAGCCCACGTGGCGGATGAGCCCCTCGTCCTGCATCTCCTTGATGACCGCGAACTGCTCGTCGCGCGGGACCAGCGGATCGATCCGGTGGAGCTGCCACAGGTCGATGCGCTCGACGCCCAGGCGCCGAAGGCTCATCAGGACGCACTGACGCAGGTACTCCGGGCGGCCCACCGGCTTCCAGATGTCGGGGCCATGGCGGGTCAACCCACCCTTGGTGGCGACCACCAGCCCCCGGTAGGGATGCAGCGTCTCGCGCAGCAGGTCCTCGCTCACGAACGGGCCGTAGGAGTCGGCGGTGTCGATGAAGTCGACTCCCAGGTCGGTCAGGCGTTCCAGCACGCGGCGCGCTTCCGCGGGGTCGTCCGGCTCACCCCAGATGCCTGCGCCGGTGACGCGCATGGCTCCGAAGCCGAGCCTGTGGACGGTGAGGTCGCCCCCGATGGTGAAGGTGGCGGATGGCATGGCAGAGTCGTCGGACATGACGACCTCCTTCCGCCGAGCATTGTCCACCGCGCGTTCGGCGGAGCGTGTCGTCCGGGTGGGCAGCGCTCATGCCAGCGCGCCCCTCCCCCGGTACCGGCGGGGAGGGGCGCGTCCGTGTCGGCGAGGGGCTCAGGCCGCCGCGGCAGCCTCCTTGAACTCGGACGCCAGCGTGCTGATGCTCGTCTTGGCGTCACCGAACAGCATGCGCGTGTTCGGCTTGAAGAACAGCGGGTTGTCCACCCCGGAGAAGCCGGGATTCATCGAACGCTTGAGCACGAAGGCGGTGCGCGCATGATCGACGTTGATGATCGGCATGCCGTACAGCGGGCTCGACTCGTCCTCGCGCGCGGCGGGGTTCACCACATCGTTGGCGCCGATGACGACCGCCACGTCCACCATCTCCATGGTGGGGTTGACGTCGTCGGGCTCCACCAGCTGCTCGTAGGGCACGTTGGCCTCCGCCAGCAGCACGTTCATGTGGCCGGGCATGCGCCCCGCCACCGGGTGGATGACGTAACGCACCTCGGCGCCGTTCTGCTCCAGCAGGTCCGCCAGCTCCTTGACGGCGTGCTGCGCCTGCGCCACGGCCATGCCGTAGCCGGGCACGAAGATGACCGAGCTCGCCGCTTCGAGGATGTAGTAGGCGTCCTCGGCGGTGATGGGCTTGACCTCGCCCTCGACCTTCATGGTGCCGGCCGTGGTGACGGCTCCGAAACCGCTGAACAGCACGTTGGCCAGCGAGCGGTTCATGGCCTTGCACATGATGTTCGTGAGGATCAGACCGGAGGCGCCGACGAGCGTCCCAGCCACGATCAGCACGTTGTTCTGGATGACGAACCCGGCCGCCAGCGCAGCCACCCCCGAGTAGCTGTTCATCAGCGAGATCACGATGGGCATGTCGGCGCCGCCGATGGGGATGACGGCCAGCACACCGAGGAACAGCGACAGCAGGATGACGATGAGCAGCAGCGGGTAGGTCGTGGCCGGGGTGATGATGAAGATGACGCCCAGAACCAGCGAGCTGCCCACGATCAGCGCGTTCACGGGCTGCTGTCCCTTGAACTGGATGGGCTTGCCGGTCATGCGCTCGGCCAGTTTGGCCCAGGCGACCATGGAGCCGGTGAACGCCACCGCCCCGACCAGCACCGCGAAGAAGATGGCGATGGAGGTGACGACGCCGGGATTGGGTTGGTGGATGTACTCCGCCCAGCCCACCAGCATCGAGGCCAGACCGCCGGAGCCGTTGAACAGCGCGACCATCTCCGGCATCTGGGTCATCTTCACCACGGCTGCGGTCCACCAGCCGATGGCGCCGCCGACCACCAGGCCGACGATGATCCAGATGTAGTCGAGCCCGCCCAGCAGCAGCGTGGCGATGATGGCGAGGAGCATGCCGACGGCCGAGATCATGTTGCCGCGGCGGGCGGTCTCGACCCGGCCGAGCATCTGAAGGCCGAAGATGAACAGGATCGACGCGACGATGTACGAGAGGTTGATGACTGTGGTCATGGCGCTTCCCTAGTCCTTCTTGCCGGTCTTGAACATCGCCAGCATACGGTCGGTCACCAGGTAGCCGCCGACCACGTTGATCGTGGCGAAAGCCACCGCGAGCACCGCCAGGACGGTCCCGAAGGTGCCGTGGATCGCCGTGGCCGCCAGGGCCCCGACGATGCTGATCCCCGAGATCGCGTTCGAGCCCGACATCAACGGGGTGTGGAGCTGCGACGGCACCTTGCCGATCAGCTCGAGGCCCAGGAAGATGGAGAGCACGAAGATGAACAGCAACAGGAGCATCGTCACTTGGACCCCTCCACAACTTCGCGGACGCGACCGTCACGGATCTGCCCCTCATGCGTGAGCAGGGCCGCACCGATCACCTCGTCCTCGGTATCGAGCTTGAGCACGTTCGCTTCCTTGTCGTAGGCGTGCTCCAGTAGGAAGTAGACGTTGCTCGCGTACATCTGGCTGGCGTCCCGCGCCACCTCGGCCGGGAAGTTGCCCAGACCCACGATCAGCACGCCGTTGTCGGTACGCACCTCGTGGTCGGCCTGGGTGCCCTCGACGTTGCCTCCGGTCGAGGCCGCCAGGTCGACGATGACCGCGCCCGGCCGCATGCCTGCGACCATCTCGGCCGAGATGATCTTGGGCGCCGGTCGCCCGAACACCTGCGCGGTGGTGATGATGACGTCCGCGCCGGCACAGATCTTGGCCATCTGCTTGCGCTGCATCTCCAGCTGTTCCTCGGTCAGGGCCTTGGCGTACCCCTGCTCGGTCTGGCCGGTCTCACCGACATCGATCTCGACGAAGCGGGCGCCCAGCGACTGGACCTGCTCCTTCACGACCGGTCGCGTGTCGTAGGCCTCGACGCGCGCGCCCAGCCGCTTGGCGGTGGCGATGGCCTGCAGCCCCGCCACGCCGGCGCCGACCACGAACACGCGCGCCGGCGGGATGGTTCCGGCCGGCGTGCTCATCATCGGCAGCGACTTGTCGATGCGTTCGGCCGCGATGACGACCGCGCCATAACCCGCCAGGCTGGCCTGGCTGGAGAGCGCGTCCATCTTCTGGGCGTAGGTCGAACGCGGGATCAGCTCCATGCAGAAGGCGCTGACCTTCGCGTCGGCCAGCGCCCGCACCGCATCCGGGCTCCGGAACGGGTCCAAGAAGCTGACGGCGATGGCCCCCTCCCGGAGGCCGCCGATCGTGGCGGGCGTGGGCTTGTTGACGGCGACCAGCGCATCGGCGCCATCGAGCAGCGTTGCGCGATCGGGCTCGAACCTGGCGCCGACCTTCTCGTAGGCCGCATCGGCAAGGTACAGAGAGTCGCCGATCCCGGGCTCGAGCGTCACCGACATGCCGAGCCGCACGAGCTTGTCGACGACCTGGGGGGTGAGCCCCACTCGCCGTTCGCCTGCAGCTGTTTCCTTGAGCGCGACGATATTCATTTGGCTTCGATGATGACACACTCGTTCACCGGGGAACCACCGGACATTCGTCCCACGTGACAATCATCACGACCGGGTCGGGACACCGACTGCGCGGGCGTCCGTGCCTCGCGCTATCGAAGCGACTTCGGGCGTTGTCGGGCGGCCAGGGGACGAACGACCCGCCGGACCGGCCGCGCCAGCGAGCTATACTGGTCGGCCGATGAAGCACGTTGCCATTCTCACCAGCGGGGGCGACGCTCCGGGTATGAACGCGGCCATCCGGGCGGTCGTTCGCACCGCTGTGTACGAGGGTCTCGACATCTCCGCGGTCTACCGCGGCTATCAGGGCCTGATCGAGAACGACATCGTCAGGGTCGGGGCCCGCACCGTCGCCAACATCATCCAACGGGGCGGCACCATCCTCCGCACAGCGCGCTCCCAGGCCTTCAAGGAGCCCGAGGGACGGGCACAGGCGGTGGCCAACCTCCGCTCCCACGACATCGACGGCCTCGTGGTCATCGGCGGCGACGGCAGCTTCCGCGGCGCCTACCGCCTGTTCGAGGAGCACGGCTTCCCCGTCGTCGGCATCCCGGCCACCATCGACAACGACATCTACGGCACCGACGTGTCGATCGGCTTCAACACGGCCATCAACATCGCGCTCGACGCCGTCGATCGACTCCGCGACACCGCCGCCAGCCACGACCGCCTGTTCCTGGTCGAGGTCATGGGGCGCCACTCCGGGCACATCGCCCTCCACGTGGGCCTGGCGGGTGGCGCCGAGGCGGTGCTGCTGCCGGAGGTCCACATCGGGGCCGATGAGGTCGTGGACATGATCGTGGCGGCACAGCAGCGCGGCAAGAGCTCGAGCATCGTGATCGTCGCGGAAGGGGCCTACGAGGGCGGCGCCATGGCCCTCCAGACCCACGTCCGCGAGCGCTGCGGCTACGAGGTGCGCACCGTCATCCTCGGCCACACCCAGCGAGGCGGCTCGCCGTCGACGCGCGACCGCGTGCTCGCCTCGAGGCTCGGCTTCCACGCCGTGCGCAGCCTGCTCGACGGCCGCAGCGGGGTGATGGTGGGG
Source organism: uncultured bacterium (assembly GCA_964616005.1). GTDB lineage: Bacteria > Deinococcota > Deinococci > Deinococcales > Trueperaceae > JASBRS01. The sequence goes on along the minus strand of CAZTTB010000067.1, from coordinate 5,707 downwards.
GTCGACAAGCGCGGCATCGCCCACGTCCCGCTGAAGGACGTCTGGGAGCTACGCAAGGACATCGACTGGGAGCTCGTCGAGATGGCGGGCGTGCTGGCCATCTGAGCTCGGCACCGCGCGCGCCGCGCTCAGACCGCCCGCCGCACCCGTACGAAGCGATCGCGCCCGCGCTGCAGCACGATGGGCGTCTCCAACGTCAGCCACAGTTGAGGGTCCTCGACCGGTGTGCCGTCGATCCGCAAGCCCCGGTTCTGGATCAGCCTCCGAGCCTCGCCGTTGGACGCCGTCAGTCCCGTCAGGGTCGCCAGCCTGAGCACGCCGACGCGGCCCTCCTGGAACTCCGAGTCGGGCACGTCGATCTCCGCGAGGTCGTCCGGGATGTGGCCGCGCGCCACCTCGTCGTAGCGCTGTTCGGCCGCCTCGACGCTGCCATCGCCGTGGTAGAGCCGCACCAACTCGCGCGCCAGCCGCCGGTGGGCGCCCACCGGATCGGCCTGCGCCAGCGCCCCGACCGCCGCCACGTCCAGCAACGTCCCGAGCTCGACGTAGCGCATCAGAAGCTCGTCGGGGACCTGCATCGCCTTCTTGAACATGACCTCGGGCGCCTCGGCGATGCCGATGTAGTTGCCGAGCGACTTCGACATCTTCTCGACGCCGTCGAGCCCCTCGAGCAGCGGCGTGGTCAGCGCGACCTGCGGGTCCTGACCGTGCGCGCGCTGCACGTCACGGCCCACCAGCAGGTTGAAGAGCTGGTCGGTGCCCCCGAGCTCCACGTCGGCGCGGATGGCGACCGAGTCGTAGGCCTGCGCCAGCGGGTAGAGGAGCTCGTGGACGCTGATCGGCGTCCCCTCGCGGAAACGCTTGGTGAAGTCGTCGCGCTCGAGCATGCGGGCCACGGTATAGGTGGACGCCAGCCGGACCACGTCGCCGAACCCGAGCGGAGCGAGCCACTCCGAGTTGTGGCGGATCTCGAGCCGTTCCTGGGCGTCGTCGAGGATCCTCGTGGCCTGCGCCACATAGGTCTCGCCGTTCTTGCGGGTCTGCTCCAGGCTAAGGACCGGGCGCGTCTTGCTGCGCCCCGACGGATCGCCGATGGTGGCCGTGAAGTCGCCGATGATCAACACCACGCGGTGCCCCAGGTCCTGGAACTGGCGCAGCTTGCGCAGCACCACCGCATGGCCCAGGTGCAGGTCGCTGCTGGAGGGATCCACACCCAGCTTCACGCGGAGTTGACGCCCCTCGGTCTGCGCCCGCACCAGCTTCTCCTCGAGCGCCTCCTCGGGCACGATGGTCTGTGCGCCGCGGCGGAGCAGCGTCATCGCCTGCTGGATGTCCACGTCCGTCCTCCCGGGCGGCTCACGCGGTCCGCCGTCTCGCGCCGCTCCCCTACAGCAGCCGCGACAGTCTAACATGCGTCGCAGACGCGTTCGCCGCAGGACAGACGGGGCCGGCACCCCCTGCTAGCATCGAGAGCGGCGCCGCACGGCGCCGGCAAGGAGGCCGGCATGCAGCTAGGGATGGTAGGGCTCGGACGGATGGGTGCCAACATGACGCGGCGGCTCATGAAGGACGGCCACCGCGTGGTGGTGACCGACGTCGACGAACGCGCCGTCCACGACCTGGTCGGGGAGGGCGCCGCCGGAGCGGCCTCGGTGTCCGAGCTCATCGAGAAACTCCCCGCGCCCCGGGTCGTGTGGCTGATGGTGCCGGCGGGCGACGCCACCGAGGCGGTCTTCGCCGAGGCGCTGGCGCACCTCGACCAGGGGGACATCCTGATCGACGGCGCCAACTCGCACTACACCGACACCCGTCGCCGCGGCGAAGAGGCCGACCGCCGGGGCGTGCGCATGCTCGATGCCGGCGTGTCCGGCGGCGTCTGGGGCCTGGCCGAGGGCTACAACCTGATGGTTGGTGGCGAGGAGGGCGCCTTCGAGACCGCCCGCCCGGCGCTGGAGACGCTGGCCCCCGACAACGGCGTCGCGCACGTCGGGCCGGTCGGCGCGGGGCACTTCGTGAAGATGGTGCACAACGGCATCGAGTACGGCCTGCTGCAGGCGTACGGCGAAGGCTTCGAGGCGCTCGCCGCCTACCCCCACGCCGAACTCGACCTGGAGAGGATCGCCGAGCTGTGGACGCACGGTGCGGTGGTCCGCTCCTGGCTCCTCGAGCTCCTCGCGCGCGCCTTCGCGCAGGATCCGGCCCTCGACGGCATCCACGGTTACATCGACGACAGCGGCATGGGTCGCTGGACCGTCGACTTCGGCGTGGAGCAGGCGGTTCCGCTGCCCGCCATCAGCGCGGCGCTGTTCGCACGGTTCCGGAGCCGGCAGGACGACAGCTTCAGCGCCAAGGTGGTCGCCGCGCTGCGCAACCAGTTCGGCGGCCACCCGGTCCGGGAGGCCTGAGGTGCCCAAGGCGCCCCCGACGGCATTCGTGATCTTCGGCATCACCGGCGACCTGGCGGCCCGCAAGCTGCTGCCGGCGTTGTTCCAGCTCCACCGGCAGGGCGCGCTCGACGAGGCGACGATCCTGGTCGGCTACGGACGTAGCCCTCTGAGCGACGACGCATTGCGCGTTCGCCTGCGCGAGGCGCTGGCGCACCACGCCGAGCCGCTCGAAGAAGGTGCTTGGACCGCCCTCGAGGAACGGATCCACTACGTGCAGGGCGACTACGACGAGCCGGAGGGCTTCCGGCGGCTGGCCGAGCGGCTGCAGGCGTGGGGCCTGGACAACCGCGTCTTCTACACTGCCACCCCGCCCCAGACCTACGAGCCGATCGTGCGGAACCTGGCCGCTGCCGGCCTGCACGAAGCGGGCAACGGTTGGTCACGGCTGGTGATCGAGAAGCCCTTCGGCGACGACCTGCAAACCGCCCGTGCGCTGAACCGGCACGTCCTGGAGCACTTCCACGAGGATCAGGTCTACCGCATCGACCACTACCTCGCCAAGGAGACGGCCCAGAACCTGGCGGTGCTACGCTTCGCCAACAGCATCTTCGAGCCGGTGTGGAGCAACCGCTACGTCGACCACGTGCAGATCACCATGGTCGAGCCCATGGGCGTGGAGGGACGCGGCAGCTTCTACGAATCGGCGGGTGTGTTGCGCGACGTCTTCCAGAACCACCTGCTGCAGCTCGTGGCGCTGGTGGCCATGGAGCCCCCCGCGCGCTACGACGCCCACAGCGTCCGCAACGAGAAGGTCAAGGTCTTCGACGCCCTGCGCTGCGGCCGGCCCGAGAACGCGGTGCTGGGGCAGTACGTTTCCGGCAACGGCATGATGGGCTACCGGGAGGAGGACGGCGTCGACCCGCGCTCCAAGCAGGCCACCTTCGCCGCGGTCGAGCTCGAGCTCCGCAACTGGCGCTGGTCGGGGGTACCCTTCTACATCCGTTCAGGCAAACGCCTGGAGATGAAGGCCACCGAGATCGTGCTGCAGTTCAAGACGCCGCCCCACGTGCCGTTCGAGCTCCCTTCGCAGCTCAAGGCCGACCGGCTGGTGCTGCGGCTGGTACCGGACGAGGGCATCGTCTTGCGTTTCAACGGCAAGCGGCCCGGTCAGGGGATCGAGATGGAACGCATCAGTCTCGACTTCCTGTACGGCCGCAGCTTCGACCGCCCCAATCCGGACGCCTACGAGACGCTGCTGCTCGATGTGATGCTGGACGACGCCACCCTCTTCATGCGTGCCGACGAGGTCGAAGCCCAGTGGCGGGTGATCACGCCGCTGCTCGACCGGATCGCCGAGATCGGGCCGACGCCGATGTTCTACGAGGCCGGCAGCATGGGGCCCGACGCGGCCTACGCCATGCTCGAGCGTGAGGGGCGCTACTGGCACCGGCCCGCACAGGACTAGCGCTCGACGCCCGCGGCCACGGCTGTATGCGGCTCTGCATATGCACGATACAGAACCGCATACACTTGCATCTAACCCGTCCTGGACGACTCTCGTGCTATCTTCGGGCGTGGCACGCATCAGCATACTTGGAATCCCGATGGACCTCGGAGCCGGACGGCGAGGCGTCGACATGGGACCGAGCGCCCTCAGGCTCGCCCGCCTCGCAGCCAGCCTAGGCGCGCTCGGCCACCAGGTCGTCGACCTCGGCAACGTCGAGGTACCCGTTCCCGAGGCCGTGCCCGATGCCGACGGCCTCCCCTTCGCCGACGCCATCGCCGCGACCTGCAGCGCCGCGTACGAGCGACTGCGGGCCCTCGACGACGGCTCGTTCGTGATCTCGCTGGGAGGCGATCACTCCGTCAGCATGGGAACCGTGCCGGGAGCGTCGGCGGGCCGCCGTACCGGGGTGGTGTGGGTCGATGCCCACGCCGACCTCAACACGCCCGAGAGCAGTCCGAGCGGCAACATCCACGGCATGCCGCTCGCCCACCTGCTCGGCCTCGGCGACCCCCGTCTCACCGGGATCTGGGGCGGCGGCCCCGCCCTGGCGCCCGAGGACCTGGTGTTCGTGGGCCTGCGCAGCCTCGACGAGGGCGAGCGTGCCCTCATCCGCGACGCCGGCATCGCCGCGTACACCATGAAGGAGATCGACCAGCGCGGCATCGCGCGGGTAGCCGCAGAGGTGATCGAGCACCTGGCCCATGTCGACAGGCTGCACATCTCGTTCGACGCCGACGCCCTCGACCCAGGCCTGGCACCCGGCGTGGGCACCCCGGTGCCGGGCGGCCTGAGCTACCGCGAGGCCCACCTGCTCATGGAGCTCCTGGCCGATTCCGGCCGGCCCACCAGCCTCGATCTGGTCGAGGTGAACCCCATCCTCGACAGCCAGAATCGAAGCGCCGCCATCATGGTGGAGATGGCGGCGAGCCTGCTGGGCAAGAAGATCCTGTGAGCGGTGGGCGATGCCCGCCGACCGGGTTCAGACCGGAACGGCGCCCGCCAGCGCTTGCTGGATACGCGGCATGAACTGGTTCAGCGCGTCGTCGCCGGCGCGGATGGCGACCTCCGCGCGGTGGAAGTTCAGCCAGTGGATGGGCGGTCGCGTATGGACATGGAGCGACGCCTCGTCGCCCGCGTCGTCCAGCCAGCCGTCGGCGGCGTAGGCCAGCGCGCGCCCCAGCCGGGCGGCGATGGAGCGGCCGTTCCCCTGCCCCAACGACCGGTGCAGACGATGGCCCACCTCGGTGTGCAGGAAGCGCCGTGCCGCGCGGATGGTTCGCGAGTCCTCCGCCTCCATGCCGGCACCGATGCCGATCGAGAGCCCCACGTCGAGCCCACGAAGGGTATCGAGCGGTACGGGCGAGCCGATCCCGCCGTCCATCAGCCTGCGACCCCCGATGACGACCGGGGCGAACACGCCCGGTATCGAGGCGCTCGCCCGCAAGGCCGGGGCCAACGGGCCGCTCGACAGCAGCACACGCTCGCCCGAGTCCACATCGGTGGCGACCACGATCAGCGGACGTACCAGGTCCTCGAACGATCGTCCCTCGACCATGCCGTCGAAGTAGGCCTCGAGACGATGTCCGTCGAACAACGCGCCCTTGTGGAGGCCGAAGTCGGCGATGTGCGGGAAGACGTCTCGCCGCCGCATGGCCGCGGCCTCGACACGGAGCGACTCGGGACTGCGGCCGGATGCGTACAGCGCGCCGATCACCGCCCCGAAGCTGGTCCCGACGACGATGTCGGGAGCGAACCCGTGCCGCTCCAGACTGGCCAGGGCGCCGATGTGCGCGTATCCGCGTGCGCTCCCGCC
>CAZTTB010000066.1:0-11283 GCA_964616005.1 uncultured bacterium | reverse complement strand
TGAACGACGGCCGGGCGTAGGGCAGCGGCGTGGTGACCTCGGGCGTCATGTCGCGCCCGTCGATGTCGGGATGCAAGCGTGCGATCGAGATCAGCTCGGCTTCGATCGCCTCGTCGACGGCGCCGTGGTGGATGACCCCCTTCACCACCCCTCCCGTACGCAGGCGACGTGTCAGGGCACGGGTATCGATCCCCTCGATGCCCACGATACGGTGTTGCTCCATGAAACTCTGCAGGTCCTGATTGGCCCGGTGGTTGGAGGCGGTGCGACTGAACTCGCGCACGATGAACCCCTGCGCGTACGGGCGGTTCGACTCCATATCGTAGACGCTGACGCCGTAGTTGCCGATGTGGGGATACGTCATGGTGACGATCTGCCCCTTGTAACTCGGGTCGGTCAGGATCTCCTGATACCCCGTCATCGAGGTGTTGAAGACCACCTCGCCGACCGTGCGACCGGGGAAGCCGAAGGCGTAGCCGTAGTAGACAGTTCCGTCTTCCAGGGCCAGGACGGCGGGGGGCTTGGTGAACAGCGGCATCGCTCCTCCGGGCGCAGGATAGCACCCGCGACCGCGGCCCGCCCAACCCGCGGCCCACCCTCCCATACGGTCGTTCGTGAACGCGGCTGCTAGGCTGTTCACGGAGGATAGTCCGACCATGCCCGAAGACGCAACCGGCAACCATGGCGACGGCCTCGTCATCCAGATGTTCAGCGTTCACGGCCTGATCCGTGGCCACAACCTGGAGCTGGGTCACGATTCCGACACGGGCGGCCAGACCAAGTACGTGGTGGAGCTGGCGCGTGCGCTGGGCCGCCACGAGGGCGTGAGGCAGGTCGATCTGTTCACCCGACTCATCGACGATCCGCGTGTGTCGGAAGACTACGGTCGCGAGGTCGAGGAGCTGGGCGAGAACGCCCGCCTGGTGCGCATCAAAGCCGGCGGGTCACGCTACCGTCGCAAGGAGTTGCTGTGGCCGTTGCTGGATGAGTTCGTCGAGGGCGTGCTGCGGTTCAACCGCCGGAACGGCGTCCGACCCGACATCGTGCACGGGCACTACGCCGACGCGGGATACGTGGCGTTGCAGCTCGCCAGCGTGCTGGGGGTGCCGTTGGTGTTCACCGGCCACTCGCTGGGGCGCAACAAGCTGCGCGTTCTCCAGGCTTCCGGCATGGACGTCGGGGAGATCGACCGGCAGTACCAGATCCGGCACCGCATCGATGTGGAAGAGGAGGTGCTGGCCAAGGCGGACCTGGTCGTCGCCAGCACCCGCCACGAGGTGGACCACGGGTACGAGCTCTACGACGCCAGCAGCGAGGCGAACTACCATGTGATCCCGCCCGGCATCGAGGTCGACACCTTCTACCCCTTCTACTACGATCTCGACGAAGGCTTCGATCCCGGGGAGGACGTGGTGCGCGCCCGGGTCCGTATGCGGCAGGAGATCGCGCGCTTCCTCTACGACGCCAACAAGCCGCTGATCCTGGCCATCAGCCGGCCGGACCGGCGCAAGAACATCGACGGCCTGCTCACCGCCTACGGCGAGGACAAGGAGCTGCAGCAGATCGCCAACCTGGCCGTGTTCGCCGGCGTGCGCCGGGACATCGAGCAGATGGACGACAACGAGCAGGAGGTCCTCACCCGGATGCTGCTGCTGATGGACCGCTACGACCTCTACGGGCGCCTGGCGCTGCCCAAGAAGCACGACCCCGACACCGACATCCCGGTGCTCTACCGCATCGCCGCAGCCAGGCGCGGCGTGTTCATCAACCCCGCTCTGGTCGAGAACTTCGGCATCACGCTGATCGAGGCGAGCTCTTCGGGGCTGCCGGTGGTCTCCACCGACCATGGCGGTCCTCAGGACATCATCGCCAACTGTGGGAGCGGCATCCTGGTCGATGCGCGCGACGCCGGAGCCATCCAGGCTGCCTTGAAGCGCGTGCTCGTCGACCACGAGGAGTGGGACCGGTTCTCGGAGAACGGGATCGCGGGGGTGCGCGAGCACTACGCGTGGGGTGCCCACGCCGACACCTATCTGCGAGAAGTGACGGCGCTACACGACGGGCTCGACGAGCTCAGGCGCGCGCCCTGGCGGACCGGTGCGGGGGAGCACCTACGCGCCGGTCGGCGCCTGCTGGTCAGCGACATCGACCACACCCTCATCGACGAGGACCGCGGGGACGACGTCGACGGACTCGAGCGACTGCAGCGTGCGCTCGAGCGCACCGACATGGCGTTCGCGGTGGCGTCGGGCCGCAACCTCGAGCAGGTCCGTGAAGCGCTCGAGTCCCACGCCATCCCGACCCCCGACGTCCTCATCTGCGCGGTGGGGAGCGAGATCTACTATGGCGCTGAAGCGGTGCCCGACCGCGGTTACGCCCACTACCTGTCGCACGGCTGGAAGCCGGAGGCGGTCCGGCGGACGCTCGACGCGTTGCCGTTCGTGGATCGTCAGCCCGAGCACGCCCAACGCAGGTTCAAGGTGAGTTACTTCCTCACCGCGGAGGGCGACGAGGGCGAGCGGCGGGCGGAGCAGGTGCGCGACGCGCTGGCAGAGGCGGGCGTGCAGGCGACGGTGATCCACTCCAGCGGCACCTTCCTCGACGTGCTGCCCTCGCGTGCGTCCAAGGGCAAGGCCATCCGCTACCTGGCGCGCAAATGGGGGGTGAAGAGCCGTGACATCGTGGTGGCGGGCGATTCGGGCAACGATACCGAGATGCTGACCAACCGGAATCCCGGCATCGTGGTCGGAAACCACGCGCCCGAGATGGAGCGGCTCAAGGGCCGGCGCGGCATCTATTTCGCCGAGTCCGAGCTCGCCGCCGGCGTGCTGGAAGGGCTCGAGCACCAGGGATTCGTCGACGTCGGCGAAGACGGGTGAGAGCGCTCGTGAGTCTGCGCCAGGGGGGCTGAAGGATGTACGCCGGCTTCGGGTTCAGGGTCAGCGAGATCGGCGACGTCGAGGTCGTCCGCTCCGGCGGGGTGTACCACCTGTTCCACCTGGTGCTCCCCAACCACGACTACATCGCGCACGCGATCTCCGAGGACGGCCTGTCCTGGGAGCGGGTGGACAACGCCCTGTTCATCAGCGACCCCGGCGGTTGGGACGACGACATGCTGTGGACGATGAGCGTCTCCCCCGACCCACATCGCGAGGGCGGCTGGCGCATGTTCTACACAGGCCTCAGCATGGCCCATCGCGGCCGGGTGCAGCGCATCGGCCTGGCGCGTTCCGACGACCTCTTCACCTGGGAGAAGGACACCACCGGAGCCTTCCCGCTGGAGCTCGGCGCCGCACCCTACGAACACAGCCTCGAGCAGGGACGGCACTGGGTCAGCTTCCGGGACCCCTACTATGCGCGCATCGACGGCACCGGTTTCCTGCTGGCGGCCGCGCGGGTGGACCACGGCCCGGTCATCCGGCGCGGGGCGGTGGCCCTGTTCGAGGAGACCGCGCCGAACCGCTTCGAACCTCGGCAACCGCTGTTCCATCCCAGCCGCTACGACGACATCGAGGTGCCCGTGCCGGTGCAACTCGACGGCCGCTGGTACCTGCTGGGCTCGATCCGGGAGGACGTCAAGGTCCACTACTGGTACGCCGACACCTTCGAAGGGCCCTACTTCAATTTCTCGGACAACGTGCTGCTGCCCCAGGGCAACTATGCCGCGCGCTTGTGTCGGGACGACGGCCGTTGGCTCGTGTGGAACTTCTTCTTCAAGGGGCACGTGACCGACGGTCAGCATCTGCTCCCACCGCCCAAGGAGCTGCGCGCCGCGCCCGACGGGGAGCTCTACCTGGCGAGCTTCTCGGGCTTCGACGCGCGCGTGCGCGCCACGCTCCCGGCGGCCGAGCTGATCCCGCTGGAACCGCTGTTCGGCCGCGCGTCGGCCGCCAGCGAGGCGGCGTCGGGCGTGGCGCGCTTCGGCTGCGACAGCGGTTTCGAGACGTTCCTGGTGCCGGGCGTGCACCGCGATTTCCGGTTGCGCGGCGAGCTGCACATGGACGGCAGCGGCAAGATCGGCCTGGTGCTGCGTCTGAGCGATGACGGGGACGGCTACTATCTCAGCCTCGACCTGTACAAGGGGATCGCCCAGCTCCGCGCCTGGGCGGCGCACCCGGGGGGCGACGTCGAGGAGGCCTTCGACTACGTCCCGCTGCAGTCGAACTTCTACGTCGCGCACGGCGACCCGCACCCGTTCGTGCTGCTCGCCTACGGCTCCTACCTGGAGTTCTCGCTCGACGGCGCGGTGCTCCTGACGCTGGCGGACGAGCGCTTCGGCGAGGGGCGGGTGGGCTTCTATACCGAGAGCGCCCACCTGCGCCTGCACGACCTCACGCTGGAGACCCTCGATCGCCCGCATGACGAGGCCTACACCCGCCATCAGCCCGACGGCGGCGGCGCTCCCGGCGCAGCCGACGGCTGAGCGCACCCCGCCGACGCCTCAGAGCGCCTCGAACGCCCGTCCCCGCGCCACCGTGTGCGGTGGCACGATCGCCCCGGGAGCCACGGTGCAGCCGTCCAGCACGGCGTAGGCCCCCACGCGGGCGCCGCGGCCCACCGTGCTGGCCCCGCGCAGCAGCACGCCGGGCTCGAGCACCACATCGGGCGCCAACACCACCGTCTCGTCGAGGACCGTCGACTCCGGCGCCTGCATCGTCACACCGGCCTCCAGCCAACGCTCGCGCGTGCGGCGCCGGAGCAGGGCCTCGGCCCGCGCCAGCTCGGCGCGCGTGTTGACCCCGATCAGCTCCCGCATGGCGTCGTGACCGCGGTGCGCATGGAGCCCGCGTCCGCTACGGCGGTAGAGCTCGATCATGTCGGTGAGGTAGTACTCGCCGGCGGCGTTGTCCGCGCTCAGGCCGCCCGCCACCTCGAACGCCGCGTCGTCGAACACGATGACGCCGGGGTACACCTCGTGGATCGCCCGCTCTTCCACGGTGGCGTCCTTCTCCTCCACCACCCTCAGCACGCTGCCGTCCGGCGCACGCACCACGCGACCCAACCCGAACGGGTCGCTGACCTCGTAGGTGAGCATCACCGCCCCAGCGTGTCTACGCTGCTCCTGCACCAGTCCCTCGAGCGTGGACGCCTGCACCATGGGCTGGTCGCCGTAGAGCACCAGCACGGCGCCCGGCACACCCGCCAATGCCTCCCGCGCGCACAACAAGGCGTGGCCGGTGCCGCGCTGCTCGGTCTGCTCCACGAAGCTGACGCCGGCGTCCGCGAAGCGCTCCCGTACCGCCCCGGCCCCGTGCCCGACCACGACCACCAGCCGCTCCGGGCGGAGTGCGGCCGCCGCGGTCAGCACGTGCGCGAGCAGCGGCTTCCCCGCCGCCTCGTGCAGCACCTTGGGCAGCGACGAGCGCATGCGCGTGCCCTGCCCGGCGGCGAGCACCACGACGCTCAGGATCGGTTCCGCCATCTTCAACGCCCCGAGGTGGCGGCCGCCCGGCCGCGGCGCTCCCGGTCGCGGATCCTGAGCAGCATCACGATCGCTACGGCCACGATGAGCACGCTCACCAACTGCGTGAGGGTGAAGAAGCCGATCCCCGCCTGCATGTTGTCGTAGACCTTCCAGTACAGGGGGTTGTCGCGGAAAGGCTCTTCGAGCAGGCTGCGCAGCACCGAGTACCATAGGGCGAACTGCCAGAAGGCGTAGCCCGGCGCGCGGCTGCGCCGCAGCGCCCAGAGGACGATGAACAGCAGGATGAGACCGACCAGGAAACCGTAGAACTGCGCGAAGTGGATATGGCAGGGCTGGCCTGCGGGCACGGCCCGACAAGCGGGCGGCGCGTACTGCCACAGGTCCTTGCCGAACAGGAAGCGGCCGAAGGCTCCCAGGAACGGGGTGCCGGGCTTGGGCCAATCGATACCGATGGCGAGGTTCGTCAGGCGGCCGCCGGTATCGGTGCCGTTCATGATGTTGCCGATGCGACCGCCCATGATCCCCAGCGTCCCCAGCGGCGTGAGCACGTCCATGTACGACCACATGTTGATGTGCTGCGCGCGGGCGAAGAAGGCCATCGCCACCAGCACGCCAAGGATGCCGCCATGGATGCTGATGCCACCCTGCCACACCTTGAAGGCGTCGAGCGGGTGCCCCCCCGGACCGAAGAACGCGGCCGGGCTGGTCACGACGTACACCAGGCGCGCACCGATGATGCCGGCGAGGACGAGCCAGACCGCGGAGTCGAGCAGCTTGTCGGGGTCGAGGCCGCGTCGCTCGGCCAGCCTCAGGGCCCACAGCGCTCCGATCAGCACGGCCAGCGCGATGAGGAAGCCGTACCAGCGGATCGCCAACGGCCCGATGTGAACGAGAATCGGATCCATGCAGTCGTCCTCCCAGGAGCGCCGAACGCGCCCGCCTACGCTTCAGGACGCGAGCTTACCAGCCCGCGCCGCCGCCCCCCGCGGGGCACGCCTCACAGCACTCGCGGAATCCCCACCACGGCCATCGCGATCACGATCAAGATCTTGGCGACCGTTCCGCCGAGCGCGCCCACGAAGGCGCCGACGCCGGCCCGCAACGCTTCGTCGAACGGGCGCCCGCCGATCAGCTCGAACAGCACGGCTCCGACCAGCGCGCCCAGCAGGAAGCCGAACGGCGGGAAGAAGATGAGCCCGACCAACGAACCGAGCACCCCGCCCCACAGTCCTGCGCGGCGGGCGCCGTAGACCCGGGCACCCACCCAGTTGCCGGCCAGATCGATGAGCTGCGCCAGCACCGCCAGGCCGATGATGAAAGCGAGCGGTGCCACACCGAAGTGCTCGAATCCCACCATCCACGCCGCCAGTACGGCTCCGGCCGCAGCGATCGGGACCCCTGGCAGGATCGGTGCCACCACGCCTACCAGCCCGACCGCCAGCCCGATCACCAGAACCGCCATCGCCAGGATCGTCACCACGCCATGCTACACGGCGTTCGGCCGGTGGGGCTGCGGTTGCCGCTCAGTTGTGCCAGGTCCCGGGTGCACTCCGTTGCTCGCCGAGGATGGTGTCGATGGCGTGAGGCAAGACGCCGATCACGGCCTCGAGGGACTCTCGCGCACCGCGGGGGCTGCCCGGCAGGTTGACCACCAGGGTCCGCCGGCGGATGCCAACCAGGCCGCGCGAGAGTGCCGCGTGCGGGTTCGAGGCGACGCTGTGCGCCCGCATCAACTCGGCCAGGCCGGGCACCTCCCGCTCGATCACCTCGCGCGTGGCCTCCGGCGTGCGGTCGCGCAGGGCCAGGCCGGTCCCCCCGTTGGTCAGCACCAGGTCGACGGTGTCCTGATCGCACCACAACCGCAGCTTGGCGCGGATCATGGCTTGCTCGTCGGGTACCACCTGGTAGTCGACTTCGACGAAGGGGCCTGCCTGCAACAGGCGGCGGATCTCCTGGACCGAGGTGTCCTCGCGTTGGCCGGCGGCCCCACGGTCGCTCACGGTGAGTATGGCGGTGCGCACCATGGGGGCATGCTAGCGCCTGTGCGGACTCGCGATGTTGAAGGGTTCCACACCGCCCGTGCCGCCGTGCTCCGGCGTCGCCGGCTCGCGCACGAGCTCGGCAACGGTCCACCGCCGCTTGGTCGCAGGCGGGTCCGGGCGTTACCCTGGGGCGGTTCGACAGAGACGGTCGCGGTCCGACCGTGGGAGGTCCCCCTTGAAGATCCACGAGTATCAAGCCAAGCAGCTGATGAAAGCGCACGGGATCGCGGTGCCGATCGGACGTGTCGCGACCACGGTCGACGAGGCCGTCGCGGCGGTCCGGCCGGTGGTGGATGCCAGCGGCCACCCCGTCGTGGTCGTCAAGTCACAGATCCACGCCGGCGGCCGCGGCAAGGGGCGCTTCCAGGAGCACCCCGAGCTGGGCGGCGTCAACGTCGTCACCGACGGCCTCAAGGGCGGTGTCCAGGCTGCCGAAGCGAAGGTGCGCGCGCTGGCCGAAGCCATGCTGGGCTCAACCCTCACGACGGTTCAGACCGGTCCCGAAGGCAAGCAGGTCAACCGGCTCTACATCGAGCAGGGCATCGACATCGCGCGCGAGCTGTACGTGTCGGTGGTGCTCGATCGCGCCACCGGCCGCAACCTCGTCATGGCGTCGACCGAGGGCGGCATGGAGATCGAGCAGGTCGCGGCCGAGACGCCCGAGAAGATCCTGCGAGAGACGGTGGACCCCGCCATCTCGCTGGCCGACTTCCAGGCCCGTCGCCTGGCGTACGGGCTCGGCCTCGAGGGCGACGCCTTCAAGAACGGTGTGCGCTTCCTCAAGGCGTTGGTCGCCGCCGCCGAGGCCCTCGACACCGACATGGTCGAGATCAACCCGCTGGTGGTCACCGCCGACGGCGGCGTGATGGCGCTCGACGGCAAGGTGAGCTTCGACAACAACGCCCTGTTCCGTCACAAGGACGTCGTCGAGATGCGCGACCTCAGCGAGGAGAACGACGCCGAGGTCGAGGCCGGCAAGTACGGCCTCAGCTTCATCAAGCTCGACGGGACGGTCGGCTGCCTGGTGAACGGCGCGGGCCTCGCCATGGCGACCATGGACACCATCAAGCAGGTGGGCGGCGAGCCCGCCAACTTCCTCGACGTCGGCGGCGGCGCCACCGAGGAGAACGTCACCGCGGCGTTCACCATCATCACCAGGGACCCCAACGTGAAGGGGATCTTCGTCAACATCTTCGGCGGCATCATGAAGTGCGACACCATCGCCAACGGCGTGGTCGCGGCCGTCAAGCAGGTCGGCCTGAAGGTGCCCCTGGTGGTCCGCCTGGAGGGCACCAACGTCGAGCTCGGGAGGCAGATCCTGTCGGCATCGGGGCTCAATCTCATCGCCGCCGACGACATGAAGGACGGCGCCAAGAAGATCGTGGAGCTGGCGAAATGAGCATCCTCGTCGACAAGAACACCAAGGTGCTGGTCCAGGGGATCGGCAGCGCCGGCCGCTTCCACACCGACAAGGCGATCGCCTACGGCACACAGATGGTCGGTGCGGTGCACCCCGGCCGCGGCGGTCAGGTCGAGATCTTCGAGGGCGAGACCGACCACAGCGGCGTGCCGGGTCGGGGCGACAGCTACCGTGTGTCGGTACCGATCTTCGACACGGTCCGGGAAGCGGCTGAGGCCACAGGTGCGAGCGCGAGCGTGGTCTTCGTGCCGCCCCCGTTCGCGGCCGACGCCATCCTCGAGGCCGCCGACGCCGGCATCGCGCTGGTGGTCGCCATCACCGAGGGCATCCCCATCATGGACATGGTGCGGGTGAAGCGCGTGCTGGAGGGGGCGGCGACGCGCCTGGTGGGACCGAACTGCCCGGGTGTCATCACCCCGCACGAGTGCAAGATCGGCATCATGCCCGGCTACATCCATCAGGGCGGCCGTATCGGCGTGGTGAGCCGCTCCGGCACCCTCACCTACGAAGCCGTCAAGCAGCTCACCGACAACGGTCTTGGGCAAACG
Organism: uncultured bacterium; assembly: GCA_964616005.1. GTDB lineage: Bacteria > Deinococcota > Deinococci > Deinococcales > Trueperaceae > JASBRS01. Next base: position 1,848 of record CAZTTB010000066.1, on the reverse strand, counting down.
AGCGCGGTGGGCATCGGCGGCGACCCGGTCAACGGAACCAACTTCGTCGATGTGTTGAGCCTCTACAATGACGACCCCTCCACCGAGGGCGTCATCATGATCGGCGAGATCGGGGGCTCGGCCGAGGAGGAAGCCGCCGCCTGGATCCGGGCCAACATGACCAAGCCGGTGGCGGCGTTCATCGCCGGAACCACCGCGCCCGCAGGCAAGCGCATGGGTCACGCGGGCGCCATCATCTCCGGCGGCAAGGGCACCGCCAAGGACAAGATCGCAGCGCTGCAAGCCGCCGGCGTGGTGGTGGCCCAGACGCCCAGCGACATGGGCGCGGCCATGCTGGAAGCGATGGCCAAGGCCGGCAAGGCCTGAGCCGCCGGCCTCTGCGGCCGTGGGACCGAGCGTGAGCCCGTCCGAGGCGCGAAGCTACCGCGGTCGCTACGCGCCCTCTCCGAGCGGCTGGCTCCACCTGGGCAACGCCCGTACGGCGCTGGTGGCGTGGCTCCGCGCCCGCTCGCTCGGAGGCGAATGGGTGCTGCGGGTGGACGATCTCGACGGCCCGCGCACGCTGCCGGAGGCCGTGGACGGCAACCTTCACGAGCTCGCCTGGTTGGGGCTCGACTGGGACGAGGGGCCCGATATCGGTGGGCCTCTCGGTCCCTATCGCCAGAGCGCGCGCGGGGCACTCTACACGTCCGCCTTGGAAGCCCTTCAGCGTGAGGGCCGCATCTTCCCGTGCTACCTCTCACGCCGCGAGCTCCAGCAGGTCGCGAGCGCACCGCACGGCCGCACGCCCGTCTACGGACCGGCCGAGCGCCGCGCCAGCGACCGGGCTGCCGAACGCAAGCGCGCCCAGGGCGCGACACCGAGCCTTCGGCTGCGGGTGGAGCCCGGATGGGTCGTGTTCGAGGACGCCATCGCCGGGCTGCAACGGGCGAGCGCCGGAGACGACGTGGGCGACATCGTGGTGCAGCGCGCCGACGGCCTGTGGGCGTACCAGTTCGCGACGGTGGTCGACGACGCCGCCATGGCCGTGACGGAGGTGGTCCGCGGCGACGACCTGCTGCCCGCCACCGCAGCGCAGCTCCTGCTCTACCGGGCACTCGGCCTGGCGGCCCCCGCCTTCGCCCACGTCCCGCTGATGCTCGACGAGCACGGTGAGCGCCTCGCCAAGCGCCGCGGGTCGCTGACGCTGCGCGCCCTGCGCGAGACGGGAGTCCGGCCGGAACGCGTGGTAGGCCTGCTGGCGCACGGCCTCGGCCTTACGGGCGCGCTCGAGGAGATCACGGCCGACGAGCTGGTGGCGCCGTTCGCGCTGGAGAGGCTGGCGCACACGCCGGCCAGGCTGGGCACGGACGAGCGGGCCTGGCTTCTGCGGGACATCTAGCACGCAGCGCGAACCCTTGTCAGCGTCGGGGCACGGACATAAACTGGCGCCATGAGGACGCGCGTGCGGGTGCGCACCCCGCGTAGCTTCAAGTGGCACCACCAGCACTGGCGGCGCTACGGTCGTGCCGCGACGCGATCCGCAACCCCCTAGTTCCCTTCGCAACAACCTAGGAGGCACGATGTTCCCGCTTCCCGACCCGCGTGGCCGCTTCGGCGACTACGGCGGTCGCTACGTCCCGGAGACACTCATCCCCGCGCTCGACGAGCTCGAGCACGCCTACCGGGGCGCCCGCGCCGACACCGCCTTCCAGGCGGAGCTGAAGCGCTACCTGCGCGAGTACGTGGGCCGACCGAGCCGCCTGTACCGCGCCGACGCCCTCAGCGCCCGTCTCGGCGGCGCCCGCATCTATCTCAAGCGCGAGGACCTCAACCACACCGGCGCGCACAAGATCAACAACACCATCG
>CAZTTB010000065.1:0-11334 GCA_964616005.1 uncultured bacterium | reverse complement strand
AGTCGAACCAGCTCACCTCGTTGTCCTGGCAGTAGGCGTTGTTGTTGCCCCCCTGGGTCCGTCCCAGCTCGTCGCCGCCGAGCACCATGGGGATGCCCTGCGACAGCAACAGCGTGGCGATCAGGCTGCGCCGACGCCGGTCACGCCGGTCGAGCACGGCCGCGTCCTGCGTCGGACCCTCCACCCCGCCGTGGCTGCTGAGGTTGTGGTCGCTGCCGTCGCGGTTGTCCTCACCGTTGGCCTCGTTGTGCTTGTGCGCGTAGCTGACCAGGTCTCGGAGCGTGAAGCCGTCGTGCGCGGTGATGAAGTTGACCGAGGCGTAGGGCCGGCGTTTGCCGCGGCCGTAGAGGTCGGCCGAGCCGCTCACCCGCGTCGCCAGCTCGCCGGCGCGTCCCGCGTCGCCGCGCCAGTAGCCTCGCACTCCGTCCCGGTAGCGGCCGTTCCATTCGCACCAGCGCCACGGGAAGTTGCCGACCTGATACCCTCCCGGACCGACGTCCCAGGGCTCGGCGATGAGCTTGACGCCGGACAGGACCGGGTCCTGCTGGATAACCTTGAAGAAAGCCGACAGCATGTCCACGTCGTAGAGCTCGCGCGCCAACGCCGACGCCAGGTCGAAGCGGAAGCCGTCCACGTGCATGTGCTGCACCCAGCTCCGCAGGCTGTCCATGATGAGTTGGAGGACGTAGGGGTTGCCGGGGTCGAGGGTGTTGCCGGTGCCGGTGTAGTCCCGATAGAGCTCCGGGCGGCCGGGGTTCAGCTTGTAGTAGCTGCGGTTGTCGATGCCGCGGAAGCTGAGCGTGGGCCCGCGGTGGTTCCCTTCGCCGGTGTGGTTGTAGACCACGTCGATGATCACTTCGAGCCCGACCTGGTGGAGGCGCCGGACCATGCTCTTGAACTCGCCCACGGCGTGCACCGGTCCGGCGCTGGCGTAGCGCGGCTCGGGCGCGAAGAAGGCGAGCGGGTGGTAGCCCCAGTAGTTCGACAGCCCCTGGCGCACCAGGCGACCCTCCTCCGCGATCGCGTGCACCGGCAGGAGCTGCACCGTGGTGACGCCGAGGGAGAGGAGGTGCTCGAGCACCGCGTCGGAGGCGAGCCCCAGGTAGGTGCCGCGCAGCTCCTCCTCGACGCCCGGGTGCCGCATCGTCATGCCGCGGACGTGGGTCTCGTAGATGACGGTGTCCTCGAACGGCACCGTGGGCAGGCGTTCCTCGCCCCACTCGAAGGCGTCGTCGACCACCGCGCCGAGCGGCGCATAGGCGGCGTCGTCGCGGACATCGGGCCGCTCGAGCCCGTCCTCGGCGACGCTACGCTCGTAGCCGAAGAGTCGATCGTGCAGGCGCAGGGGACGCCCGATGGCCCGCGCGTAGGGGTCGAGCAGGACTTTGGCCGGATTGAAGCGGTGCCCGCGCCGGGGCTCGTACGGGCCGTGGACGCGGTACCCGTAGCGCTGCCCGGGGCGGATGCCGGGGACGTAACCGTGGAACACCGGCCCGGTGCGGTCGCTGAGCTCCAGGGTGTGGCTCGGCTCGGGATCGTAGGCGGTGTCGAACAGGCACAGCTGCACCCCCAGCGCGTGCTCGCTGTAGAGCGCGAAGTTGACGCCTTCGCCGTCGTAGCTCGCCCCCAACGGGTGGGGCCGGCCCGGCCAGACGTTCATCCTCGGTCCCTTCTCAGAGGTCCCAGAACCGTAGCTGCGCGTCCTCGAAGGTGGGGTCGCTGGCCTTGGCGAACGCCAGCAGGCCGTCGCGGTCGGGGAGCTCGAGGTAGTAGCGGAAGTTGGCGAGGTAGCGCTGCACCACCTGGAGCGACAACCCCAGGCGCTCGGCCTCGACCTGCGCGACCTCCGCCAGCCGGCCCAGGCCGGCCTCACGCGCCGCCCGGAACCGGGCGACCAGCATCTCCGACGGCGGCCGGTCGTCGAGCGACGCCCACACCGCGAAGGTGAACGGCAGGCGCGTGTGCTGGTACCAGGCCTCGCCCAGATCGGTGACGAGCGGCCGTCGGCCGCCCAACTCACGGCGCGCCACCGCCTCACGCAGGGCGGCGTCGCCGATCAGCAGCGCCGCGTCGCAGCCCGAGAGCATGGCGTCCAGATCGGGCTCGACGGGCACCAACTCGGCCTGGAGGCCATCGGCCTCGAGGAGCACCTGCAGCAGCTGCACGCTGGTCGCCGAGTGGGTGGTGACGGCGATGCGGGCCCCCTGCAGCTCCCGCCAGGGGCGCCAGTGGAACAGCATCACGCTGTACACCGGCCCCAGCGTGGCGATCGAGAAGTCGGGAAGGGCGCGCAATCGCTCGCGGTTGCGCACGAACTCCACCGAGGAGATCAGGGTGAGGTCGATGGCGCCGTCCATCAGCGCGGCATTGAGCTCGGTAGGCACGCCGCGCACGAACTCGGCGCTCCCCTGGCGCGTGACCCAGGGGGTGAGGCCCCAGTGCAGCGGCGCCACGTTGGTGTACGAGACGATGCCGAGACGCTCGACCCGCCCGGACGACGTGCCCGACGCTTCCGGGGACGGCCGCGCGTGCCTGCTCATGACCGACGCTCCCGCGTCACGCGTAGACCTCGAGCTCGTTGTACAGGGCGTCGCGCCGCACCGGGACGCGGCCGGCGTCCTTCACCAGCCGCACCAGCTCGTCCTCGGTCATGCCTGCTTCGGTCACCGCGCCCGAGGCGTGCGCGATGCGCTCGTCCTTGATGGTGCCGTCGATGTCGCTCACGCCCGACGACAGCGTCACCTGGGTGAGCTCCGGCGTGATCATGATCCAGTAGCCCTTGATGTGCGGGAAGTTGTCGAGCATCAGCCGTGATACCGCCAGGTTGCGCAGGTCATCGAGGCCGGTGGTGAAGCGCGTGCCCAGCTCGCGCGCCAGCGGATTGTTGTCCGGCTGGAACGCCAGCGGCACGAAGGAGTAGAAGCCTGGAGCCTCGTCCTGCAGCTCGCGCAGCCGGATCATGTGGTCCAGCCGGTCCTGGCGGGTCTCGATGTGGCCGTAGAGCATGGTGGCGTTCGTGGGGATGCCGAGCTCGTGCGCGGTGCGGTGCACCTCCAGCCAACCCTCGGCGGTCACCTTGGCCCGTGCGATGCGCCTGCGGACCGGCTCGGCGAAGATCTCGGCGCCGCCGCCGGGCATGGCCACCAGGCCCGCCTCCTTGAGCTCGGAGAGCACCTCGCGGTAGCTCAACCGCGGCCTCGTGATGCGCGTGAAGTGGTGGATCTCGGCGGCGGTCCAGGCCTTCACCTGGATCCCCGGGTAGCGCTCCGTGAGGCCTCGCACCAGGTCGAGGTAGTACTGCCAGGGCCGCTTCGGGTGGTGGCCGGCCGTGATGTGGATCTCGGTGAGGTCGGGGTGATAGTGCCGGTCGACGTAGTCCCACACATCGTCCAACTCCATGTCCCAGACGCCTTCCTCGTCGAACCTGCGCTGGAAACCGCAGAACGTGCAGCCGACGTAGCAGACGTTGGTCTGCGACAGGCGCAGCGAGTGCACGAAGTACGCCTTGTCCCCGACGCGGCGCTGCCGCACCAGGTCGGCCAGGCGCGCGACCGCCGGAACGTCGCGGGTGCCGAACAGCGTCATGCCGTCCTCCATCGAGAGGCGGCGTTCCTCCAGCACCTTGTCGGCGATGGGCTCGAGGGCGGGATCGTTGATGAGGAGGTCGCGGATGCCGGCAACGGTCATTGGGCCGAGTATAGCTCCGGTCCCGAAGCGTCCCGGGTCGCTGACGCGCCCATCGGCGTCCCGTGCGAACGCATCGACCGCCCGGGCACCGGGCTCACATGTGCAGCGCACGGCCGTCGACGGCCAGCGCTGCTTCCTTCACGATCTCCGACAGCGTCGGGTGCGCGTGAACCGTGCGCGCCAGGTCCTCGGCGCTGGCGCCGTAGGTCATGGCCGCCACCGCCTCGGCGATGAGATCGCCGGCTCGGGCACCCAGGATGTGAACGCCGAGCACGCGGTCGGTCGCCTCGTGGGCGAGGATCTTCACCCGGCCCTCGGTCTTGCCGAGCGCCCGGGCGCGGCCGTTGGCGGAGAACGGGAACACCCCCTTGCGGTAGGGCACCCCGTCCTCCTTCAGGCGTTCCTCGCTGCGCCCCACCGTGGCGATCTCGGGGTCGGTGTAGACGATCCCGGGCACCAGATCGTAGTCGACACGGCCGGCTCCGCCGGCGAGGCGCTCCATGAGTGCCACGCCGTCCTCCTCGGCCTTGTGTGCGAGCATGGGACCCTCGATGAGGTCGCCGATGGCGTAGACGCCCTCGGCCGAGGTTCGGAAGCCGTCTTCCACCCGCACGCGGCCACGCTCGTCGAGATCGACGCCGGCGACCTCGAGGCCCAGGCCCTCGGTGGCGGGCCTGCGCCCGACCGCGACCAGCACCTTGTCCGCTTCGACCGGCTCGCCTCCTTCGATCTCGACGGTGACCTTGCGGCTGCCGCCGCGGCCCGAAACCCTCGCGCCGGTGACGCGCGCGCCGAGCTGGAACGCCAGCCCCTGACGCTTGAAGACCTTGAGGGCCTCCCTGGCGGTCTCCAGGTCCATGCCCGGCAAGATGCGGTCGAAGTACTCGAGTACCGTCACCTCGGCGCCGAGGCGCGACCACACCGACCCCAGCTCGAGCCCGATGTACCCCGCCCCGATGACCACCAGACGCTCGGGCACCGACGGGAACTCCAGCGCCTCGCTGCTGCCCACCACCGCGCTGCCATCGAAGGCCACGCCGGGCAGGGAGGTCGGCACCGATCCGGTGGCCAGCACGATGTGCGGCGCCTGGAGCTCCTGCTCGTCGTCGTCGCCGTGGACCGCCACCTTGCCGCCGCCCACGAGCTCGCCCCTGCCCCGGTAGCGGGTGATCTTGTTCTTCTTGAACAGGAAGGCGACCCCGTCGGTGTTCTGCTTCACCACGCTGTCCTTGCGGCTCAGCATGGTCCCGAGATCCAGCGTCACCTCCTTGGCGGTGACGCCGTGCTCGGCCAGCTGCTCGCGCGCCTCGAGGTAGCGCTCGCTCGACTCCAGCAGCGCCTTGCTGGGGATGCAACCGACGCGCACGCAGGTGCCGCCGAGCGCCTCCTCCTTCTCCACCACGGCCACGTCGAAGCCGAGCTGCGCGCCGCGCAGGGCGGCCACGTAGCCGCCCGGCCCGGCGCCGAGGATGACGATGTCGTGCTTGGGCATGCTTCAGACCTCCAGCAACATGCGCGCCGGGCTCTCGATGGCGTCCTTGATGCGCTTGAGGAAGGTGACCGCTTCACGGCCATCGACGATGCGGTGATCGTAGGTGAGCGCAAGGTACATCATCGGCCGGATCTCCACCTGACCGCTCACCGCCACCGGGCGCTCCTGGATGCTGTGCATGCCAAGCACCCCGGACTGGGGCGGGTTGACGATGGGCGTGGACATGAGCGACCCGAACACGCCGCCGTTGCTGATCGTGAAGGTGCCGCCCTGAAGCTCCTCGGGGCTGAGCTTGTTCTCGCCGGCGCGCTTGCCGAAGTCGCCGATGACGCTCTCGAGCTCCGCGAAGCTGAGCCGCTCGGCGTCGCGCACGACCGGCACGACCAGCCCCTTCTTGCTCGAGACCGCCACCCCGATGTCGTAGTAGTTCTTGTAGACGATGGCGCCGTCCCGGATCTCGGCGTTGAGCTGCGGGATGCGCTTGAGGGCGTCGATGGCGGCCTTGACGAAGAACGACATGAAGCCCAGGCGCACGCCGTAGCGCTTCTCGAAATCGTCGCGGTAGGCCTTGCGCAGCGCCATCACCGCGCTCATGTCCACCTCGTTGAAGGTCGTGAGCAACGCGGCCGTCTGCTGCGCCTCCACCAGCCGCTCGGCGATGCGGCGGCGGAGCGGGCTGAGGGGCACGGTCTCCTCCTGCCGCTCGTAGCCGCCCGGCCCCCCCGCTCCACTCCCGGCCGGCTCGGGCACACGCCCGCGTTCGGCCGCGCGGCGCTCGCGCTCGGCCACGAAGCGCTGCACGTCCTCCTTCAGCAGGCGCCCGCCCGGCCCGCTGGCGGGGACGTCGCCGGCCGCCAGGTCGTGCTCGTCCAGCAGACGCTGGGCGGCCGGCATGACGACGGGGACGTCCCCGCCGGAAGGGCTGGGCGCCCCGGCAGTCGGGGCCGGCGTGACGGCCGGGGCCGGCATGCCCTTCGCGTCCCCAGCCGCCCCCTCGGGCTGCGCGGCCGTCACGGCGTCCGCGCCCGCGCTCGGCGCCGCGCCCTCCTCGATGCGCGCGATGACCTCGCCGACCTGAGCGGACTCTCCGTCGCGCTTCAGCACCTCACGGAGCACGCCCGAGACCGAGGCCGGAACCTCGAGGGTCGCCTTGTCGGTCTCCACTTCGACGAGCGGCTCGTCCTTCTCGACGGCCTCGCCTTCGCGCTTGAGCCAGCTCCCGATGAACACCTCGGTGATCGACTCGCCCACGGAGGGCACCTTCAGGTCTACAGCCATGACGCATCGCTCCTCACGGTCGTGGGCTGCATCAGCCCGGGACGTCCATCTCGAAGGCGGTTCGGATGACCTCGGCTTGCTCCAGCCTGTGCGCGGCCCCCGAGCCCGTGGCGGGGCTGGCGGAAGCCGGCCGCGTGACCCCCACGAAGGGTCGTCCGAGCAGCCGGTCGCCCCACTTTACCCGCAGGAATCTCCACGCCCCCATGTTCTCCGGCTCTTCCTGGACCCACAACACGGGCGCCTGCTCGGGATAGCCCCGCAGGGCGGCCGCCACCGTCTCGTCCGCCAGCGGATAGAGCTGCTCGACGCGCAGGATCGCCACGTCGTCGCACTCGCGCTCCTCGCGCGCGGCCATCAGCTCGTAGCCGATCTTGCCGCTGGCCATGAGCACGCGCGTGACCTTGCCGGGCTCGACGACATCGTCGTGCAGGATGCGCTGGAAACGGCCCGCCGCCAGCTCGGCCAGCGGCGAGACCGCCCTGGGGTGGCGCAACAGGCTCTTGGGGGTCATCACGATCAATGGCTTGCGTAGCGGGCGGACCACCTGACGCCGCAGCAGATGGAAGAGCTGGGCCGGCGTGGTGGGATACGCGACCTGGAGGTTGTCCTCGGCGCAGAGCTGAAGGTAGCGCTCGAGCCGGGCGCTGGAATGCTCGGGGCCCTGCCCCTCCATGCCGTGCGGCAGGAGCATCACCAGACCGGACAGGCGCTTCCACTTGTCCTCGGCCGAGGCGATGAACTGGTCGACGATCACCTGAGCCGAGTTCGCGAAGTCGCCGAACTGCGCCTCCCACAGCACCAGCGCCTCGGGAGTGTCGAGGCTGTAGCCGTACTCGAAGCCGAGCACACCCGCCTCCGACAACGGGCTGTTGTGCACCTCGAACGATCCCCGCGCTCCCGCCAGGTGCTGGAGGGGCGCGTACTCGTGGCCGTCGTCGGTATCGTGGAACACCGAGTGGCGCTGGCTGAACGTGCCCCGCTCGCTGTCCTGGCCGGTGAAGCGCACCTTCACGCCCTGCATCACGAGGGTTCCGAACGCCAGCGCCTCGCCCGCCGACCAGTCCAGCGGCTGTTCACCGTCGGCCATGGCGACGCGTGCCTGCAACGCCCGCCGGATCTTGCTGTTGAGCTTGAACGCGTCAGGCACCTCGGTGAGCGCCCGCAACATGGCCGAGAGCTCACCCTCGTCGACGCCGGTGTCCGGCTCCGCGACCTCGGCATCGACCTCGTCGCTGTACGGCGCCCACACCCCCTCGAAGGCCGAGTAGTGCGGCTTGAAGTCATCGCTGCGGGCGACGGACAACTCGTGCTCGAGGTGCTCGCGGCGGGCCTCGGCGATCTGGTCCGCTTCCTCGCGCGACACCTCGTCGAGCGTCAGCAGACGCTCCAGGTAGCCGTCGCGCACGCTGGCGCGGCGCTTGATCTTGCCGTACATGACCGGCTGTGTGAACGAGGGCTCGTCGGACTCGTTGTGCCCCTGCCGGCGGTAGCAGTACATGTCGACCACCACGTCGCGCTTGAACTCGCGTCGGAAGTCCATGGCCAGCTCGATCACCTGCGCCACCGCCTCCGGGTCCTCGCCGTTGACGTGGAAGATCGGGCTCTGCAGCATCTTGGCGATGTCGCTGGCGTAGGTCGAGGTGCGCCCCTGGCGGGGCCCGGTCGTGAAGCCGACCTGGTTGTTGACGATGATGTGGAGCGCGCCGCCGACCCGGTAGCCGACCAGGCCGGACAGGTTGAGGCTCTCCTGGACCACGCCCTCGCCGATGAAGGCGGCGTCGCCGTGCACCAGGATGGGCAACACCCTCTCGCGGCGCTTGTCGCCCACCCGGTCCTGCTTGGCCCGCGCGCGGCCGAGCACCACAGGATCGACGTACTCCAGGTGGGACGGGTTGAACGCCAGCGACAGGTGGATCGTGTCCCCCGCCTCGGTGGTCCAGTCGTTGCTGTAGCCGAGGTGGTACTTGACGTCGCCGCGACCCCGATGCATCTCGGGGTCCTTGTCCTCGAACTCGCGGAAGATGGTACGCGGGTTCTTCCCCAGGATGTTGGCCAGCACGTTGAGGCGCCCACGGTGGGCCATCCCCAGCACGATCTCGCGCACGCCCTGGCTACCCGCCTTCTCGATGGCCTGGTCGAGCAGTGGGATCAGCGTCTCGCCGCCCTCGAGCGAGAAGCTCTTGGCGCCGACGTACTTCTTCTGGATGAAATCCTCGAAGATCACGGCATCGGTGAGCTTGGTCAGGATGCGCAACTGGCGCTCGCGGCTCAGCACCAGCCGGTTCCGGGTCGCTTCCATACGCTCCTGCAGCCACTGCCGCACCTCGAGACTGTCGATGTGCATGAACTGCGCGCCGATGCTGCGGGTGTAGGTCTCCTTCAGCGCCTCGATGACCTCGCCCAGCGTGCCCGCCGCAGGGAACGTGCTCTCCAGCACCGGCCGCGCCATGTCGGCGTCACCGAAGCCGTAGTACGCGGGGTCGAGCTCGGGCGCCTCGTAGGGCTCGCGCGACAGTGGGCTCAGCTCGGCCAGGCGGTGACCGCGGACCCGGTAGTTGCGCACCAGACGCTCGATGCGCTGCTGCAGCGTGGCGGCGTCGCTGCCCGCCCGGTCGAGCTGGACCGTCGACGCCGAGCCGGGCGGATTGAACAGGCTGTGCGCCGCGAAACTCGGGCCCAGCCGACGCCGCTCCGCCAGGCCGTCGGCCGGCAGCTCCGCGAAGGTGCTGCGCCACGGCTCCGGCACGTCCTCGGGGTTCTGGAGGTAGTGCTCGTACAGCTCCTCGACATACTCGAGGCTGGCGCTGTTCAGGTGCTCTTCGATGTGCATCATGGCCTCACTCCGGCGGCTCGCGGCGCCGTACCGCGTCGGCCCCCGCCCTCGGTGCCCCCGCTCCGCCAAAGGTACGCCCAGGCGCTCGCGGCCCACGCCCGGAAGGCTCTGTGAGAGCCCGTCGCGAACGGGGTCATGGGGAGCGAAGGCAGGCTACCGCGGGGGGTGACCGGCGAAGGATCGTGCCTAGGCATGGTGGATTCGCGCGGCGGGCGGGAGCGCCTCCAACGCGCGCGGGACCTCCTTCATGCGCCCTACGTTGTATCACGGGGCTCCCGTGGGCGGCCCCTCTCACACGACGCCCCCGGCAGGCGTGCCGGCGCCGCGCGCGGGCTGCGGTACCCTTGCGCCATGACCGCATCACCGCAGGCCATCGCCTTGGGAGAGCTTCTCGTCGACTTCGTCCCGGAGGAGAACGGGCGCTCGCTGGCCGACGCGCGGTCGTTCGTCAAGGCCCCCGGGGGCGCTCCCGCCAACGTCGCCGTGGGCCTCGCGCGACTGGGCGTCGAGGTCGGCTTCATGGGCAAGGTCGGCGACGACCCTTTCGGCCACTTCCTGAGCGGCGTCCTCAGCGACAACGGCGTGGACGTCCGTGAGCTCAAGTTCGACACGCAGGCCCGCACAGCGCTCGCCTTCGTGTCACTGACGAGCGCAGGCGAACGTGACTTCCTGTTCTACCGGAATCCGAGCGCGGACATGCGGCACCGTCCCGAGGAGGTGAGCGAGGCGTACCTGGCCGGCGCATCGCTGCTCCACATCGGCAGCATCAGCCTCATCCAGGAGACCTCGCGCAGCGCCACCCTGAGGGCGCTCGAGCTGGCTGCGGAGCACGGGCTGTGGGTGTCGTACGACGCCAACCTGCGCCTGCCCTTGTGGCCGTCGCCGGACGCCGCCCGCAAGGGCATCCGCAGCGTGTGGCGCCGTGCGCAGGTGGTGAAGATCAGCGAGGACGAGCTCGAGTTCCTCACCGGCGCACGCGACATGGCGGCGGCACGGACGTTGCGCCATGAAGGCCTGCGGCTGCTGGTGGTCACGCGCGGCGATGCCGGTGTCTCGTACCTCACGCGTCAGGGCGAAGGCGAGGTGAGCGGCTTCCGGGTCGACACCGTCGACACCACCGGAGCAGGCGACGCCTTCACCGCGGCCCTGCTCGCCAGTCTGTTGGAGGACGACGCCCTGGAGGCCTCGCGTGGGGCGCTCGAGGCCGCCCTGCGGCGGGCGAACGCCTTCGCGGCGCTCACGACCACGCGCCGCGGCGCCATCCCGGCGTTGCCCTCGCGCGAAGCGCTCGAGGCGTTCCTCGCCGACCGCGGCGCCTGAACCCCGGCATCCCGCCCCGCTGTCCGCGCCCATGGAAGCGGTGACGCACACGGCGGATGCTACATGGCGGAGGCACTGGGAACGGCGGAGAGGACGCTATCCGGACATGCCGATCTCCGACACGAAAACGGCGCCCCGCGGGCGCCTCTCCTTGATTCGATGTGAAAGCATTATACGGCGTTATACAGCATTCGTCAAGATGATGCAGCGACTCGGCACCCGCAGCGGACCGAACGGGATGCGATCGGTCCCGAACCACCACGATTCGCCCTCGATGGCGCCACTGCGCGAGCGTACCCATGGCAGACTGATGGGATGAGCCCGGCTTCCAACCCTGCGTTCCCCACCCTCTCCGACCTCGAACGCGCCCGGGATCACGTCGCGGGCGCCGTCCTGCGCACGCCGCTGATCCGCCTCGATGTTGAGGGGCCGGGCGGTGGGCCCGTCTACGTCAAGCCCGAGAACCTCCAGCGCACCGGTTCGTTCAAGCTGCGTGGCGCGCTCAACTTCCTCGCCTCGCTCCCCGCAGCGACCCGCGCCCGCGGCGTGGTGACGCACTCCAGCGGGAACCATGCCCAGGGCGTCGCCTACGCAGCCCGCCACTTCGGGGTCGACGCCACCATCGTGATCCCCGAGGGCGCGCCGCGCGTCAAGGTCGACGGCACGCGGGCGCTCGGCGCCGAGGTGGTGCGGTGCGCGAACACGCAGGCCGCGCGTCACGAGA
>CAZTTB010000064.1:0-11678 GCA_964616005.1 uncultured bacterium | reverse complement strand
GCGGTGGACCAGGTGGTGGCGGCGATCCGGGCGGAGTTCTGACGTGCCGAGGCGACGCACCCCGGAATCCCTGGTGACCCGTGATGGCTCGAGTCGTAAGGGCACGATCACGAGGGTAGCGGGGGTGGTCACGCGGCATGCACCCCGGACCGAGAAATCGACTGCCGCGCGATCATGGACACGATACCGAAACGGGTTCCGACGCCGGCAATCCGAGCTCCATCGCATCGGCGTGGTTGCACTCCTTATCGTGGGACTCGCGATCGCGAGCCCTGGCGGGCCGCAGTTCGTACGAGCCCAGGTCGCACCCGACGAGTACTCCGATGCAGTCCAGCACCTCGCGGACATGATGGATACGTTGACGAGCCTTCGCGGAGTGATCGATCGCGCGCAGTTCGACCTGGATGCCCTATCCCTGCAACTGGCGTTCGCAGATCCGAGCGAGATTCTGGGCTGGATGCGCGATCACATCGCGTTCGAGCCGTACATCGGCCTGCTTCGCGGGGCCGAAGGCACGCTCATGAGTGGGGCCGGGAACAGCCTCGATCAGGCCGCCTTGCTTGCCCACCTTCTGAAGGACGCTGGATTCGAGGCACGCGTCGCCCGTGGCAGACTCTCCTCATCCCAGGCACGAGAGCTGGTGCAACAGACCCGGAAACGAGATCCAGAACCCGGGCCCTTCGTCGACAAGAAGGCGGCCACCGAGATCCTCGACCGACTGGCGACATCGGGCGCCGAGCCAAACGGTGATGCGGCAAGCATGATTGCCTCCGTACTGGATCCGCCAAGTGTCGAGACCGCACCGCTGTTCGCGGCAGCAGAACGCGACGCCGGCGGCCTGCAGCAGCGCCTCGAGACAATCGGTCTCGATGTAGGAACAGATGGCAACCTGGACGCGATCGTTGCCGAATCCCGTGACTACTTCTGGGTTCAATACCGCAGCCAGGGCGGCGGCTGGAACTCGCTCCATCCAGCATTTCGCCAACGCCCCACGTGGGCCGACGAGGTCGAGGTCGCCGAAGTCCTCAACGATTCCGTCCCGGCAAGACTACAACACCGATTCCGCCTGCAGGCCTTCGTCGATCAGCGCGTCGCAGGTAAGGTGACGAGCCACCCGATCATGGATGCATGGGAACGCCCGGCGGCGAATCTGAGCGGAAGATCGATCGGATTTCAGATCTACCCTGATGGCATCTCCGACCCCTCGGACATGGCCGACGTCGGACGCGTGTATGAAGAGACCAACTTCTACATTCCGCTCCTCGACGGAAGGCTGGCACCGGGAGGGCAGTTCTTTGACGCCATGGGGAACGTTGTGCCTCCCGACGCGGCCAGCTCTCCCTACGCCGGGGTCTTCCAGACGGTGGCGAACAAGCTATCCCAAGCTACTTCGGCACTCGGCAACCTGAGCACGCCCCCGGGCACCGCGACACCACCCGCCGTCGCCCTCTCGGGGGTTCGGCTCCAGTACACCCTCATCGCGCCAGGGGGTCAGGAGCGAAGCTTCGTTCGGTACATCTGGGGTCCCCAGGATGCAGCAGGGCCCGAGAACGCGTCGGCGGCCGGGACCGCTGGACTCGACGCGGGATCGGGATTGGCCTCGACCCACAACTTCCTGCTCGCCACCGGCTCGTTGCCAAAGGCATACACGCTTGACCTTGCCGTGGCGAGGCTCCTCGCCTTGAGACCCATGCTACGTTCCGCGATCGACCGACAATATGGCCGAGGCGATGCAACGCCCCTCACTGAGAACGAGCTTGCCGCAATCGACACGCAAGATCTCGGGCTGCTTAGCCTGCTCGTCGCATTCGACGAGGCTCCTCGAGCCGTGAGCGAAATCCTCTATCGTGCGGAGCCCACACTCGTCGTGAAGAACCAGAGCCTGTGGTACTGGCACCTCGACGGCACGTCGATCGACATCGTGAACAACCACCGCAGGGCGTTCACGGCGGACATGAAGGCGCCGGCGCCGGAAGCCGCGATCTTCGCCGGGGTATGGGAGTCTCGTGTGGAGGACCGCGCGTCGACGTCCGGGGATCGTGTCACCACCGTCCACGTCATGCAGCGGGCACGGCAAGCCGGGATCCCGATCCTCGTGCTTCCACCAGACCCAAAAGGGATCGCACGCGCCCAGGGCATGAATCTGGCACCACCCGCCATGGCGAACCTGGTGGCAGACCTAACGAGCGGATTCGCAGTGGTGATTCCCCAGACGGTCCCCCCGGGCACCGATCACACGGCTTGGTGGCGCGTCAACCCAACGTCCGGAGAGACCTTGGGAATCATCGATACGGGGTTGGGTGGTGACCTGACGGAGGAGACCGTCAGCATTCTAGCCGTGAGCACCATGCTCGTCGCCGCCATCGCATGCGGCACCCTCGCCTCCCTCGACGAAGAGGGCCTCACACTACGCGACGTCGAAGTGTGCAACTTCTCGGCGGGGGCTGCCGGCGAGGGGATGCTCGCTGCAGGTGCCGCAGGGATGGGACTGGCCGCCGCCGCCCTCCCGATCCTCGCCGCGAGCTTCCTCCTCGTCGCTATCGCCACAGGCATCTGGCTCAATTCGAGTCCGGTGCTGGACCAGCCGGCATTCTAGGCCACCGTCGTCGGAGATGCCCACAAGGACGAAGCGAGGCAAAGCATCCCGCTGCCGCGTGCAGACCATCGCGCTGGTTGCCGCCGGTCGACACATTCCTCTCGCGCCCGGACCCACGCGCGCGTTCACGGGGCGGGGACAATCGAGGAGTCCACCGGCGCCAACGGCGGTGGGTCCGGGCGGATCGCATCGCTCGCGTTGGCAGCGTGATCGTGGCTCGCCAGCGCATCCCGATTCGGGGTCTGGCACGGCCGAGACGTAACGCGGCTCCATTGGGCACGACCCCCGCCGTGCTGACGTCCCGCATGCCGTGGTGTGGCGACCGGCGCACCTCAATCCGGGCCAACGGCGACCTCGACGGCCTGACCTCCGCCGACCCGGACCTGCTCTCGGAAACCGGATCCCACGACGACCTCGTAACGTCCAGCGGGCACCTCCACAGACTCGCCGCCCACCACGCCCTCGGCAACAACGTCGCCCGCCTGATCGCGTACCTCGAAGGCCCGTCCCCTCGACCCACGGACGGCGTCGTTCAGTTCCTCCACAGCCCGCACATCCTGGTACCCGCCACCCGCCACCTCCGCGAGCTGTGAGAAACGCGCCTGCACCGCCGGATCGTCAAGACCAAGCGACACGATGACCACATCGACCCCCGCCGCACGCTGCCGCAGTGCCCGCAGCTCGGCCGAAGGATCTCCGCCGCAAGACTCCTCACCGTCCGTCAGCAGCAACAACGTCCCACCCGCCGGCGCACCAGCGAGATCCTCCCCCACCGCCGCGATCGAGTCCGCCAACGGCGTCTGCGACAGCAGCTTCGGTTGGATGGCGTCGATCGCCTTCGTGGCGGATGCCGGGTCGAGCGGCGCCAGCGGCACCTCGAGCCGCGTGTCGCACGACGAGGGCTTGATGTGCCCGAACGCGCGCAGCGCGAAGGGCGTGCCCTCGGGCAGCACGTTGGTCACGAAGTCCTTCAGCACCTCGCGGGCGGCGTCGATGCGCGGGGTGCCGTCGGGCAGCTTCTTGCCCATCGAGCCCGAGGCGTCGAAGATCACCTCGACCGCCGGCTGCGCGGCGCCCTCCGCCCGCACGACCCGGATCGAGCCGGGACCGGGCGGCGCCTCGCTGCTCGTTGTGATCTCGACGCGGTAGCGCTTGGGGCGCCTGAGCAGGCAGCTGGCCCGCGCGAAGCCGACGTCGAAGTCGCCGACGTTGCGGGCGTAGTCGTAGAAACCGTGATTGGCGTCGGCCCAGGCCTGCATGAGGTCCTGGGAGTAATCCGACCCTCCCGTGCTGATCTCGAAGGTGAACACGCGTGCGCGCGACGCCTCGAGGCTGCGCCACAGCTTCGGGGTGAGCGGGTAGCCGGGCGACTCGGCGTCGGTGATGAGCAGGACGGCGCGCGTGCCGTCACGCTGCGCCAGCGCGTCGCTGGCGGTGAGCAACGCGTTCTCGGAGTTGCTGGAGTCGGCGCTCTCGCGGTCGAAGGTGTTGATCGCCTGCTGCGCCCGCACCGGATCGGCGCTCCAGTACGGCAGCAACCAGATGGGGCCGGGGTCGTTGTAAGCGAGCAGCTGCACGAACTCGCGATCCGGGTCGAGCCCGCGCGTGAAGCGCGCCAGCGACGCGTAGGTGATGGGGGTATACGGACCCACGCTGCCGCTCGTGTCCCACGCGAAGACCACGGAACGCTTGGGCTCCGCGAGGTGCAACGTGTACTCCCCGGGATCGACGTAGGCGTCCAGCACGACCGCGTCGCCGTCGGAACGCTCGTCATACGCGACGGGGTCGCCCGCGGCGGTCGTCAGCTCGTAGCGATACGCGAGGGTGGGATCCCCCTCGAGCCGCAGGCTCAGATGGTTCTGGCCGTCCGGAACCGTGATCGTGAACCAGTCCTCGTCCTCGGCCACGGCCACGGTGCCCTCCACCACGTCACCCGACGCCAGGGGGCGCGGGGCGTCGCGGCTGTCGCTGTCCGCGGGGTCCGGCCCGGTCTGGCCGGTCGCTGCGCCGTCGGCGCCCCCCTGCTGCCACTCGTACACGGCCTCCTTCCTGTACTGGCCCCACTCCCCCACCGCCGAACGGTACCCGTCGCCCGAGGGGCGTTCGAGGATGCGGAGGGTGTCGGGCGGGAACATCGACCTCACGCCCTGCTCCGGACCCGTGGCCGTGAAGCGCACGAAGCGCGCCCAGCTCGGCTCGGGCAACGCCAACGCCGCCGTGCCCGCTGCGTCGCGCTCCAGGTGCCAATCCGCCAGGTGTTCCCACGGACCGACCGGCGAAGACAGGCTCACGTCGACGGCGACGTCGGAGAAGGCCCCCTCGGGCGTGCTGTCGCTCGACTCGACCCACTCGAGCCGCGTGAACTGAGCGGCCCGGTCGTCCCGGAAGCCGACCACCCAGGTGGCCCGCGGATTGCCATGCCCGTCCACGCGCGGCCGGTCGGCCTGCTCGTCGAGAATCATCGAGTGTCGTTGCGACTCGGGGATGAGCGGGTCCGACCAGAGGACGTGACCGCCCAGTGCGGGGTCCGCGAGGTTCAGCTCGCCCAACGGGTCGTCGGCCGCGGCCACGAGCTTCCACTCGCCGATCCACGCCCCGCTGTTCCCAGCCTGATCGGGGCCGAACACCAGGCGCGCGTAGCGCGCTTCGACCGATTTCGGGAACGCGAACGCCTGCTCGACACGGGCGGCCCGCAGGGACGATTCGAGCACCGTCTCGAAGGTCTCGCCGTCGAGCGACACCTGGATCGAGAAGTCGCGCAACTGCCGGCGCACGTCCGGGCCGCCCTGCGGTTGCAGAAGCGCGCCGGCCAGCGTGATCGGTTCGTCACCGGCGAGCTCGACGGTGATCGCCTCGCCGACCTCGTGGTGGGCGCCGGTCGCGGGCGACGTGAGGGCGTCGACGGTCTGGGCGTCGCGGCCGGCGTCGTCCACGATGGTGGCGCCGAGTCCTGACCAGGCAACGTCAAGGCGTCCGAGCATGGCGTCGGGCACGGCCCAGGAGGCCTTCGGGGCGACGGGCGCCGCTTCGCAGCGGGGCACGAGCGTGAGGCTCGTGGTCGCGATCCCCGCATCGCTGCGCGCGCCCACGGTCACGCGCACGGGCTGGTCGTCGCGGGCGTCCGGGGCGACGGCGACTGACAGCGGCACGCTCGCGCGTTGCCCCGGACCCACCGTCACCGTGGCGGGGACGTGGGGTGTGACGGCGACGCTGCTCGTGGCCGCCTCCAAGGCGTACGTCTGCTTGCGATCGGAGGTGTTCTCGATCGTCAACTCGTCATCGAGCGCCTGTCCCTCGTACCAGTAGGCAGCCACGTCCCGGGCCGACCGCTCGAGCGCGAGGCTGGCGCCGGGATCACCGTTCGGCGGCCGAAGCTCGGAGGCGTTGGGCGCGGAGCCGAAGCGGGCGACGAAGTCGTAGTCACCCCTCCCGTTCATGCGGAGGAACAGATGTGCTCCGGCCGGCAGGTCGGCGTCGAAGGAGCCATCATTGTTGCGCGCAAGACGCGGAGCGCCGTCACCGAGCAGCGCGATGCGCGCGTCGTCGGCGATCGTTCCGTCCACATGCAGCGTGGTCGGAACGTCGAACATGGGCAGTGCGTAGAAGTCGGGGCCCGCGATGTCGCCGACTCTCCCCTCCACGTCGAGGTCGGCGGGCAGACGGTTGGCGGTCTCGGGACTGTCGTTGGGCTCGAAATCGTCGGGCAGCGCGAGCGGGTCGAGCTGGCTCATGCGGAGTTGGTAGTACCCGTCGGAGGCGGTGTCGGCGCGCAACCACAGGTCGTAGTTCCCTGCGAGCAGCCAACGCTGGAACACCGCCGGCTCTCCCGGCCCCTGGGGCTGGGCGCGCACCCCTGCCTCGCGCACATCGAAGAAGACGCTCCCGTCCTCCGGCGGCGCCGCCTCGATGCGCACGTACTGGTCGTTGGCGAGGTAGAAGCGATAGGCGTCCACGTCGTTCGTGCCGGTGAGCACCCCGACGCGGGTCTGGCCGACCCGGAGGAGCTCGGCGCGGCTATCGTCGTCGTTGGGCTCGAGCTCGAGCACCCCGGGCGGCGGGGGCGGTCCCGCCGGCGCGATGGCCTCGGGCTCGGTCGGCGGCGGTGCCGGTGCGGCCCGCAAGGGTGCGGCAGCCTCGCCCGCGTCCGCCTCCGCCTGGTCCGCGGTCGCCGGTTGGGACTCCTCTTCGGGCACCGGGCCGAGCGCGAGCGCACGCAGCGCGTAGGCGCCAGCGTTGCCGCCGACCTCGATGAAGTGCTCGCCCGGTAACAGCGCCACGTTGTCGAGCCGGATACGCCGCTCACCCTGCAGCGACGCCTGGCGCGCTCCGCCGGCGTCGTACGTGGTCAGCGAACGAACGCCCGAGCCGACGGCCTGGATGCGCCAGAGCTGCGCCGGACCCGTGGTGGTGAAGCGGTACACGTCCTTGTCCTGCACCTCTAGCCCCCCGCGCACCGTGAGCCCGTCGGAGAGCGCATCCGCAACCGCGAGGACGTCGTTCGGCTCGCTCTCGTGTCCGTCCTCGGGGGGGCTCGCCTCGGAGAACGCCAACGTGTACGACGCGTCGCCGCCCACGCCCACGGTTACCCCGTAGCGGGGGGCGTCGAGGACAAGGCCGCGCATCGCTCCCGACGCCCCGTGACGGGTCTGGATCTCCTCGTGGTCTGCGCTGAAAAGCGAGAGGTAGGCGTTGGCGTCCGACTCCAGGCTCAGGTCGTAGGTCTTGCCGCGCGCCGCGTCGGGCACGTCGAGCACGAAGTAGTCCTTGTCCGGTCCGGAGCCGTGCATCGCTCGTCCCAGCGACAACACATTGGCCTCGTCCCAGCCGTTGTTGGGCTCCACCTCGTTGCCGTCGGTGACGCGCCCGGCCGAGGTGGCGCTCAGGGTGAACGGGGCGCCGGACGGTAGTCCCGTAACGCTCACGGCTACCTCACCGGCACCGACGCCGAGCGAGCGCAGCGTCGCCCGACCCAGCTCACCCGTGCCGCTCGCGGCCACCTCCGCCCCGTCGGCGCCTCGGAGCGCCAACCTGGCGTCGCTGCCCACCGCGGCTACGAGCTCGAGGTCCCACCGCAGCGACGCGTCGTCTGCGGCGAGCCGCCATGGCAACGCCACCTCACCGTTCGCCATGCCGAAGATCGCGAACGCTCCGTCGACGCCGTCGAGACCGTCGACGCCGCGTCGCCCACGGCGAAGCGCATCGCCCGGATCGAGGTGGACAACGTAGTCGCCTTCACCCCCGCTCTTGGACACACCTAGCATGTACCTTCCCGGTGCCACGAGGACCGGCGCAGACTCGGTCAGGGCGCCGCCCGGCGACGTGAACGAGGCGAGCGTGTCGGCCGCCGTGACGTCGACACCGTTGTCCGCCAAGGTCACGCGGATCAGGTCGACCTTCGTGAGGTGACCCGGGATCCCCTCCATGCTCACAGACCACCAGCGAGCCGCCGCCTCATCGTCGACCACCCACAGGTAGGCGTCCTGATCCTGCGCCGCCATCGACCCCGCGATGCACAGGGTGTCGCTCACATCCTGCGCTGTCGCGGGCGTGTCGTTGGGCTCGGCGTCGACGGTGCACACCTGGGCACCGGCCGTTGCGGCCAAAAGGATCGCGGTCACGGCGACGGCCACCCGTAGCACGCCGGGTGGGGCCTCACCCAGGTACGGCTTCGGCATGGTCCTCTCCCTTCCGCGGTCGCGCTCGCCGCACCCAGGCGAACGACGCGCTCGGCCCGGCACCCAGGGGCCGCGTCGTCACTGCTGATCTGGCATGAGGGCGTCGACCTCGGAGTGGCCCTCGATGGGGGGCGTCCGGCTCGTGATCAGTTCGGCTTTCACGCTCGCGCCGTAGGCGAGCGCACCCTCGGAGCTTCCGGCCACGCGGTACGTGCCGCCACCGTTGGGCTCGAAGACGTCAACGTGAGAAGCGTCCCCACGATGCTCGACCACGTCGCCGTCCCTTGGGTCCCCTCGCTCGTCGTGAGCCCGAGGGTGCTCCAACTCCGCTCTTCCCCGCCCGGGGTCGCCGATACGGTGCGGGTGACCTGCGCCTGACCAGCCGCGGTGCCGACGACCGCGAGCGCCAGGATCACGAAAGCGCCATCCAGCCAGGCTCGCTGTCGCATGGTTCCCTCCTTCGTGTGCCAGGCACCCTCCCGCACTGCTCCGAGGCTTCCTCCCACGACGCGCGCTGCGTGAAGCGCCGGACGAGCGCCGCCAGGTCACGGACGTGGCGCAACGCACCCCTCCGTAGATCCGGCAGGGTGACGCGCCAAGCTTCCTCAACGCGCACATACCGCCACACGCGCAGCGTGAAGCGCCGGTCCGTCACGCGCACGGCCGCTCGACTCCAGGTCGGCTCATCGGCACGAAACAAGGCTAGGCGGGGGCCGTCAATCGCCCGTCAAACGCTTCCAGGCACGTAGCGATCGAGGGACGCGGCGAGCGAGGCAGCCAGCTCCCGTGGGAGGCCCCTTGCCATCTCCTGGCCAAGACGTTCAGCTTCTCCCCGTAGGGCATCGGCGTCCAGGTCCGGGCAACGCGCCAGCGCACCCAGCAGGTATAGTAGAAAGGGCGCCTCTGTCACCCGTGAGCCACGCACGATCGCCGCTAGCTCCGCCGCCTCGGCGCAATCACCGTCGCCTGGTGCACCCCATCGCACCCGGAAGCGTCCTGCGCGCATCAACAGGGCACGGTGCGGGTTGATCGCAGTGGCGGTGACATCCCGCTCGCCATCCGCTGCAGGGGGGCGGTTGCCAACTCCCTCCTTTCCGAGCAAAGCGCTGGCCACTCCGGGTGGCGCAGTCATGGCAAGCCCGCACGCGAGCCTCGTGGCCGCGTCGTCGAGGTTGGCGCGGCGCAGCGCGTCGAGGAGCACCATCGCGCGCGTCCAGGCACGGTCGCCAGGTGGGTGCGATCGCCTCGAGACATCGAGCAACGTCTCGGCCGCCTGGAGTTGGAGCGAACGGCGGGGGTCATCGTCGCCGAGCGCCGACCGGGCGCGTGCGAGGCAGGCGCGGGCCCGCTCGAATGCGCCGCACTGCCGCGCCACGTCGGCTTGCACGTCCGCCGCCTGGACTGCTACACGCCCATCGCACCGCTCGAGGGCCGATGCTTCGACCTCGGCCGCGGTGTTCCAGGCCGGCCCGAGCTCGCCTATCTTGGCGTTCACCGCAGCGAGGTTCACGAGGACCTGATCCTCGTGAAGGCGGCTCGCGTGCCGGCGGGCGAGCCGGACCGCGTCGGCCAGGTGGTCATGAGCGCGGTCGTAGTCGCCCATCCGTTCGGCGGTGGCCGCTAGGTTGTTGACCGATTCCGCCACGTCGTCGTGGCGGCCCGTCGCCCGGGCCACCGTGAGGGCCCGCTCGAAGTATCGATACGACGTCTCCAGGTCACCTTGGAGTCCGGTGAGCGCACCGAGGTTGTTGAGTGCCTGGTAGCGCTCGACCGCCTCCTCAGCACCTTCGTTCTCGGCGAAGGCCTCGCGTGCCGCTGCGAGCTGACCGCTGAAGAAGAGCGCTGCGCCTACGGCGTTCCCGGCCCGCGCAACCAGTGCCGGCTGCGCCAGGCGCTCAGCGGAAGCGGCGGCGCGCCGGGCCAGCTTCAACGCCTCCTGCGGGCGCCCACGTCGAAGATGCACCCGCGACCGGCGCAATCGCACCTCGAGCAGGGAGCGGTCGTCCTGCGACGCCCATGCCGACTCCTCAGCGGCAGCGAGCGCGGCATCCTGGAGCTCCCTATCCCGCCTCACCTCAGCCACGCCCTCGAGCAGCAGGAGCGCATCGAAGCGCACGCCCCGGTCGGTGCTGGCCCATAGGGCGCGGTATGCCCGGCGTTCGGCGGCTACGTCGGCGCCCTCCTCGGCGGCGGCGCGCGCGGCGCGCAGCAGCAGCGGCGCGGCGCGATCGGGCTCGTGTGCCCCGAGCCAGTGACGCGCGACGCGCGTCTCGCTGCCGCCGCCCGCTTCGAGGGCGGTGGCGATCCGCTCGTGGAGTACGCGTGCGACCGCAGGGGGCGCCAGGGTCCGCGCCTCCAGCAGCATCTCGCGCGGCAACTCGTGGTGGGCGTCGAGCACGCCCACCCGCATCAGGCGTTCGAGATCATCTGCGACGTCCAGCGAGTCACGGCCCACCACGGCCGCCAACACGCGCGGCCGAAGCGCTCCCCTAGCGACCGCGAGCGCCTGGACCACGCGCCGAAGGCGATCGTCGAGGCTCCAGAGCGATGCGCTCATCGGCAGCGGGCGACCGCGGTCGATGGCGTCGGCGAGCTCCACGGTGGCCTGTTGCGGCGCCACATCGAGATCGCGACGCAGGCGCTCGCGACATCGGGCGAAGAGCGCCTGCGCGTCTCGGCGCCGCCCTAGCCGGTACAGCAGGCGCATACCGACTCGATGTGCGTTCTCGTTCAGCGAGTCGATCGCGATGAGCTGTTCGACGCGGCCGAGGGCCTCACTCTGGAGCCCCTCGGACTCGAGCTCGAGCGCGCAAGCCAGAAGGGCGTCGATGCGCATGGTGTCGAGGCGCGCACGTTCGACGTCCAACCATTCCACGAAAGGGGGCGCCGCAACGCTATCGAGCACCTGCGCCAGCGCCCCCCGCCAGAGCTCCAGCGCCGCGACATGCTCGCCATCGGCACAGAGGCGCTCGAACTCGGCGACGTCGGTGCGGGCGAGCACCCGCACCCGGGAACCGTCGAGCTGCAACCACGCCTCGGCTCCTCGCAGCTTGCGGAGCTCGTACAGGGCCTGGCGGACGCTTCCCAACCTGCCCGGACTCCACAGCAGCTCGGCGAGCTCGCCCCGGTCCGCACCGTTCGGCCGCAGCGCCAGAAACACGAGCAGCGCCAACGCCTTGCGGGCCGCGGGCCGAACCTCGCCGTCGCCCCAGCGGAACGCCGTTCCCCCGAACAATGTGACGGAGAGCGCGGCGCGCATGGAGCGTGGCACCCCTCAAGCGCGAGCTGGAACGACGGCATGACCCTTGGAGGGCACGCCATCACGCGACCCGAGCGGCGGCGCGGCTCGCAACGCCCCGCAGCTCCTACCGGAATGATGCGGCCATCATAGCCGGAAGGTCGCGCGA
>CAZTTB010000063.1:0-11769 GCA_964616005.1 uncultured bacterium | reverse complement strand
ACGCCGTGCGCTGCGCCAGCTACAACGTCGCCCGGCACTACGGCCTGAAGCGCCGCGGGGCTGTGGCGCCCGGTTACCTGGCCGACGTGGTGGTGATCGACGACCTCGCCGGCTTCCGGGCCCAGGCGGTCTACAAGGGCGGTCGCCGTGTCGCCGTCGACGGCCGCTACGAGCCGGACGGATCGCTCGGGGACGGGCATGCCGCGAGCGCTCCGGGCGCGGACGCGTGGAACGCCGCCGTACGCGATACCGTGCGCCTGCCGCGGCTCGAGGTGGCCGACCTGAGGCTTCCGGACCCGGGCGGGCCGGTGCGCGTCATCCGAGCACGGCCCAACCAGATCCTCACCGGAGCCCTCGAGCTGCTGCCCACGGTGCGCGAAGGCGCCGTCGTGGCCGACCCGGCACGCGATCTGCTCAAGCTGGTGTGCGTCGAGCGCCACGGCCGCAACGGCGGGTGGGCGCTCGGCCTGGTGACGGGCTTCGGCCTGCAGCACGGGGCGCTGGCGTCCACCGTCGGGCACGACCACCACAACCTGATGGCGGTGGGCGCCGACGACGAGGCCATGCTGATGGCCGCGCGACGCCTGCAAGAGCTGGGCGGCGGCTTCGTGGCGGTGGGCCGGGGCCGGGTCCTGGCCGAGCTGCCGTTGGAGATCGCGGGGCTGGTGACCGACGCACCACTGGCCGAGGTCCGCCGGCACATGCGCGCTCTGGACGACGCCGCCGCGTCGCTGGGGGCGACGCTCCCGGCGCCGTTCATGGCGCTCTCCTTCCTGGGGCTGCCGGTGATCCCCGAGCTCCGGCTGACCGACCTGGGCCTGGTGGACGTGCTCGCCGGACGGATCGTCCCGCTTGCCGCCGGGGGCTGAGATGGGCGCGACCGGTCTGCTGCGGGGCACCGTCATGCACGTGCCCCGCGACCCGTTCGAGTACGACGGAGCGCTCGAGGCCTTCGACGACGGGGCGCTGGCGCTGAAGGACGGCCGCGTGCTGGAGGCCGGCGACTACGCCGCGCTGCGTCGCCGCTACCCCGGAGCCGCGGTCGACGACCGCCGGGGTGCGGTGGTGTTGCCCGGCCTGGTGGACGCCCACGTGCACTACCCGCAGGTGCCCGTCCTCGGCGCGGTGGGCATGCGGCTGCTGGCCTGGCTCGAGCGCCGCACGCTGCCGGAGGAGGCGCGCTACGCCGATGCCGACTACGCGGCGGCCCGGGCCGACGTCTTCCTGCGGTTGCTGGCGGCCGGCGGGACCACCACCGCGTTGGTGTTCGGGGCGCACTTCGCGCCCGCCATGGAGCGCTTCTTCCAGGCCGCGGAGCGCTCCGGGCTGCGCATCGCCGCCGGTCTCACCGTGGCGGACCGCAACCTGCGTGCGGAGCTGCATACCACCCCTGAGCGGGCGCTGGCCGACGGGCTCGAGCTGGCGCGCCGCTGGCACGGCCGCGGCCGGCTGCGTTACGCCGTGACGCCGCGCTTCGCGCTGTCGGCGGGAGAGGATCTGCTGGGCGCATGCGGCGAGCTGCTGCGGGCGCTGCCCGGGCTGCTGTTCACCACCCACCTGAACGAGAGCCGGGAGGAGATCGAGGCGGTGCGCGGACTGTTCCCGTGGGCCGACGACTACCTGGCGACCTACGAGCGCTTCGGGCTGGTGGGGGAGCGCTCGCTCTTCGCGCACGACGTCCATCCTCGGCAGAGCGAGCTCGAGCGCCTGGCGGCGGCGAGCGCGACGGTGGTGCACTGCCCGACCAGCAACGTGTCGCTCGGCAGCGGGCTGTTCCCGCTGCGGCGTCACCTCGATGCCGGGGTACGGCTGGCGCTCGGGACCGACGTCGGGGCCGGCACCGGCTTCGGTGTGCTCAAGGAGGCGCTGGCGGCTCACCAGGTGCAGATGCTGCGCGACGACGGCGCGGCGCTCGACCCGACGCGCCTGCTCCACCTGGCGACGGGCGCCGGCGCCCGAGCGTTGGGGCTGGGAGGCGTGGTGGGGGACTTCCTGCCCGGCCGCGAGGCCGATCTGGTGGTGGTTCGCCCGCAGCAGGGATCCACCCTGGCCGAGGTCCTGGCCCACGCCGAGGATGCGTCCTCGGCCTTGGCCGCGCTCATCACGCTGGCGCGCGAGGAGAGCGTCGAGGAGGTGCGGGTGGGGGATCAGCGGGTCCATGGCGGACCGCCCGTCGAGCGCGCAGGGCTTGACGCGGACCCGCCTGCCGGGCCATAACCTACGGGATGCTCCTCCACCTCGTCGCGGACTTCGGCGCGGGCGATCTGGCCTTCGCCGAGGTCGCCCAGCGCCTCAAGCGCAGGCTTCCCGAAGCCGAGCTGGTGCTCACCGCCGTGCCCCCCTTCGCCACCCTGGCCGCCGGCTTCGTCAGCGCGCAACTCGCGCTCAACGAAGCGCCGCCGGGAACGCTGGTGTTCCACAACGTCGCGCCGCGCCGTGACGACGACGGGCCTCGAGCCGACAACGCCGGCGAGCGGCTGGTCGCCGCCCGCCTGCCCGGCGGCACCGGTGTGGTGGGGGTCCATGCCGGCTACGCCTTCTCGTTCTTCAAGCAGGCGGGTGTCGAGCTCCACTACGCGCAGGTCGGGGCCGCCGGGTCCCAGTTCCGGTCCCGCGACGTGTTCCCGGACGCCGTGGCGGCGCTGGCCCGCGGGGATGCGGACGCCCTCCACGAAGCGCTTCCGCCCGACGCGGTGCCGGACGTGCCGGAGGGACGGGTGGCGTACGTCGACGGCTTCGGCAACCTCAAGACCACCTGGCCTGCGCCCGGCGCCTTCGCGCCCGGCACGCGGGTCCGGGTGAGGGTCGGTGAGGCGGAGCGGGTCGCCTTCGTCAGCGGCGGCAGCTTCTCGGTGCCGGCAGGCACGCTGGCGTTCGCGACGGGTAGCAGCGGCTGGCCGCTGGCCGGCGGCACCCTGCGCTTCATGGAGCTGTTCCTGCGTGGCGGCAGCGCGGCCGAGGCGTTCGGCCGTCCCGCCGTGGGCGCTCGCGTCGAGGTCGCCCTCGACGCCGTGCCGACCTGAACGCTCAATCGAGCTCGATCTCGAGTCCCTGCAGCAAGGCGACGGCGTCCGGCATGGAGAAGCGCGCGCCACGGACCCGGGTTGCGCGTACGTCGATGGCGTAGTTGCGTGCCTTGCGCAGGTCGGCGCCGGTCAGGTCCGCCCCCTCGAAGTTCGTGCCGGCGAAGTCGGTGCCGCGGCACACCGCGTCCACCAGCACGGCCTGCCGGAAGTCGCATTCGCGGGCCACGCAGTGATCGATGCGCCTGCCCTCCAGCGCGCAGCCCTGGAACGACGCGAGGTCGAGGACGCAGTCGCGGAAGTCGACCTCCAGCGGATCGTGCAGGGTGGCGACGGCCCGCGTCCAGCTCACCCCGGTGAGGTTGCACGCGTCGAAGCTGACGTCGCGGAACGCGCTCCCGCCGACGTCGAACAGGCTCAGGTCGCAGGCGACGAACGAGCAGGCCAGGAAGCGGCAGTCCCGGAAGGCGATCTCACGCAGATGGGCGTCCTCGAAGGTGCACCCAACGAAGGTCGAGCCCTCGACGTCGCGGGTCTGCTTGAGCTCGCGGAAGACGGTATCGCGGTAGTGGTGGCCGTTCTCGATGGGCGTCAAGGGGTGCACGGGTCGGCTCCTCCCTGCAGGTCGTTCGGCCGGTTGACGTTGCGCAGCACCGAGCGGCCACAGGCCGCCTCGACCTCGTCGCGCTCGACCGTGACGAGGGGGAGCTCGCGCAGCAGCCCCTGTACGTCGAGCAGGCCGCCGTCGAGGCGGGCGCTGGCGGGCGCGAGCGCCGAGCGCGGGTAGAGGGCGGCGAGCGGCTCGAGGCGCCCCCCGGCCCCGCGCACCACGACGGCGCGGCCCTCCTCGGCGCGACGGCACAGCAGCCGCCAGAAGGCTTCCGTGAGGCACGGGAGGTCGCAGGCGGCGACCGCCACCCAGGGGTTCGAGGCCGCGCTCAACGCGGTCTCCAGGCCTCCCAGCGGGCCGAGCCCCGCCCGCACGTCGGGGACGAAGCGGGCCCCGGCGACGGGGTACGGCCTCCCTACCAGCAGCCGTTCCCGGACGGGCGCCAGGCTGTCCAGCGTGCGCTCGACCAGCGTCCGCCCGGCGACGACCTGGCGCGCCTTGTCGCTGCCGAAGCGCGTGGAGCGTCCGCCACACAGCACCGCGCCGGTCACCTCCTCGAGACGGAGGGGGTCGCCGGGGTGGCGCGAGGGGGGGTGGGAGAGGCCGACCATGCGAGCGCCATTCTAGGCCGCGCGGGCGGTCCGCGCTCGGAAGCGCGCCGTAGACTGGCCCATGCGGCGTTCGGCGACTGCCCGCAAGACGGCGGCCCTCCTGTCCTGGATGGTGCTGCTGGCGGCCTTCCTGGTGGCGGCGAGTCGCCATCCCGGCGGGGTCGTGGGGGTCCTGGAGGTCGCGCTCCGCTCCGCCCGGCACTCGCCCGACGGCCTGCTGTTGCTGGCGGGCATCTACCTGGTCCGGCCCCTGCTGCTGCTGCCCGTCACCGTGTTGACCGCCTTCTGCGGTTACCTCTTCGGTCCCGGCTGGGGCGTGGCGGTGGCGCACCTCGCGGCGCTCGCCTCCGCGTCGGTGGGCTACCTGATGGCGCGCTGGTGGCGCGGGAGGCGGCCCGCCGCCGCGAAGGACGCGAGCACGCCGCCGGGGTGGATGGCCAGGTTGCGGCACGGGACCTTCGAGGCGGTGCTGGCGAGCCGTCTGAGCTTCGTTCCCGGAGATCTGGTCAACGGCGCCGCCGGTGCGATGGGCCTGCCGTTCGTGCCGTTCGCGGCGGCCACGGCGCTCGGGGGGCTCCCCGGAACGGTGGTGGGCGTTCTGGCCGGCGCCGGCATGCGTGGCCGGGGCTTCCGGGCCGCGACCGTCGAGCTTCGGCCCGCGTTCATCGCGGCGTCGCTGGCGCTGGCCGTGATCAGCGTGCTCCTCGCCGTCGCTCTGCGACGGCGGGTGCCGCCGCAGAGCTGAGCGGCGTCACAACCCGAAGCGCTCGTCGGCCAGGTCGGAGAGGTGCCTGCCGATCGCCAGCGAGGCGGTCGCGGCCGGCGAGGGCGCGTTCAGGACGTGGATGGCGCGGGGGCTCTCGCGGATGACGAAGTCGTCGAGCAGCTTCCCGTCACGCCCCATCGCTTGGGCGCGGACCCCCGCTCCGCCGCGCCGCACGTCGCTCACCGCGATCTCCGGCATCAGGCGCTGGATGGCGTGCACGAACGCCACCTTGGAGAACGAACGATAGTACTCGTACAGACCGATGCCGAGGAAGGAGCGCGCCATGCGCCACAGGCCCGGGAAGGCAAGGCTCTCGGCGGTGTCGCGCAGGCTGACGTCGAGCACGCTGTAGCCCTCGCGGTCGAACGCCAGCACCGCGTTCGGCCCCGCCTCCACCTCGCCGGCCACGGTGCGGGTGAGGTGGACGCCGAGGAAGGGCAGCGCCGGATCGGGCACCGGG
Source organism: uncultured bacterium (assembly GCA_964616005.1). Lineage (GTDB taxonomy): Bacteria > Deinococcota > Deinococci > Deinococcales > Trueperaceae > JASBRS01. The sequence goes on along the minus strand of CAZTTB010000063.1, from coordinate 6,299 downwards.
TAGATGAGACCGCGTACCAGGGCGCGGCGCCCGGGTGCCAGCACCATGTACTCGCCGCGGAACGGGATGATGCGCACGTCGAGGTCGACCCCGGCCATGGCTGCCACGCGGTCGGCGTAGAGTCCGGCGCAGGTGACCAGTTGAGCGGCGTCGACGCCGCCCACCTGCGTGTCGAGATGGACGCTGTCGGCGTCGGCGCGGATGGCGCGGACGGCGGCGCCCGTCAACACGCTGCCGCCCCGCCGCTCGAACTCGCTGCGCATGGCGCGGGTGACCGCGCCGTAGTCGGTGATGGCGGTGGAAGGGGAGTGGATGGCGCGCAGCCCGGTGGCATGCGGCTCGATCTCCCTCAGCTCCCGCTCGTCGAGCGTGCGCAGGCCCGGCACGCCGTTCTCGGTACCGCGCGCCATCAGATCATCGAGGCGCGGCAGCTCGTCGGCGCGCGTCGCCACGATCACCTTCCCGACCGGATCGAAGGGGATGCCGTGCTGCTCGCAGAAGGCACGCATCAGACCGACGCCCTCGACGCACAGCTCCGCCTTCAGGGAACCGGGACGGTAGTAGATGCCGGAGTGCACCACGCCGGAGTTGTGACCGGTCTGATGCCGGCCGACCTGCGGCTCCTTCTCGAGCACGGTCAGCTGCAGCTGCGGGTGCCGATCCTGCAGCGACAGCGCGGTGGCGAGGCCGACGATGCCCCCGCCGAGGATGGCGATATCGGGACGGGAAGGGTCCATGACGCCCTAGACCGCGCGCTTGAAGGGATAGATGTCGATCCTCTGCCAGACGGCCTCACGGCTGTAGATGTCGTTGTCGATGAAGGCGCGTGCGGCCTCGAGGCTGTCGGCCTCCAGCAACAGGGCCGAGCCGATCATGGTGCCGTCGTCGTCGAGGATGGCGCCGCCGATCTGGAGCATGCCCGAGTCGACCGCAGGCCGGATACCCTCGAGGTGGGTGGCGCGCACGCGCTGGCGGCGCGCGGGCGCCTCCGGGTCGGTACCGTCGTGGGCGAGGACGATATAGAGCATGGGACCTCCTGAGCCGTGTTCTGGCGCTACTGTACCGCGGGGGTGCGGGCGCCTGCGGTGGTGTCCCCGGCGCGGTTGGCGAGCGACGGGCCGGCGGACGAGACGCTCACAGGCTCAAACTTGATACGATGGGACTCATATCTGTTGACAATGTAGCGATGTCTGGCTATACTCGCTTGCAGTGAGGTTTGCGTCGACTATACTCAGGTTTTGTGACGCAGGATGTAGGTTCGGCCTGAGAGCATTCCCGAGGCAAGAGGAGTCCCAACCATGGCAAAGGCAGTAGGCATCGACCTCGGCACCACCAACAGCGTCATCGCCATCATGGAGAGCGGCGAGCCGACGGTGCTGGTCAACAGCGAGGGCAACCGCACCACCCCGTCGGTGGTGGCGTTCAAGGACGAGAACCGCCTGGTCGGTCAGGTCGCCAAGCGCCAGGCCGTGCTCAACCCCAGGGGAACGCTGTTCGAGGTCAAGCGCTTCATCGGCCGAACCTGGGACGAGGTCAAGCATGAGGCCGAGCGCGCTCCCTACGAGGTGGCGCGCGGCGATGATGGTGGCGTCCGTTTCGTCGTTGGAGACAAGAAGTACACCTCCGAAGAGGTGTCGGCGATGGTGCTGCGCAAGATGGTCGACGACGCCAGCGAGCGCCTCGGCGAGAAGATCAACAAGGCCGTCATCACGGTGCCCGCCTACTTCAACAACTCACAGCGCGAGGCCACCCAGAACGCCGGTCGTATCGCCGGGCTGGAGGTGCTGCGCATCGTCAACGAGCCCACGGCGGCGGCGCTCGCCTACGGCCTGGAGAAGAAGGGGAACGAGACCATCCTGGTCTTCGACCTGGGCGGCGGCACCTTCGACGTGTCGGTGCTCGAGGTCGGGGACGGGGTGTTCGAGGTGCGGTCCACCAGCGGCGACACCCACCTCGGCGGCTCCGACATGGACCACGCCGTGGTCGACTGGATGGCCGCGGAGTTCAAGAAGGAGTACAACGTCGACCTGCTCAAGGACAAGCAGGCGTTGCAGCGCCTCATCGAGGCCGCGGAGAAGGCCAAGATCGAGCTCTCCGGGCTGCCCGAGACCACCATCAGCCTGCCGTTCATCGCCATGGATCCGGCATCGAACGCGCCGCTCTACCTCGAGCAGAAGCTGACTCGCAGCAAGTTCGAGGAGCTGGTGGGCCCGCTTCTGCAACGGCTGCGGCATCCGGTCGAGCAGGCGCTGGCCGATGCCAAGGTCGGCAAGGGCGAGATCGACGAGATCATCCTGGTCGGCGGCGCCACCCGCGTGCCCGCCGTGAAGCGCATCGTCAAAGAGCTGCTCGGCAAGGAGCCGAACCAGAGCGTCAACCCCGACGAGGTGGTGGCGCTGGGCGCGGCCATCCAGGCCGGCGTGCTCACCGGCGACGTCGAGGACATCGTGCTGCTCGACGTCACGCCCCTGAGCCTGGGCGTGGAGACCAAGGGCGGCGTGTTCACCAAGCTGATCGAGCGCAACACCACCGTGCCGGTACGCAAGACCGAGACGTTCACCACCGCCGACCACAACCAGACCGGCGTCGAGGTGCATGTGCTCCAGGGCGAGCGCTCGATGGCGAACGACAACAAGTCGCTCGGCCGCTTCAAGCTCGATGGGCTGCCGCCCATGCCCGCCGGCATGCCGCAGATCGAGATCACCTACGACATCGACGCCAACGGCGTGTTGCACGTAACTGCCAAGGAGAAGTCGACCGGCAAGGCCGCCAACATCACCATCCAGAACACCACCACGCTCGGCGACGACGAGGTGGAGCGGATGGTGTCCGACGCCCAGGCGCACGCCGAAGAGGATCGCCAGACGCGCGAGCTCGCCGAAGCGCGCAACCAGCTCGACAGCCTGCGGCTGCAGGCGCGCAAGGCGGTCGACGAGGCTGCGGGCGCCGGCGACGAGCAGAAGAAGCCGGTGGAGGACGCGATCCAGGAGGCGCAGCAGGCACTCGACCAGAGCGCCGGCAAGGATCGCCTCGAAGCCGTGACCAAGACCCTGGCCGAGGCGCTGCAGGCCTTCCAGCAGGCGGCCGCCGCGCAGCAGGACGCGGCGCAGGGCGGCGAGCCCGGTGCCGGCGAGAGCGCCGGTGATGGTGCCGAAGACGAGGACGTCATCGACGCAGACTTCAAGCCGGCCGGCTGAGCCGGACGAGCATCCGTCAGCGCGCGACGCGCACGAGGCGGCGTCGCGCGCTGACCGCTAGGACGAGGCTATGAGCGATCCCAAGAACCACGACGACAGCGGTGTCGGCACCGTCGACGAGCGGAAGCCCGGCGACGGCGCGGGCGCCGAGGAGGCGCGCGGACGCGCCACCGCTCCTCAGGACCAGGGCGCGACGACGGCCGACCCGGCCGCGGCGGCCGACCAGGAGGTGGACATCCTGCGCAGCGAGCTGACCAGGACGCAAGAGCAGCTGAGCGAGGCACAGCGCGAGGCGGCGGAGTGCCGCGACCGCTACCTGCGCGGCCGTGCCGAGCTGGAGACCTTCCGCCGGCGGGTCGCCGGCGACGTCGAGCTCGCCCGCGAGGCGGGCCTCGACAGTGCGGTGCTGGCCGTGCTGGCGGTCTTCGACGACCTGGGAAGGGCGCTGCAGGCGGCCGAGTCCACCGACGACCCGTCGACCATCGTGCCGGGCGTGCGGGCGGTCAAGGAATCGCTCGAGCGCACCCTCGAGACCCTCGACATCCGGTCCATCGGCGCCGCGGGCGAGCCCTTCGACCCGAATCAGCACGAGGCGCTCACGGCCGTTCCGCTCGCCGATGGCGCCGAGCCCGGGACCATCGCCGATGTGTTCCAGGCAGGTTTCAAGCGCGGCGACCGGTTGGTGCGGCCGGCGCGCGTGGTGGTGTACAGGGAGCCGGAGGACGGCTAGGACCCGGCCGGGCGCCGCCGGATGCGCCCGGCGCGGGAGGTGATTCGACGTGGCAGGCTTCAAGGATTACTACGAGATGCTGGGTGTCCCGCGCGATGCGTCGCAGCCGGACATCAGGGCCGCGTTCCGCAAGCTTGCCGCCAAGCATCACCCCGACCGCAATCCCGACGACGCCGGCGCCGAGGAGCGCTTCAAGGAGATCAACGAGGCCTACACCGCGCTCTCCGATCCCGAGAAGCGCAAGATCTACGACCAGTACGGAACGACCGGCGGCGTGCCGCCCTTCGCTCAGCAGAGTGGAGGTTTCCGGACGGTGTCGGCCGACGAGTTCGCCGGCTTCAGCGACTTCTTCCAGTCGCTGTTCGGCGGGACCGTGGGGGGACGCGGATTCTCCTCCGAGAGCGGCTTCGGCGACGTGTTCTCGCAGGGGAGCGTCGGGCCTTCGGCGATGCGAGGCGGCCGGGCCGCCCGCGCCCCGCGAGGGGTCGAAGCGGAGCTGAAGGTGGGTCTCGAGGAGGCCTACCGCGGCGGCGAGACGACCTTCCGGATCGACGGCCGGGCGCTGACCGTCACCCTGCCCCGCGGCGTGCGCGACGGCGCGCGCCTGCGGTTGCGCGGCCAGGCGCCGGGCGGAGGCGACCTCATCCTGATCGTGCGTCACGCCCCTCACCGGGTGTACACGGTGCAGGGTGACGACGTTCGGGTGCGGGTCGACGTGCCGGACTTCCGCGCCGCCCTGGGCGGCGGCGTGCGCGTACCCACCCTCGACGGCGAGGTGGAGATGACGCTCCCCGAGGGCACCACCGGAGGCCGGGTGCTGCGCCTGCGGGGTCAGGGCTGGCCCCGCAAGGACGGCACCCGCGGCGACGAGCTGGCGGAGATCCGGGTGGTGGTGCCCAAGAGGCCGACGGCGGAGCAGAAGGCGCTCTACCGCAGGCTCGAGGGGTACGCCCCGGGAGCGGCCCCTGTGCCGGGGGGCCCCGCTGGGGACGTCTCCGGAGAGGATCCCGGGAACGGCTCCGGGACCGCCCCCGGAAGCGCCGCCGATGCGGGGCCCGAGACGACTTCCGAGACCGCTCCCAGGGAGGGCGAGCGCAAGGGCAAACGGCGTAACAAGGCGGCCGCCGCCTGAGCCTCCTTCCGGCCGCGGGCCGAGAGCCGCCGTGCGCTGCGTAGCAACCGTGCTTCCACCCCACGGCCCGGTCCGTGACGGGGTGGTAGGCTTGCGGCCATGACTCGATTCCCCAAGCGGCTCCGCCGCGTGTTGCCGTCACTGCTGGCTCTTGCCGTGGTGGCGGGGCTCGCGAGCGCCCAGAGCACCAACCAGAGCACGTCCCAGAGCACGACTGCGACCGGCGCCTCCGGCAAGGACCCGGTGGTGATCCGGCTCGGTGACCAGACCGAGACCTTGAGCGACTTCGAGGCTCGTTTCGACATCGCCATCCGCAGCCTGGCGGCCCAGCAGGGCATGCCGATGACCCCGCAGCTCCGTCAGCAGCTCGCGGTGTACCAGCCGCAGTACCTGCAGCAGCGGGCGACCGAGATCGTGCTGCTCGACAAGGCCAAGAAGGACGGGCTGAAGGTCGACCAGAAGCACGTCGACTCGGTGCTGACGCAGATCGAGGGGAACGTTCCCAAGGGCAAGAAGCTGCAGGATCTGCTCGATCAGGCCGGCTTCAAGGACAAGGCCCAGCTCGTCCAGCTGATCGGTGAGTCCGACCTGATCAACCAGGAGATGCAGAAGCTCAAGGACGCCGTCACGGTGACCGACGCTCAGCTCAAGGGCTACTACCAGGCGCACAAGGCGGACTACACGACGCCCGAGCAGGTCTGCGCCAGCCACATCCTGCTGAAGACCGAGGCCGATGCCCAGGCGGTGATGAAGGACCTCGCCGGCGGCGCCGACTTCGCCACGGAGGCCAAGGCCAAGAGCACCGGGCCGAGCGCTTCCAAGGGCGGCGACCTCGGTTGCTTCGGCAAGAACCAGATGGTCCAGCCCTTCGCCGACGCGGCCTTCAAGGCGCAGGTCGGCAAGGTCGTGGGACCGGTCAAGACCCAGTACGGCTACCACGTGATCCTGGTCACCAAGCACACCCAGGCCACGACCAAGCCGTTCGACCAGGTCAAGAGCGACGTCGAGTCGAAGCTCCGTCAGGAGCACGCCAACCAGCAGGTGCAGGCGCTGGTCAAGAGCTCGGGCGTCCAGACGTTCCCGAACCTCCTTCCGACCCCGCCGCAGCCCTCGGGCGCAGCGCCGGCCGGTGGCAACGGCGCAGGAACCTCCGGCGGTACCACCACCGGCGGCAGCACGACCGGTGGCAGCACGACCGGCGGCAGCACGACCGGCGGTGGCACCACGGGTGGCAGCACCA
>CAZTTB010000062.1:0-12106 GCA_964616005.1 uncultured bacterium | reverse complement strand
TGGTAGGGCAGGGCCACCGTGCTCGCGGCGGCACGATCGGCAAGAGCGACAGCGCGGGCTAGCGTTCAGGGGTCAGTTGGAGCGTCGCGAGATGAGCGCGTAGAACGCGATCGTCAGGATCAGCACCACGATCAGGAGCCCGAACGACGCCGCCGATGCCTCGTTGATGTTGAGTCCCAGGAAGGCCTTGCGATAGACGAAGTAGCTCAGCACGTCCGTCGCGATCCCCGGCCCCCCCTTGGTCAACACGTAGAACAGGTCGTAGGCACGGAACTCGTTGATCAACTGGATGATCACGGCGACGGCGGCCACGGGACGGATCAGCGGGAGCGTCAGATAGAGGAAGCGCTGCGGGGTGGACGCGCCGTCGATCGCCGCCGCCTCGTAGGGTTCGGTGGGCAGTGCCGACAAGCCGGCGGTGAGGATCAGAACGACGAAGGACACCTGCTGCCAGATATCGACCAGCACGACGCTCCAGAACGCCAGCGTGGTAGACCCGAGCCAGTCGGGCTGGGGGAGGCCCAGCGTCCCCAGCACATGGTTCACGATCCCCAGATTGGGCTGCAGCAACATGTGCCAGATCAGCGCCACGCTCACCGGAGACATCGCCATAGGGATCGTCAGGATCGCGTAATAGACGCCCTTCATCCGCAGGTCCTGGTTGAGCAGCAGGGCGATCCCCATCCCCAAGGCGATCTCCCCGGTGACGGTGACGGCGGAGTACCCCACGGTCAACCACAGGGAGTGCCAGAAGTAGGGGTCGTTGACGCTCTCCTTGATGTTCGCCAGGCCGGTGAACGGGAGCAGGTTCGTGTGCAGGAAGGTGTAGCTGGAGAAAGCCAGCGCGATCGCCAGCACCAGGGGTACGGCCACGACCAACAGGAGCAGGCTCAACCCGGGAGCCGCGAAACCCCATCCCGAGAGCCGAGCCCTCGCGCTCAGGCGCCTTGTGCGTGCGCTCGCTGTCGTGGTGCGCTGGACCATCTCACGTCCGTTCGTTGTGCGAGCCGCGCTCCGGGGAACGGCTCGTGCCGTTCCCCGGAGTCTGCGGAGCGTGCGCCAAGAGGACCTACTGCTTCTGGGCCTTGGTCAGGAGCTGCTGGAGGCCGTCGGAAGCGGCCTTGAGGGCGTCGGCGGGCTTCGCCTGGTTAGCGGCTGCGAGCGAGAGCTGGCGACCGAGAACGTCCTCGTACTGAGCCGAGTAGGTGAAGACGGGGAAGGCCTCACCGCTCTGGACGACCGCCTCGGCCTGCTTGTAGTAGGGGTACTTGGCCAGGACTGACGGATCCTCGAACACGTCGCTGCGCACCGGTGCGTGGCCCTGAAGGGCGCGCTCGACGGCAACCTTCTTCGACTGGACCCAGCTGATGAACTTCCAGGCCGCATCCTTGAGCTGCGGGCTCTCGTTGTGCGGGATGGCCCAACCCCAGCCGCCGCTCTCACCGTGCCCACCTGGCATGACGCCCAGCGACACCTTGCCGGCCACATTGGGGCAGGACGAGGCATTGTCGAGCTGCGGGAGCATCCACCAGTACGTCACCATGCTCCAGGCCTTGCCCTGACACATGAGCTGGAAGGTGTCGTCGAGGGTCGCCGACAGAGCGCCCTTCTGGGAAGCGTTCTGGATGTTGTCGACGTAGAGGTTGAGGGCGTCGAGCGCCGCCGCAGAGTCGAGGCTCACCTTGCCGTTGGCGTCCAGGTAGTGGCCACCGGCGGCGAACAGGTAGTTCGAGAACTCCATGCTGTTGGGGTCGCCGCGCTGTCCCTGCATGGCCGCCCCGGCGACACCGCCATGGGCATTCATGAACTTGCTGACCTGCACGTAGTCCTTGAGCGTCGTGGGGAGCTCGAGCTTGCTGTTGAACTGGGCCTGATAGGCGCTCTGGAGCGCGGGATCCGCGAGGAGGTCCTTACGGTAGATGATGCCCATCGAGTAGTTGTACATGGGGATCATGTAGAGCTTCTTGTCGAAGTTCCCCACCAGATCCAGCATCGACGGGATGAAGGGCTTGAGGTCGAAGCTCGTCTTGTCGACGTAAGGCTGGAGTGGCTCCAACCATCCGGCCGCGGGGAACTCGCCGGCCCACAGGAAGTCGACTTCGAGGACGTTGTAGTAGCTCGACGACGCCACGAGCTGCGTCACGAGCTTGTCGTGCATCTCCGAGTACACCAACTTCTGGATGTCGACCTTGATCCCCGTCTGCTGCTCGAACTCAGGCAACAGGTTCTCGATGATGTGCGTCTCCGGTACATCCTCCATGAGGATGTGAAGCGTGGCACCTTGCGCGCTGGCGTTCGAGACCACGAACATCATGGCGAACGCGACGGCGACCAAGGTCGCCAACCAGGCTCTCCCCTTCTTCTGCATGTCCGTCTCCTTGTCGATACCTCGTGGGGTATGTGGGTGGATGCGTGCGCCGGACTTCACGATCGAGCTGTCTGACACCTCCCTACTTGACCGCGCCGAAGGTCAGGCCGCGGACGAGATAGCGTTGGATGAACCGAGACGCCACGACCAGCGGAAGGATGCCGAGGATGACTCCGGCAGAGATCTCGGCGATGAGGACACCGTTCTGCGATTGCAGCCCCGCCAGCGTCACGGGGATCGTGGCCGTCGAGGGGCCACTCAGGATGAGTGCGAATAGGAACTCGTTCCAGGCCAAGATGAAGCCGAGAACCGCGGCCGCAGCGATGCCCGGGGCGGCGACGGGCACGACGATCCTCCAGAACGCGTTCCAGCGTGTGGCACCGTCGACCATGCCCGCCCACTCCAGCTCCACCGGCACGCCCTCGAAGAACCCCATCAGGATCCACGTCATGAACGGGAAGTTCAGCCCGACGTAGGCCAGGCCGATACCGACGATGGAGTTGGTCAGGCCGATCGCCCGGAAGATGGTGAAGATCGGCAGCACCAGGGCCACCGGCGGCAGCATCTGGGTCGCCAGCACCATGAAACGCGCGGCCTGACCTCCGGTCCGGAACCGTGCGAAGGCATAGCCCGTCATGGCGGCGATGGGGACTCCGAACGCCGTGGAGCCGCCGGCCGCCAGGAAGCTGTTCAGGTAGGTGCGCCCGAAGTCGTGGTACTCGAACAGTCGCAGGTAGTTGCCGAAGGTGAAGGCCGGGAAGAGGGTGGCGCTGTAGGCACGCGCCTCGGGCACGAGGCTGGTTCGGAGCACCCAGAGCAGGGGCAGCAGGATGTACAGCGAAAACAACGCCAGCGCGAGGTGGGCGAAGATCTTGCCCCACCGGATGGTCCGGCGCGGTGTCACCGATCGCTGTGCTTGCACGGTTCCTGCCTCCTCGCCGAAGCCTGCGTCGCAAGTCGCCTTCGGGGCGCGATCAGAAGATGAACGCTCCGCCGTTGACCTCGACCGATTCGCCGGTCAGGAAGTCGGCGTCGGCCCCGGCCAGGAACGACACCACGGCAGCCACGTCGTCGGGCTCCTCCAAGCGGCCGAGGGGCGTCTGCCTGATGTAATCGGCGACCACCTCGTCCGGCGTGATGCCCCTCAAGGCAGCTTCCCAGCCGACCTCACGCTCCTGCATCGCAGTGCGCACGAAGCCCGGGTTGACAGCGTTGACCGTCACGCCCTGCGGCGCCAGTTCCTTCGCTGCAGCGTGGACGAGGCCGGTCACGGCGAACTTGGACGCCGAGTAGTGCGCCAGGAAGGGCGCGCCCTGCCGAGCCGCCATGGAGGCCGTCGCCACGATCTTGCCGCGGTGCCGTTCTCCCGGCAGTCGCTCCTGACGGACCATCCGTCTCGCCGCACACTGCATGGTCAGGAAGACCCCCTTCGTGTTCACGGCGAAGTTGCGGTCCCAGTCCTCGTCGGTCAGCTCGAGGAAAGCTCGCATCGACGACACCCCGGCGTTGGCCGAGAGGACATCGATGCGACCGTCCTCCCGGTAAGCCGCATCGACGGCGGCCTCGACACTCGACCGGTCGGTCACGTCGCAGCGCAGCGCACGGAGGCGCGCCCCGTCCCCGATCTCATCGACCACGGCGCGCGCCCGCTCGTCGTCTAGATCGGCGATCCATACCTTGAAGTCATCGGCGTGGAGCCTACGGACGATCACCCTCCCGATGCCCGACCCGCCGCCGGTCACGAACGCGGTCTTCATGTCATGCACGAGCAGCCTCCAAGAGTTCCGGATAGAAGCTTCTGAGTCGCTGATAGAGCTCCCGGTAGACGACGTACAGCTCCCGGTAGCGGCGCGAGGCCGGGCCGTCGGGTGTGGTGATCCCCTCTTCGCGCACGAAGCCCGGTACGTCCCCCCACGTCCAGCTTCCCGCGGACACCCCCGCAAGCAGCGCGACGCCGAGCGCACTCCCACTCTCGCCGCTACGCAGGTGGATAACGTCACGGTCGAGCACGGCCGCCAGGATCGACCGCCATACCTCGCTGCGGGCCCCTCCGTCCATCATGGTGATGCGGCCGATGGGGTAGCCGGCCTGCTCGAGAACCTCGACGTGGTGGCGGAATGCGAACGCCACGCCCTCGAGGACGGCGCGATGCACGTGCGCCGGGCCGTGGGAGAGCGTGAGCCCGACGATCGTGCCCCGTGCCAACGGATCGTGGATGGGCGTCTTCTCTCCCAGGAAGTAGGGGAGCAACAGCAGGCCGTCCGCGCCAGGCTCCAGCTCCCTCGCCATCAGGTCCAGGTCGTGGAAACTGTGCTCGGGCGCGAAGCGACTCTGGAACCACTTGACCAAAGATCCCGAGGACGCCATGCAGCCGTTCACGACGAACCGCCCGGGCACGTCGTGGTAGTCGATGAAGAGCTCCCGAACGGGCTCGAACGTGTCCGTCGCGTAAAGGAAGTCCCCGGCACCACCGAACTTCATCACGACGTCGCCGGGATGCTGGAGCCCCGCGGCGAAGGCCGCCGCGATATGGTCGGCGCTCCCCGCGATCAGCGGGGTGCCCATCGCCAGCCCCGTCGCCTCGCTCGCCGATGTGCCCACGTGGCCCACAATGTCGTTCGGCCGTCTCACGTCGCGCAGTTGCTGCGCGGAGGCGCCGGCGGCTTCCAGGATCTCCTCGATCCAGCTGCCACCGGCGACGTCCCACAGGCCGGATTCGATGGCCCAGTTGGACTCCATGTACGGCTCAGCTCCCAGGCGCTCGGTGATGTACTCGTACGATCCGGTGATGCGCCGGACCCTCGACCAAGCCTCCGGCTCGTGCCGCCTCAGCCACAGGAGCTTCGGCGCGACGAGCTGCTGGTTCCAGGTGGCTCCCGTGCGAGCGAACAGCGCGTCTTCGTCGAATCGCTCGGCGAACCACCGGACCTCGTCGTGCGCGCGGGCATCGTTCTGCTGGATCGACGGCCGTACGGGTCGGCCACCATCATCGAGGCCGATGACGGCCGGTACCATGCCGGAAACGCCCACGGCACGGACCGCCGACGCCTCCCTACCGTCGAGGAGGGTCTGGAGCACGGCGACCGCGCCGGCCCACCAGTCCTCCGGGTCCTCCTCGGCCCATGTCGGATGCGGGTTGCTGAGATCGTGGCCGTGCTCCGTCACGGCCAGCACGCGGGCGTCGTCATCGAGCAGGATGCCCTTGACGGCGGTCGTCCCTACGTCGACGCCCACGATCACGATCAGGTCCCCCGGACGCCGCGGACGATGTCCATGAAGCGGGCGGCCCGCTCGGGGTCGACCGGGTTCCAGGTGTCGCCGTCAACCTTCAGGGAGGTCCCCACCACGCAGCCGTCGGCGAGCTCCAAGATCTGCGCGACGTTGTCGTGGCGCACGCCGGTGTTCGCCAAGACGGGCACCTCCCCGAGCTGCTGCTTGGCGCTGCCGATGTGCTCGAGGGGGGCCGCTTGCCCGGTCATCGGACCGGACACCAGGATGGCGTCCGCGAGGCTCGAGAACACAGCGCTCCTGGCACGCTCCGCAACGCTCCGATGGTCCAGCGGCGAGGCGAACTCCGCGGTGACGTTGAAGAGCAGGAAGAGGTCATCGCGCGCCACCTGGCGGCGATAGCGAAGGGCCGCGCCGGCGTTGCCCTGCCACAGCCCCATGTCCGAACCGTAGACGCCGGTGAAGATCTCGCGCGCGAAGACCGCGCCGGTGGCGGCCGCTAGGCCGATCGTGCTCACCGGGTCCCACAGGACGTCCACCCCGAAAGGGACACCGATGTCCCCACGCAGGCGCCCGATCACGTAGGCCATGCCGGCGGTCGAGGCGGCGTCCACCTCCAGCTGGTACGGCCGGTCGTTCTCGTTTCCGAACATCACCGCGTCCACACCGGCTTCCTGCAGCGCGAGCAGATCAGCCCGCGCCGCGCGCACGATCCCCTCCATCCCTTGGGAGGCGTCGTAGCGCGGCGTTCCGGGCAGCGCGCCGATGTGCACCATCGCAATGACGGGCTTGATCACTCCGAAGAGGCGCTCGAGCCCACCGGGGCGCGCTGCGTCGGAACGTTGACTCGTTTCGGGCTGGCTCATTCGGGCCTCCAAGTACGGCATCTATACGAACTCGATCCGTAGCGAATCGTCGTCGAGATCGCCGACCGACTCCCGGGACGCTTCGTCGGTGACGAGTATCGAGATCTCTTCGAGGCGGCACACGCGGGCGAACGAGCGCCGGTCGAACTTGGTGCTGTCGGCCAGCAGCACGGTGGTCCTCGCCGCGGCCAGCGCCAGGCGCTTCACTTCGGCCTCCTCCACGGTGCTGTTGGAGATGCCGACACGGTCGATGGCGTCGGCTCCCATGAAGAACAGGTCGACGGACAGGGAGCGGAGCGTCTGCTCGGCCCAGGGACCGACCAGGCTGAACAGGCCGTTACGGACGCGTCCGCCCGGCGTCCAGACCTCGGCGCCTTCCTCAGCGGCCAGAGCGGACGCCGAGGGCAGGTCGAGAGCGATTGCGGTGATGGGCCGGCCCGCCAAACGTCTCGCCAGCTCGAGCACCGTCGTCCCCGAGTCGAGGACGATCGTCGCACCATCGGGCACGAGCCCCGCGGCGCACTGCGCAATGCGTGCCTTCTCTGCTTGCATGCGCTGGGTCTTCTCCTCGTAGGGGGCCTCCTTGGCCGTACCGCCGTGCAGAATCACCGCGCCGCCGTGCGTGCGGTCGACGGCCCCGCGTGCGGCGAGCTCCTCGAGGTCGCGGCGGACCGTTGCCGCAGAGACACCTAGTTCATCGGCGAGCTCGTGCGTTCGGGCTCCGCCACGCTTGTTGAGAAGCTGCACGATGCGCTCGAGCCTCTCCGGCCTCAGTTCCATCGCCATCCCGTTCCTCAGCGTCGTATGGGAGCGATTATGGACAAGGTTGCGTGGTTTTGTCAATCCATGCTCGTTTGTGCGCATTTTGGCCGATTGGTGCGTACCACCCCCTCCCGCCGCCTGTCCCGGCCTGTACCGGCGGCTTCGCCCGCGGACCCCGACGTGGCAGCGCGGGCTGACGCCGCGTATCATCGGAGCGTGAGCGACCCGTCCGAGCTGCTCGAACGCAACCGCGCCTGGGCCGGGAGCATGGCGCACCAGGACGCCGGCTACTTCCCACGGCTCGCCGCCCAGCAAGAGCCCCGTTACCTGTGGATCGGCTGCGCCGACTCGCGCGTGCCGGCGAACGTCATCGCCGGCCTCGATCCCGGCGAGGTGTTCGTCCACCGCAACATCGCCAACGTCTTCTCCCACACCGACCTCAACGCCCTCACGGTGCTGGAGTACGCGGTGTCGGTGCTGAAGGTGGAGCACGTCATCGTGTGCGGTCACTACGGCTGCGGCGGCGTGAATGCCGCACTCGACCAGCAGCGGCATGGCCTCATCGACAATTGGCTGCGCCTCATCAAGGACGTCGCGGCCAAGCACGAGCACGTGCTCGCGGCCGCGCCCGACGCCGCCTCCCGGGCCGAGCGGCTGGCCGAGCTCAACGCCATCGAGCAGACCCGCAACGTCTGCACCACCAGCATCGTGCAGGACGCGTGGGCGCGCGGACAGGCGCTGACCGTCCGCGCCTGGATCTACGGCCTCAACGACGGCCTGCTGCGCGACCTGGGGTTCGTAGTGCGCGGCCCCGACGAGGTCGACGCCGCACACCGGCTGTCGGTCTGAACCACGAGGTCAGGCGCGGCTCCCGCACGGCGTGCCACACGAGCGCGACGCGCACCGTACGCACCGCTTCCATGCGGCGATCGACGTCAGGCGCTGCCCGCCCCCCGTTCGCGCGCCAGCAGATCACGGATCTCGGTCAGCAACCGCTCCTCCGCGGGCGGAGGCGGAGGCTCGACGGGCTCGGACGGCTCCGCGCGCTTCTCCGATCGACGCTTCACCTCGTTGAACGAGCGGATGACCATGAAGAGCACGAAGGCGATGATCAGGAAGTTGATGACGGTGTTCAGGAAGGCACCGTACTGGATGACGGGAGCGCCGGCGGCCACCGCATCCTTGACCGAGGCATAGGTCCCGGCACCCTTCAGGATGATGCCCAGGTTGCTGAAGTCGACCCCGCCGAGGACCAGGCCGATCACCGGCATGATCACCTGGTTGACGAGGGATGTGGTGATGGCTCCGAAGGCAGCACCGATGATGACGGCGACCGCCAGGTCCAGCACGTTGCCACGGCTGATGAACTCCCGGAACTCCTTGAGCACGACGACCTCCATGGTCCTGTGGACCGTCGATCTTCCCGTCCACTGTAAACGAGCGCCAGGCAACGAGCTACCGCGAGTACGGCCCGGTGGGGCGGCCCGGCGTCGCCGCGTAGTCGCCGTCTTCCGCGGCGACCCCGAGGCGGACCGACGGGTCGTTCCATCAACCGATTCGACCGAGATGGTGGCGCACTCCGCTTGTTGGTTCCAGGTGGAACCGGTACCATCGCCCGTGGGATCCCTGGATCCCGCAGAAGGCCCCCAAGGAGCGCACCCCGATCGAGAACAACGACGATCCGCCCCAGGTGTCCGCTGTCCGTATCGTGCCGCGCCAGGCTGATCCGCCGCCGGGCACGCAGCCTACGGGCAAGTGGGTCACGCTGACCATCGTGGGTATCGGCGTCTTCATGGCCACGCTCGACGCCTCCATCGTCAACATAAGCCTGCCTGCCATCGCGCACCATTTCGGGGTGTCCCTCAACGGCGTCATCGAGTGGGTGGTCATCGCCTATCTGCTCGCCGTCGCCACCCTGCTCCTGACGACCGGGCGCGTGGCCGACATGGTAGGGCACAAGCCGATCTGGGTGGCGGGCCTCGCGACCTTCACCGTCGGCTCCGCCCTGTGCGGCGCCGCGCCGTCGCTCGAAGCGCTCGTGGGCTTCAGGGCCTTCCAGGGTGTGGGCGGCGCCTTCCTGATGGCGATCAGCCCCGCCATGCTGACGGTCGCCTTCCCACCCCAGGAGCGAGGTCGCGCGTTGGGGTTGAACGCCGTGATCGTGGCACTGGGCGTGAGCACCGGACCGACGCTGGGCGGCTTGCTGACCCACGCCTTCACCTGGCGCGCAATCTTCTTCGTCAATGTGCCGATCGGCCTCGTCGGGATCGTGGCCACCCTGAGGCTCCTGCGCCGCCGCACGCCTCCGGGCCGCGGCCGGTTCGACCCGGCCGGCGCTGTTCTGCTGGCGCTCGGCCTCGGCGGGATCACGGTCGGGCTGTCGTTCGCAGAGGCATGGGGGTGGGGCTCGCCGGCGCTGCTGACGACACTGGCGCTCGGCCTGGTGGCCGTGATCGCGCTGGTCTACGTGGAGCGCCGACTGACCGACCCCATCCTCGACCTGGCACTTCTCCGAAACCGCCTGTTCGCCGCGGCCAACGTCAGCCTGGTGCTGAGCTTCCTGGCGTTGTTCACGGTGAGCTTCCTGCTGCCCTTCTACCTGGAGGAGCTCCGCAACTTCACGACGCTGAAGGCGGGCCTGCTGCTCACCCCGCTTCCCCTCACCATCGCCTGCATCGCGCCCTTCAGCGGCTCGCTCGCCGACCGTATCGGCACTCGTTGGCTGGCGTCGGTGGGCCTCGCCATCGCCTGCGCCGGACTCCTCCTGATCGCTACGCTCACGGCCACGACGCCGCTGTGGCGCGTCATCGCGACGCTGATCCTGACCGGTATCGGTCAGGGTCTGTTCCAATCGCCGAACAACAGCGCGCTGATGGGTGCCGCGCCGCGTCACCGCCAGGGTGTCGCAGCCGGCATGCTGGCCACCGGCCGAGTGGTGGGCCAGAGCGTCAGCGTGGCGCTCTCCGGTGCGATCTTCATCGCCTTGGGCGGCGCCGCCGCCGGCGCTCAGCTCCAGGCGTTGGCGACCGCGCACCCGGGTGACGGCGGTGCCGGCATCGCCGCACTGCAGCAGAGCTTCTCCGTGGCGTTCCGTGCCGCCTTCGTGGCGAGCGCCGCCATCGCCGCCGTCGGTGTGTTCACCTCCCTGGTCCGCGGTCCCGAGACGGTCGTCGGGCGGCACGAGCGCGCCTGATGGACACGAGCACCAGCGCGCCCCCATTCACGCCCCAAGGGTGGCGCCGCCTCGACCCCGTGGCGCGGGGCCTGATGTCCGCGCGCTTCCTGCGGAGCATGGCGCAAGGGGCCCTGGTGGTCGACTTCGTTCTCTACCTCAAGGCGCTGGGTTGGAGCGCCGCGGCCATCGGCCTCCTGCTCGGCGCGACCGGTGTGGTGGGCGCTGCCCTGCTCCTCGCTGCCGGCATCCTGAGCGACCGTTTCGGCCGCAGACCGTTCCTGATGGGATACCAGCTCGCCTCCGCGCTCGGCGCGCTGGCGGTGGTGCTGTCACCGCATTCCTGGGTGCTGGTGCTGACCGCGGTGCTGCTCGGGTACGGCCGCGGCGCCAACGGGGCGGCAGGCCCCTTCGCGCCCGTCGAGCAGGCGTGGCTGGCGGCCAGCGTGTCCCCCGCAGCGCGCAGCCAGACGTTCAGCCTCAACGCCGCGCTGGGGTTCCTGGGCATGGGACTGGGAACGCTCATCGGGTCGGCCGTGCCGCTGTTCGAGCGCTACCTGGACGGTCCGGCCGCCTACGAGCCGCTGTTCGTCCTCAATCTGGTGGTCGCCTTGGTGACGACCTGGATGATCGCGCGCTTGCGCGAGCCGGCATTGCGCGAGGCGCGCTCGGCCGGCGACGCGTCCGCCCGGCAGACGGGACCCGCGTACGCCTCCGACGACGGCGTCCCGACGAAGGGGACGGCACGCGACGGTCGCGGCCCGGCGCAGTCGGCCGGCGTGACGCGCCGCGAGAACGTGGCGCTCGCCTTGTTGACCATGGTGAACTCCGTCAACGCTGTCGGCATCGGGCTGATCGGCCCCCTGCTGCCCTATTGGTTCGCGGTGCGCTTCGGGGTGGGGCCGGAGGCCATCGGCTCGGTCTATGCGCTCACGTTCCTGCTGACCGCCGTGTCCGCGTTGGTGACCGGCGAGATGGGTGCCCGAGTGGGCGTGGTGCGCTCCATCGTCGGGCCCCGGACGGTCGGCGTGCTCCTCCTCGTGGCCATGCCCCTCATGCCCTCGTACGGCTGGGCGGCCGGGATCTACGCCGTCCGCTCCATCCTCAATCGCGGCACCGCCGGTACCCGCCAGGCGTTCAGCATGGCGCTGGTACGGGACGCGCGTCGGGGCCTGGCGGGAAGCCTCAACGCCCTGTCGTTCCGCCTGCCGTCGGCGGTCGGCGCGGCCGTTGCCGGCTGGCTGATCGGGCTCGGGTTCCTCGACCTACCGTTCTTCATCGCCTCGGCCTTCCAGTTCGCGTACGTGGCTTTGTTCAGCACGGTCTTGAGGCGCTACGAGGACGGCTCCTAGGGCGCCCGCCGCCACGCGAACGAACCGGCTCCTCGTTCAGCTTGGCACGTCGGCCGCCGCGTCTGCGAGCCGCGGGTCGTCGAGCCGCTCCCGCAGCGAGTTAGTGCTGACGCCGAGATCCTCGGCGACCTCCTTGAGGCTCTTGCCGCTCTCCCGAAGTAGCCGGACCGCCTCGATCTTGAAGTCCATCGGGTACGGGGCGTTGGAACGCTTTCGATGCATGAGACACTGTGTCCTTTCTGAGGTCGAACCTCAAGCAGGAAAGTGTCCACCAACTGCGCCCAACTCCACGAAGGCGGAGGGACCGTGTCCCACGTCGATGGCAAGTTCACGACCATCCTCGAGCGCCAACCGGACG
>CAZTTB010000061.1:9811-12112 GCA_964616005.1 uncultured bacterium | reverse complement strand
ATCGCGTGAGGTTCATCCACACCGCCGACTGGCACCTGGGTAAGCGCCTTCACGACTTCTCGTTGATCGCCCAGCAAGAGGAGGCGCTGGCACGCATCGGCGACCTCGTCGTGGAGGCCCGGCCCGACGCACTCATTCTTGCGGGCGACGTGTTCGACACGCACGTCCCGCAGGTGGCGGCACTCGAGCTGTGGGAGGTGACGGTCGAGCGGATCGTGGGGGAGCTGGGCGTTCCGATGGTCGTCATCCCCGGCAATCACGACCATGCCGAGCGCATCTCGCTGCACGCGGGCTTGGCGAAGCGGGCGGGGTTGCACATCGTGCACACGCTCGCAGCGAGTGCCGAGCCCGTGCGGATCGCGGACGTCGATCTGTTCGGCGTGCCGTTCCACAAGCCGGTGCACGTGAACGCGGCGTTCCGCGACGCGTCCCCCGGTCTCGACGCCTTCGACTACGCCGGGGCGATGGGGTGGGTGCTCGGGCGCGTGCGGGAGGCCCGTTCGCCGGGCGTCCCCGCCGTCCTGGTGGGGCATGCCTTCGTGGAGGGCACGGAGGAGCCCGAAGGCGAGGACGCCATCCAGGTGGGGGGCGCCGGCGGGGTGCCGGTGAGCGCGTTCGAGGGCTTCGCGTACGTGGCGTTGGGGCACATCCATGGGGCGCGCAAGCTGGGCTCGTCGGGCGAGGTCCGCTACAGCGGTTCGCCGTATCCGTACTCGTTCAGCGAGGCGGGGGCGGAGAAGTCGGTGACGCTGGTGGAGCTCGCGGAGGACGGTCGATGCACGTCGTGCGAGCAGGTCCCGATCGAGGTGCACCGTGAGGTGCGTGTCATCGACGGCCTTTCGTTCGGGGAGGTCGTGGACGGGGCGCGGGCTCTGGACGAGGCCGAGCGCGGGCACTACACCCTGGTGAAGGTGACGGATCGCGACCCCATCCCGCATGCCTTGGCGCGGTTGCGCGAGTGGTATCCGAACGCCCTGCTGGAGCAGCCGGCGATCGAGGTGCGGAGCCGCGCCCCCAAGCTGGAGGGGGACTACAAGACCTTGCGGGTTGAGGACGCCTTCCGACAGTTCTACCGGCACGTGTTCGAGCAGGACATGGGTGAGCTGGAGGAGGCGCTCCTGGTGGAGGCGCTGGACGAGCCTGAGGGAGCGGAAGCGTGAGGCCCCTGAAGCTCGAGGTGACGGGGTTCGGGCCCTTTCTGGACGAGCAGACAGTGGACTTCGCGGCGTTGGGGGAGCATGGCCTCTTCCTCATCCACGGCCCCACGGGTTCGGGCAAGAGCAGCGTGCTGGACGCGATCTGTTTCGCGTTGTTCGGTACGACCAGCGGCGGTGAGCGCGACGGTACGGACTTCGTGAGCACCCTGAAGCAGGCGGCGATCGAGGACCCGCAGGACTGGCCGCGCACCGAGGTGGTGTTCGAGTTCGAGCACCTCGGCAAGCGCTTCCGCGTCACCCGGTTCCCGACCCAGGAGCGGGCGAAGAAGCGCGGCGAGGGGACGCGGAAGGAGCAGACCGAGGGCAGCCTCGAGGAGCTCGATAGCGGCGAGGTGCTCGCGGCCAAGGCCACGGACGTGACGGCGGCCGTCCAGGAGATGCTGCGCTGCGACGTGGACCAGTTCCGGCAGACCGTGGTGCTGCCGCAGGGGGCCTTCCGCAGAGTGGTGACCGACCACAAGGCGCGGCGATCCATCCTGGCCACGATCTTCCAGACGCGGCGCTTCGCGCGGCTGGCCGAACGGCTCAAGGCGATGTCGGCCGAGCTGGGCCGTGCCATCGAAGCGAAGGAGAAGGAGCGGACGGCCCTGCTCGAGGGCACCGAGGCTCAGAACGCCGACGCCTTCGCGGAGCTCGTCGACAGGGCCGCCTCCGAAGAGAAGGTCGCCGAGGAGAACAAGAACGCGGCCGGCAAGGCGCGTGATGCGGCGTTCAAGGCGAAGGCGGATGGCGAGAATCTGGCTGGCGACTTCGATGAGCTGAGTCGCCAACGCACGCGGCGTGAGGAGCTCGAGGCGAAGGCGAGCGAGGTCGACGCTTGGCGTGGACAGGTCGCACGCGCCCAGCGGGCGGCGAGGCTGGCGGGCGACCTGAAGCATCTCGAGGACAAACGCGACGAGGCCGCGAGCCTCGCGGAGCAGGTGGCGCAGGCTCGTGAGGCACTCGAGGTCGCCGGGCACGAGGCCGAGGCCGCGCAGGCGGAACAAGGGCAGCTCGAGGAGCGCCGCGGCGATCTCGACGGGGCCGAGCAGCGCTATCAGAGCCTCAAGGCGCTGAAGCCGCAGGTCGACAGCGTGGCGCAGAA
>CAZTTB010000061.1:4993-9711 GCA_964616005.1 uncultured bacterium | reverse complement strand
GCTTCGCGACCTCCAGACCGGAGCGGACTCGCTGGCGAGCTTCACCCAGGCCGTGCGTGAGCATGCGCCGGGTCTTCTTGCCGACGCGCTGGTCGAGGGCGAGCCCTGTCCGGTGTGCGGCAACGTGCACCACCCGAGCCCGGCCGCGGCCGACGGAGGCATCGAAGCGTTGGAGCAAGCGTTCGAGACCTTCGGCGCCTCGGCGGCTGCTGTCGAGGTGCACAAGGAGAAGGCGCGGTCGCTGCAGGCCTCGTTGCAGAAGGTTGCGGCGCAGCGGGGTTGGGAGGAGACCGTCCCGGAGCGCCACGCCGTCGAGGCCGCCAGGCTGGCCGCGGAGGAGGAACGCGTCGAGCGCGAAGGCGCAGCGAAACGGGTCGAGGCCATCGATACCGAGGTCGAGAAGCTGAACGAGGACCTCCCGAAGCGGCGCGGAGCGCTCGCCGATGCGTACCGGGCGGCCGAGGGAGCACGGGGCGAGCTTCGGGCGGCCGAGGCGGCGATCGACGCTGTGCTCCAAGGTCTGGCCGAGGAGCACCGGGATCCGGTCGCGTTCATGGAGGCTCTGTCCGGCGCCGAGGCGGAGCACCGCGCGTTGAAGGAGCGGTTCGACGGCGCGGCGGAGAGGACCCGTCGAGCCCTTGAGGCTCAGAAGATCGCCTCGGCGCAAGTGAGGACGTTGGAAGGCCAGGCGACGACGGCCGACGAGGCGCTCGAACGGCTCCGGCAGGCCTTCGCCCAGAAGCTCGCTCGAGAGGGGTTCGCCGACCGCGACGAGGTCGAGGCCGCCGCGCTGCCGGAGGACGACCTCGAAGGGCTGATCGAGCAGGTGAAGGACCACGACCAGGAGGTGGCCACGGTGGGCCATCGCCTCACCGAGCTGGCCGCGAAGCTCGAAGGCAAGGTACGACCCGATCTGGATGTTCTCACCGCCGCCTACGAGCAGGCCGAGACGGCCTTCGGGGAGTCCGAGCAAGGCTGGACGGAGGCGTGGAAGCGCAGCAGCGAGCTGACCAAGGCCTGGACCCGCTTCCAGGCGATCGGGCGCGAGCAGGCCGAGCTGCGCGAGCGGGCAACGGCCGCCAGGCGCCTCTCCGACACGGCCAACGGTCAGCTCACCGGCCGCGCCCGCGTCGACTTCGAGACGTTCGTGCTGCAGTCGATCTTCCACCAGGTGCTGCAGACCGCCAACCACCACCTCCACCACATGACGGGCGGTCGCTACTCGTTGCACCTGCGCATGGACGAGAGCGCCAGCTCCCGCGGTCTGGAGCTCGACGTCAGCGACCACGCCAGCGGCGGGGAGATGCGGGAGGTCCGCACGCTCTCCGGGGGCGAGGGGTTCATGGCGAGCCTGTCGCTGGCGCTGGCCCTGAGCGAGATCGCGCAGCAGCAGAGCGGAGGCTCCGAACTCGGCGCGCTGTTCGTCGACGAGGGCTTCGGCAGTCTCGACCAGCGCACGCTGGCGCAGGTGGTGGAGATCCTCCGGGGGCTGCAGGAGGACCACCGTATGGTGGGGGTCATCAGCCACGTCGACGACCTCAAGCGGAGCATCCCCGTTCAGCTCCTGGTGGAGCCCGCCGAGCGCGGGAGCCGGATCCGGATGAGCCTCAATGCGTAGCGACGCAGCCACGACCGGTGCCGGCCGCTCCCAGGGTGCCGCCGGTCTTGAGGGTCGCCGTGTCGTCCTCGCCGTCAGCCCTCGTCGTGCCCTTCCCAGCGTGAGCGGCTTCGCCCGCGTGCTCGTGCCGAATGCGCGGGCGGCTCGAGCCTTGGGGCTGACAGGTCCGGTCCACTCCATCGAACGGATCGCCGGGAAGCACCTGCTCTCGGGGGCCGCCGCCGCTCCCCTGGCGGTGGCCTCGGAGCTCAAGGAACGTCGTCTGCTGCGGCAGGCGGTGCGCGACGTGCTCCATCCGGAGGACCTGGAAGGGACGGTTCGCCAGTACGGAGCCGCTGTGAGGGAGATCTTGCGTGCCGGCTACGGCATGCCGCACGCCGCAGGCTCCGCCACAGGTCGCGGTGCGGACGCTCCGGCGGGCGACGCGCTGGGCACGAACGACGGCGGACGACCGGGCGCCGCCGTCTCCGATCGTGCGGGCCGCGTTCTCACTGTCGTCGACCGATACCGCGAGCTCCTCCGCGCCGAGAGCCTGGTCGATCGTGCCGAACTGCTGTGGGCGGCGAGCCGGCGTGTGGAGCGTCCCGAGCGGGTGCTCGTTGCAGGGTACCCGCGCGTGGGCCTGGGCGAGCTGCGCTTCCTCGACGCCTTCGCCGGCGCCGGGAGCGTGTTCGTGCTACCCCTGGCGAACGACGCGTCGTTCCGCGCCAGCGAGGAGGCAGCCGTTTACCTCGCCGCTCGAGGCTGGGCCGTCGAACGGGCCCCTGCGCCTGGGCTCACCGTCGGCGAGCGGCTGACGGCGCGGCTCGGCAGCGGACGGGGGCGCGTTCCGTCGTCTCTACCAGTGGGAGCTCGAGCGCTTCGCTTCGCCGATCAGGAGGACGAGGTCCGGTGGGTGCTCACCGAGATCAAGGCGCTGCTCCGCTGCGGCGCGGACCCGGAGACGCTGGCGCTCGTCGCCCGCGACGAGGCGCTCTACGGGCCTCTGGTGCGGGCGGTCGCCGACGAGTACCGCCTGCCCGTCAAGCTCTCCTACGCGGTCGGGTTACGGGAGACGCGGCTGGGCGCGTGGCTCGGGGGCCTGGCGGAGTGCCTGCGTTCCGCGCTCCCCTTCGAGCCGTCGGCGCGGCTCCTGGCCCACCCCCTGGCGAGGGTGCTGGACGCCGGGCGTTGGGCCGAGGCGCGCAAGACCCACCCCCACGGGCTGTCGGAGTGGACGGCGCTGGCCGGCGAGCTCGAGGTGCTGGGCTGGCCCGAGCGCGCGAGCCGGCAGGGCTTCATCGAGCAGCTCGAGCGGACGCTGACGTCGCTCGGCGTTCGTGACCGCCTGGCCGCGATGGGCCGGCTGTCGATCGACCGTCGCGCGGAGCGCAAGCTGCGCGCCGGCTTGAACGAGCTGTCGGCAGAGTCGGGCGCGCTTCCGCTGGAGGGGTTCCTCGCCGAGCTCGACGACCTGTTGGCGACGTTGACCGTGCCCGTCGATCCTCCCGAAGTCCCCGGGGTCGCGCTCCACTCGCCCCTGGCCGTGTTCGGAGCGCGCTACCGCCAGATCTTCGTGCTCGGCATGGCCGAAGGCCTGACGCCGGCGCCGGTGCGCGACGACCCGCTGCTCGACTTCTTCGAGCGTGCGCGCCTTCGACCCGCCGGGCTCGTCCTCGAGAGCGCGACGGAGGCCGCGGAGCGTGAGCGGCTGTCGTTCTGGGCCGCGCTGGACACCGCCGATGAGGGCGTCACGCTGAGCTACCCGGAGTTGGTGGGCGGCGGTGAGCGCGTCGCGAGCCCGTTCTTCGCGGCGCTCGGACTCGAGCCCGTCGCGGCGGGCGACAAGCCGCCCGCCAGCCTCCCGGAAGCTCGGGCGCTGTGGTTGCGGAGCGGCAAGGGAGACGGCGGAACCGCGCCGGTCGATCGGAGCGCCGTCGACGCACCCGAAGACGACCCCGTCTTGCTCCACGCTCGCGAGGCCTGGCGGATCGAACGTCGGCGCGAGAGCGGCGAACCGTGGGACGCGCACGACGGGATCGTCGGCGTGCCGCTGGATCCGGCGCGTTGGACGTTCAGCGCGTCGCAGATCACCGCTCTCGGCCAGTGCGCCTTCAAGTGGTTCGCGCAGCGCCGGCTCGGTCTCGGAGAGCTCGAGGAGGCCGAGGAAGAGGTCAGCCCGCTCGTGCGCGGCAGCATCTATCACCGCGCTCTGGAGATCGCGCTGTCACGTGCCCGCGACGCCGACGACGTCCGGGCGGCGGCCCTCGAGCACCTCGACGCCGCGTTCGCGGCGGCCGAGACCGACGTGGGGGTGCCCAGGCAGGCCTCGTGGCCCATGCGGCGGCCGCAGCACCTCGAGGTGCTACGGCGGGTGCTGCGGGCCGACGACTTCTTCACGCCCGACGGCGAGATCGTTGCGCTCGAACAGCGCTTCGAGGGCACCTGGCGCGGCCTTCGGGTGCTGGGCTTCGTCGACCGGGTCGACCTCGGTCCCGACGGACTCGTCTTGCTCGACTACAAGACGCGGGCCACCATGCCCGACGGCGCCAGGAGCAGCAGCGGCAAGGCCGACCTGGACGTTCAGCTTCCGCTGTATGTGGAGACGGCGGCGCACGCCCTGCGTCCCGGCGACCCCGTGGCCGGCGCCCACTACTACTCGCTCACGAAGGCGAAGGTCATCGGCGAGGCCCGCATCGACGACGGGGAGCTGACGGCCCTGGTCGAGCGGGTGCAGCGGCACCTGGAGCACGGCGCCTACCCGGTCGATCCCGATCTCGACCGGAAGGCTTGCGGCTACTGTGCGTTCGACCTGGTGTGCCGCATGGGGCCGCGCATCGAGCGCAAGCGCCAGGGGGGCGACCGGCCATGACGCGTCCTGCATTGACCTCCAATCAGGCGTTGGCCGCGCAGGCCGAGGGGTCCGTCGCGGTCGTCGCGGGGGCCGGCACCGGCAAGACCCACATGCTGGCGCATCGCTACCTCCACCACCTGGCGCAGGGGCTCTCGCCTCTGGAGATCGTGGCCGTCACCTTCACCGAGAAGGCTTCGGCCGAGCTGCGCAGCCGCATCCGCGCGCTCGTCCGCGAGGCGATGGCGGGTACGGAGCTCTCCGTGGCGG
>CAZTTB010000061.1:0-4893 GCA_964616005.1 uncultured bacterium | reverse complement strand
GGCTCCCGAGATCCCGCCGATGTCGTGGCCCGACGCCCTCGCCGAGCTCGAAGCCGCCCCGATCAGTACCCTGCACGCCCTGGCGTCGCGCATCTGCCGCGACCACCCCGAAGCCGCGGGAGTGCCGGCCGATTTCGCCGTCCTCGAGGATCTCGAGCGTGCGCTGTGGACGGCCGACCGACTCGAGGAGGCGCTCGCGGCGCTGCCGGCGGAGGTGCTGGAGCGGGTCCCCTTCGCCGTTCTCGACAAGGTGCTGCCGGCGCTCATCGACGATCCGCTCGGCGCCGAGGCGGCGCTTTCCCGTGGGCCCGAGCCGTGGAGAGAGCTCATCGAGCGCGAGCGCGCCCGAGCGTTCGAGGAGGTGGTGGCCTCGGTGGGATGGGCGGAGCACCGGGCGGTGCTCGAGCGCTTCCGCGGTGCCGAGGGGGACAAGGGGGAGCTGGCGCGGCGCGATTGCCTGGCCGCCATGCAGGCCTTCGAAGCGGGCGACGCCGAGCTGGCGGTCGACTGCGTGGGCCGCTTCCGCACCAACGCCGGCAGCAAGAAGGCGTGGGACGAGGTCGAGCTCGACGCCGTTCGGGAGGCGCTCCGCACGGTCAAGGGGGCCATCAAGGACGCGTCGGGCGAGGGGCGTGTGCACCTCGTCTGGGGCCCTGCCGACGACGCCTGGGCTGCGATGCTGCCTTGGTTGCGCACGGCCTACCACAGCGTGCGCTCGCACCTGGACGGCGCCAAGCGCCGCGCCCGGGCGCTGGACTTCGCCGACCTCGAGGTGCACGCGCTCCGGGCCCTGGAGCACGACGAGGTGCGCGCGCACTACGCGGCGAGGTGGAAGGCGTACCTGGTCGATGAGTTCCAGGACACGAACCCCGTGCAGGCCCGCATCCTCGATCTGCTGCTGGCAGGTGGGGACGTGCCGGGGGCCTCGACGGCGGCCGGCGACGATGCCCGCGGTCCCCTCGTGACGGTCGTCGGCGACGAGAAGCAGGCCATCTACGGTTTCCGGGGGGCCGACGTCGGCGTCTTCCGCGGCTACCGCCGGCGCATCCGCGCGGCGGGCGGCGATGAGGTGGTGCTCGAGCGGAGCTTCCGGAGCCATGACGCGCTGATGACGGGCCTCAACCAGGTGTTCGCCGCGGTGCTGGGGGACCTCCATCAGGACCTCCAGGCGGAGCGTGAGCCCGCCGGGGACGCGCCCCACCTGCGCTTCGTGCCGCTCGAGAAGGTCAAGGGCCCCAACCGGGCGCAGCGCGTGGTGGCCGAAGCGCATGTCATCGGCGACGTCATCGGTGACCTCATCGAGCGCGGAACGCCGATCTTCGACAAGGCTGCTGGCGCGCACCGGCCGTTGCAGTACGGCGACATCGCCGTGCTCGCACGGACCTGGAAGCCCTTCGACACGTACGCCGAGGTGCTCCCCGCGCTCGGGGTGCCGGCCGTGCACAGCGGCGGCGGCAGCCTGCTGGACACGCGCGAGGCGAAGGACGGGTTCGCGCTCCTGAGGTTCCTGGCCGACCCGAAGGACGACATCGCCCTCGTCGCGTTGTTGCGCAGTCCCTTCTTCGCCATCGACGACCGGACCTTGCACGATCTGGCCCAGACGAAGGACGAGGACGCGTCCTGGTGGGAGACGTTGGAGGCGGCGACGTCCCCCGGCGATGGAGAGGAGCTGCCGGGACGCACGGGCCGGCTCGCGGATGACGTCAGGCAGATGCTCGCACGACCCGTCCGCGTGCTCGGCCGGTTGCTCGCTCACAAGCGCGATCTTCCGCCGAGTCGACTTCTTCAACTAGCGGACGAGGCCACGGGGTACGGCGCGGTGCTCGCCAACCTCCCCGGGGCCCGGCGGCGCGTGGCGGATTGGCGTGGCTTCGCCGCGCTCATCCGCGAGCTCGAGCACGGCAGCGAGGACGTCTTCGCGGTGGCGCGTCGCCTGCACCGCCTGGTGCAGAACGAGGTGGAGGTGCCGCGGCCGGTCCTCCACGCCGACGACGCCGTGACGCTCATGACGGTGCACCGGGCCAAGGGGCTGGAGTGGCCGGTGGTCATCGTCGCCGATCTCGCGGGCAACGGCGGGGGCCGAGCGCCTGGGGTGCTGCTCGAGCCGGACATCGGCGTGGCGGTGAAGCTCGAGGACGACGACGGCGAGGCTGTGGAGCCCTGCCTCTACACGATCCTGAAGGCCCGTCGCAAGGAGCGCGAGGAGGCCGAGGAGCGGCGCATCCTCTACGTCGCCCTCACGCGGGCCCGCGACCGCGTCGTGCTGAGCGCCGACAAGCCCGACGGGGGGCAACTCGAGACGCTCGGAGACGGCCTCGAGGCGGCCGGTGTGGTCCCCGAGATCGTTTCCTACGACGCGGCGTCGGCGATCATCCCCGACCCGCCCGTCCCCGAGCTCCTGGAAGGACAACTCCTACATGAGGGCCGATCACTCTGGACGGACGATCCCCCGAGTAGCGGAGGTCCGGGAACCGAGCCGGCCGATCCTAACGCGGAGGCCGCCGTGTGGAGCGAGGCGCTCGAGGTGGCGCAGGCGTTCGACGCCGGTTGGCTGCCGTTCCTGGAGATGCTCCGGGACGCGGGGGCGCCGGCGCCCGACCCGGACCGGATGTTCATCGAGCTCCAACGCGACGGGGCCAATACGGCGGAGACGGCCGTTGCCATGTGGCTCTGTGGGGAGAGCATCCTTGCCGTCGTTCCGAGCGCGACGCCCGACGCGCGCTACGACGTGGAGGTGTACCGAGCCGACCCCTACGAGCTCGAGCCGGCGGATCTCCAACCCTTGATCGACCGGCTCGTGCAGGCGGGGCCGTCGTGAGGGGTCGAGAGCCGAGCGTGGCCCCAGAGGAGTTGGTGCCGTCGGCGCTCCGGCGCATCGCCATTGGACGCCTTCGCGGCGCCATGCGTGCCGTCCGGCGGCGCCCCAGCAACACGATCTTGTCAGGAGGTACACGTGCAGTTCATCATCACTGACACGTTCACCGACAGCCTGGCGCGCCTGGACCGGCAGAGCAAGGGGCTGGTCGCGGCAGCAGTCTTCGAGTTCAAGGCCAATCCGGAGCATCCCAGCTTCCAGTTGCACCGGTTGGACGCGGTCAAGGACAAGCGCTTCTGGTCCGCTCGCGTGAGCCAGGACCTGCGGTTCATCGTGCTCAAGGACGGCGACAACACCGTGGTCTGCTACGCCGACCATCATGACGCCGCCTATGCGTGGGCGGAGCGGCGGCGCCTCGACGTCAACGAGCTCACCGGCGTGCCCCAGTTCGTGACCATCGGAGAGCGGCACGAGGAGATCGTCCATCAGTTCCACACCGCGGAGGTCCACGGCCCCGCGCTGTTCGCCTCGTTCGACGACGACTACCTTCTCGCCCTGGGCGTGCCGGCAGTGTGGCTGGACGCTGTGAAGATCGCGGACGATGCGCAGTTCGTGGACCAACTGATCGAGGAGCTGCCGCGCGAGGCTTCAGAGGCTCTGATGCGGTTGGCGAGCGGCGAACTCGTCCCGCGTCCGAAGCCGGTGCCAGTCAAGGGCAGCGACCCGTTCCGCCATCCCGCGGCGCAACGCAGTTTCAGGGTCATCGATGACGACCGCGTGCTCGAGCAGGCGCTGGCCGCCCCCTGGAACAAGTGGGTCGTCTTTCTGCACCCAACGCAGAAGGAGGTCGTGGACCGCGATTTCAACGGCCCCGCGCGTGTGACCGGGGGCGCAGGGACCGGTAAGACCGTGGTGGCCCTGCATCGTGCAGTGAGGTTGGCGCGGGAGACCCCAGCCGCGCGCATCCTGCTGACCACGTATTCGAAGACCCTGGCGGCCCGCCTCCAGCAGCACCTCCTCGAGCTCGTGGGAGAGGACGCGCCGGAGCTCGCTAGGATCCGTGTGGATCACTTCCACCACGTCGCCACCGAGCTGTGGCGCGGCGGTCACGACGAGGCCTTCCATCTGGCGAACGGCGAGAAGATCGAAGAGGCGTTGGGGAAGGCCGCCAAGCGCGTCGGGGGGACGGACCTCTCGCTCGCCTTCCTGAAGTCGGAATGGGACGCCGTCGTCAATGCGGAGGGGATCCGGAGCTGGGAAGCGTATCGAAGCTTCCCGCGCGTGGGGCGCGGCACCCCGTTGGGCGCGCGGCAGCGGATGCAGGCCTGGAGCGTCTTCGACGTGCTCCATCAGGAGCTCGAGCAGGCAGGGGAGCGTACGTACGAGCGGCTCTGCTATGAGACTGCCGCGTACCTGGACGAGTCGGGTGAACGGCCCTTCGATCATGTCGTGGCCGATGAGATCCAGGACTTCGGGCCGGCCGAGCTGGGCCTTCTGCGGGCGCTGGTGGGAGATGCCGGGAGCCTCTTCCTGGCGGGCGATCTCGGGCAGAGGATCTACAAGGGCGGAACGAGCTTCCTGCGTGCAGGTATCGACGTTCGGGGTCGCTCGTCCCGGCTGCGGCTCAACTACAGGACCACCGAGCAGATCCGCAGGTATGCCGATAGGATCCTCCCGGCCGCCCTCACGGATCCCGATGGGGAAGAGGAGACGCGGGACGCGATCTCGCTGTTCTCGGGCCCGGAGCCGAAGGTCGTGCAGGCTCGCAACCCTGCCGAGGAGATCGAGAAGGTCACCGAGTTCCTCAAGCGGCTGACCTCGAACGGTTATGCGGCGTCGGACATCGCCATCTTCACGCGCACGAATGCCCTCGTGGAGGAGCGAGCGAAACACGTGGCGGGGAGACTCGGACTCAAGGCGCAGCTCCTCAAGGACGACCGGCCCCTGGAGGCGAAGCGCATCGCCATCGGCACCATGCACCGCGCCAAGGGCCTCGAGTTCAAGGTGGTGGTCGTGATGGGGTGCGAAGAGCGCTACCTGCCGAACCAGTACGTGCTCGGCACCAAGGTGGACGACGT
>CAZTTB010000060.1:0-12123 GCA_964616005.1 uncultured bacterium | reverse complement strand
TGCGCGCCCGCCGGGCCGGCCCGACCGACCGGACACTCGGCCGGGCCTGACTTCGGGCCCTCCGCCCGCACGCCGATCGCCACGGACGCTGCGCCGGCGGGTCGCGCGCGGAGGTCCGGCTCGACCGCGCGCGGCATGTCGATCCCACGTTTGTACCGTGTTGGGACAAAAGGCCCACCTCGACGGCGCTACCGTGAGGCAACAGACAAGCGAGGAGGGACCCATGAAGGGTACCGTTTCCGTCGACGAATCGTTGTGCAAGGGCTGCGGGCTCTGTACCGGGGTGTGCCCCAAGGGTCTGCTCACGCTCTCCACGCGGTTCAGTGCGCGTGGCTACCACCCGGTGGAGCTGTCCGATCCCGACGACCTGTGCACCGGCTGCGAGCTGTGCTCCGTGATCTGCCCGGAAGCCGCCTTCACGGTCTACCGCGAGCGAGCGGCCGCCTGATGGCACGCCAGCTCCTCAAGGGCAACGTCGCGTTCGCCGAGGCCGCCATCCGTGCCGGCTGCGAAGCCTACTTCGGCTACCCCATCACGCCGCAGACCGAGGCGCTCGAGCACATGGCCAGGCGCATGCCCGAGCTCGGTCGCACCTTCGTGCAGGCCGAGAGCGAGGTGGCCGCCATCAACATGGTCTACGGCGCCGCCACCGCCGGCGTGCGCGTCATGACGTCGTCGTCCAGCCCGGGCGTCAGCCTGATGATGGAGGGTCTGTCCTACATCGCCGGCTCGCGCGTCCCGGTGGTCATCGTCGACATCATGCGAGGCGGGCCCGGCCTCGGCAACATCGCCCCCGCCCAGAGCGACTACAACCAGATGGTCAAGGGCGGTCCCCACGGCGACATGCGCATGATCGTGCTGGCGCCTGCCACGGTCCAGGAGCTCATCGACCTGACGGTGCTGGCCTTCGACCTGGCCGAGCGCTACCGCTGCGTCACCGTGGTCCTGGCCGACGGCAGCCTCGGCCAGATGATGGAGCCCGCCGAGCTGCCACCGATGACCGAGCCCCGCCCTGTCGAGGCGCGCCCGGCCTGGGCCCTCACCGGCGCCCGCGGCCGCGAGCCCCACGCCATCACCTCGATCTACCTCGACCCCGAGGAGGAGGAGGCCTACAACCGGGAGCTGCAGGCCAGCTACCGCGAGATCGAGCGCCACGAGGTGCGCTTCGACGAGACGTACCTCGAGGACGCCCGCATCGCGGTGGTCGCCTTCGGCACCGCCGGCCGGCTGTCGCTCACCGCCATCGAGGCGGCGCGGGCCGAGGGGATCGCGGTGGGCCTGCTCCGGCCCATCAGCCTCTTCCCCTTCCCCGAGGAGCGGCTGCTGCGCCTCAGCGACGAGGTCGACGCCATCCTGGTGGTCGAGATGAACGCCGGCCAGATGCTGACCGACGTGCGCCGCGCCACCCGCGAGCGCGTTCCGATCCACTTCTTCGGGCGCACCGGCGGCGTGGTACCGATGCCCGAGGAGGTCCTGAGCGCCATCCGGGACCTGCAGCGAGAGCTCCATCCCGAGGAGGCGGTGGCATGAGCGTTCAGGCACCCAGCCGCACGCTGGCGCCGGTGGTGAGCTACCCCGAAGCGCTGGCGCCCACACCCACCCACTACTGCCCGGGTTGCACCCATGGCATCGCCCACCGCCTGGTCGCCGAGGTGATCGACGAGCTCGAGTTGCGCGAGACCACCATCGGGGTGGCGTCGGTCGGCTGCTCGGTGTTCGCCTACAACTACTTCGCGCTCGACTTCGCCCAGGCGCCCCACGGTCGCGCGCCGGCGCTGGCCACGGGCCTCAAGCGCACCAGCCCGGGCAAGACGGTCTTCACCTACCAGGGCGACGGCGATCTCGCCTCCATCGGCGCCGCCGAGATCCTGCACGCGGCCGCGCGGGGCGAGAGGATCACCGTCATCTTCATCAACAACGCCATCTACGGCATGACCGGCGGCCAGATGGCGCCCACCACGCTGGCGGGGCAGGCCACCACCTCCTCGCCGCTGGGCCGCAACGTCGCGACCCAGGGCTACCCGCTGAAGATGAGCGAGCTGCTCGCCCAGGTCGACGGCGCCGCCTACGTGGCGCGTCAGAGCCTCCACGACGTGGTGCACATCCGGCGCGCCAAGAAGGCCATCCGCAAGGCCTTCGAGGTGCAGCAGCAGGGTCTGGGCTTCGCGATGGTCGAGCTGCTCTCCAGCTGCCCCACCAACTGGGGCCTCGACGCGCAGGGCGCGCTCGACTTCATCCGCGACTCCATGGTCCCGGTCTACCCGCTGGGCGAGTTCAAGGCCCCTCAGGCCACAGCCGCGGTGCAGCCCTCCGGGAACGGGAAGGCGGCTCGCTGATGCAGACCGAGATCGTGATCTCCGGCTTCGGCGGTCAGGGCGCCCTCTTCGCCGGCCAGCTCCTGGCCTACGCGGCGCTCGACGCCGGCCTGCACACCACCTGGTTCCCCTCCTACGGCCCCGAGATGCGCGGCGGCACCGCCCACTGCACCACCATCGTCTCCGACGCCCCGATCGGCTCGCCGGTGGTCCGCAACCCGCGCGCCGCCATCGTCCTCAACCTGCCGTCGCTCGAGCGCTACGAGCCGCTGGTCAAACCCGGCGGGGTGCTTGTGGTCAACAGCTCGATCGTCGAGCGCCGGCCGCAACGCCCCGACATCGAGGTGGTGCTGGTCCCGGGCGACGACATCGCCCGGACGCTGGGCGACGGTAAGGTCACCAACCTGGTGCTGGTCGGCGCGCTGCTGTCGCGGCTGCCGGTGGTGGGGCTCGAGCAAGTCAAGGCGACCCTGGACCACGTCATCCCGCCGCATCGGCGCAACCTGCTGGCCATGAACCTGGAAGCGCTCGAGCTGGGCGCCGCGCGGGCAGGCTGGGAAGCCGAGCTGGTCTAGACAGGGAGACGCCGCGGGCGCCCCTGCCATCCACACGACGACGTGCTGGCGCCGGAGCATCTCCGGCGCCAGCACCTTCTCACTCGACCTGTACGTCGAGTTCGTCGTCGAGCGCGCCCTTGACGGTGAACGCCCTCATGGTGTCCATGGAGATGTCGAAGGTCGCGTAGGAGGCGATGTCGACCCAGATCTTGACCGACCCAGCCGGGATCGTGTACGACGTCGTCGACCCGACGGGAGTTCCGGGAACCCCCGACCCGAAGCTCACGGACCCGCCCGAGCAGGTACCATCGGCCGCCTGGTAGTCGTACTCGACTTGCGAGCTAGCGAAGTATCCGTCTGGGCCCGACCCGTTGAAGGAGCCACTCGATGCCCAACGCAGGCTCAGCGTCCGTTGCGCACCGCTCGGGTTGTCGATCTCCGCGATGGTGAACGGCCCGATGGAGCCGGCGTTGCCAGCCGTGTACCCGACGTAGACCTCGCCGCCGGAGTCCGCGCTGGCCTGGAGCTTCGCGGCGATCGCGAAGCCGGTCCCCGACCCCAGCACCGAGAACGCCTCCTGGCCGAACGCCGGGTAAGGAGTGGCCGACGATGGCGGCGCCGACGCCGTCCACTGGACCCCGCCGGCGTCGTAGTAGGTACGCCTGGTCAGCCAGTCCCACGCTCCGCAGGTCGGCGCCGTGGGCGGCGCCACCGCGGGGTCGTGGATCGTGACCTGGTCCTGGTAGGAGTCGGTCGTACTCTCCGCCAGCGTTGCCACGATGGGGTCGGCCGGGACCCAGCCCAGCACCAACCTGCTCGTCAGCGCCGGCACCACCACGCCGTAGGTGCTGAGGTGCGCCAGCGATGCGGATGCCGTGTGGGCGCCACTGTCGAGGGTCGTGAACAGCCCGTGCCAGGCACCTCCTGCCGCGGTTTCGATCCGCACGTCGCTCTCGGACGTTCCGGTCGGCAGCGAGAGCGTCCGCGTGTCGACTGTCAGCGTCGCTGGAACCACAAACGTCGTCCCCGACGGCGTCAGATCGTAGGTGAGGATCGCCCCGTTCGGCGCAGTCGTGGCCGGCGCGATGCCGAAGGTCAGCGTCTCCGTCAGCGCCCCTCTGGGGACCGTGAGGGTCACGATCCCATCCGACGACGTCACCGTGCCCCCCGCCGGTCCGATGCTCGCCGTGACGGGCCCGGTCCCGGGCCCGGTCCCGCCGGAGGCCGGAGCCGTGCCTCCACCGCACGCCGCGAGCACCCCAGCGACGAGGGCTACGAGCCCGACCAAGACGACGGATCTCATGGTCCTACGCATGCGTCCCACCACCTATCGGCGAGAGCCTAAGCGGTGCGGCGTTATCGGAGCGTTATCGAGCGGGCGCGAGAGCGCGCGGGTCGGCGCTCCGACCTCCCGGCCGGTCGACCGTACGCGCCGCTCGAAGCACCCGGCTACACGCGGGACTCCGGGACTTCGACCGTCCGCCGTCCCAGCATGTTCAGGCGCGTTCGCCGGATCGTCGACGCCTCCACCAGACTGCCGTCGTCGAAGCGGAAGCGCAACGCGTCCTCGGGGCACTGCACGATGCACGCCGCGCAGCGGATGCAGGCGTCGGGGCGGGCGATGACCACCTTGCGCTGCCGCCCGTCCATCCTGAGGACGTCGCGCGGACACACCTGGACGCAGTCGGCAGCCCCGCTGCAGCGCTCGGGCGCGAGCTCGACCCGCGCGTGTCCCGCCGTCGCCAGCGCGCTGGCATACCAGGGCGTCGTGCCCTCGAAATCGACGGCCAACGCCGCGACAGCCACCAGCACCACGCCCACCACGACCAGCAGCTGCCGTACGTCGACGGCTCCCAGCGCGATGAGGGCGAGCCCACCCAGGGCAGCGCCGGCGGCAGCGAAGGCGCCGAACACGGCCCACCTCCGCCGCCCTGCGAGAGGCAACCTGGGAACCGCGGCGTACAGCCCCGTCACGCTCGCCGCCACGGCAAGTGCCGTGCCCGCTGCGGCGCGCCAGCCCACCAGCCAGGCGCTCACGCCGGAGGCCATCAACAGCGCCGGCCAGCCCCAGACCAGTGCCATCTCCAACCGTTCACGCAGCGGGAAGCGCATCGACCGCTCGCGCTTCACGACGCGCCGCCCGCGTTCCAGGTAGGCACCGAGGTCCTCGGAACGGGCGGGGCCCCAGCGCACCCGGAAGCCCGTGGCCTCCTCGATGCGGCGCCGCTCCACGCCGGTGGCGCTCAGTTGCGGCAGCACCAGCTCCCGATGATCCACACGTCCTTCCAGACGCGCGGCGCGCACCGCCGCGATGACGTCGTGGTGGGTGAAGTGTCCGCCGCCGGCCGCGCACCAGACGTTGATACCGCGGCTGTCGGCGACCAGCAACCACACGTCGCGGCCCATCAGGGCATGCCGTAACCGGCGCACGGTGAGAGCGTAGTTGCCGGTGACCAGCACCGGCGCATCGCGGCCGGGACGGCCGATCGCGGTGAGCCCCGTCGGCGCACGGTGCGGCAGCATGCGCAGCAGGGTGTCGCGCACATCTGCGAGCACCGGGCGTCGGCTCATGCGTCCGCGCCCCGCGCGCCGGCGGCGTGCGCGCCGTCAGCGCGACCGCTCCCAGCGGGCGCGCGCGCTCGCACGATGCAGAAGGCGTCGCCCCACATGCGCTCCACGACCACGTCGAGGAAGCCCGCGGCGCGCACCCGGCCGGGGAGTTCCGCCACCGGCCTGGTGGTGGTCTGGGTGAGCGCGTACACCAGGAGCGCCAGCGACCAGCGCCGCAGGCCGTAGAGCGCGCGCCGCACCGTGCCGCGCGGCACCACCTCATCGGCGACCACCAGCCGCCCGCCCGGCCTGAGTCGCGTGCGGGCCACCTCCAGAACGTACGTCTGTTCGTCGGGCGTCATCTCGCTGAACGACAGGCACGCCACCACGGCCTCGAAGGTGGCAGGGCCGAAACGATCCTCGATCTCCATGGCCCCCAGCT
Source organism: uncultured bacterium (assembly GCA_964616005.1). Taxonomy (GTDB): domain Bacteria; phylum Deinococcota; class Deinococci; order Deinococcales; family Trueperaceae; genus JASBRS01. The sequence continues at coordinate 6,259 of CAZTTB010000060.1, read as the reverse complement.
CCAACCACGTCACCGGGCCGGCCGCGCCGGCCCTCATCGCCTTGCGCTGCGCCACCTCGAGCATCGCGGCGTTCACGTCGATGCCCACCACCGTCGCGCCGCGCGCCGCACATGCCAGCGAGACGCCGCCGGTACCGCAGCCGATGTCGAGGACGCGGGGTGAGAAGGCGTCGGCCGTGGTGAGCGCGGCGATGCGGCGGTAGACGTCGGCCATGCGTCCGCCCGACAGCAGCCCGATGCCGCGGTCGTAGCGCTGCGCCGTCGACTCCAGCAGCCGCATCCACACGAAGCTGCCCACCGCCAGGCCTCCCTCGGACCCAGCCTACCCCCGCGCTCGCGTTCGGTAGCCGTGCGCTCATCGGCCACGGTCGACGCTGGCCTATAGTGGCGCCAACCAAAACCTCGGGGGGACCGCGCCGGCCACGTCGGGTCGGGTGCTCGCCTCTGGAGGGGAGGAGCGCCATCCATGTCGTTCATGAGCAGCCGACCGAAGCGTTCCGTTCGTCCGCCCAACAAGAAGGGCTGGGACGCGTCCACCTGGGCCACCCGCGTGCCGCTGGCCCACACCGAGAACTTCCGGGAGGTGTTCAGGGCGGCGTGGGAGAACCGCGATGCCGCCGGCTACGCCTGGCGCATCCTGCAAGACGGCGTGTGCGACGGCTGTGCGCTCGGCACGAGTGGCATGAGCGACTGGACCATCGACGGCGTCCACCTGTGCAACGTGCGCCTTCGCCTGCTGCGCCTCAACACCATGGGGGCGCTCGATCCGAGCCGGCTGGCCGACGTGTCGAAGCTCAAGGGTTTGCGCTCGCGCGAGCTGCGCGCGTTGGGCCGGCTCCCGCATCCGATGATCCGCCGGCGCGGCGAGCCGGGCTTCACGCGCATCGCCTGGGACGAGGCCATCGATCTCGTCGCCGAGCGGCTCGGCGCCACCGCGCCCGACCGCACCTACCTCTATCTGACCAGTCGCGGCATCCCCAACGAGACCTACTACGTGGCGCAGAAGGCGATGCGCGCGCTCGGCACCAACAACGTCGACAACGCCGCCCGGGTATGCCACTCTCCCAGTACGGTCGGCCTCAAGGCCGGGCTCGGGGTCGGTGCCACCACCGTCTCCTACAGCGACCTCATCGGCACCGACGTGGTGACGTTCATCGGCTCCAACGTCTCCAAGAACCAGCCCGTGGTGATGAAGTACCTCTACCACGCCAAGAAGGCGGGCACCAAGGTCGTCACCGTCAACCCGTACATCGAACCGGGCATGGACCGCTACTGGGTGCCATCGGACGCGGAGAGCGCGCTCTTCGGCACCCGCATCAGCGACCATGCCTACCGCATCGCGCCGGGGGGCGATCAGGCCTTCCTGCGCGGCACGCTCAAGGCCATGATCCGGGCGGGCGCGGTCGATCACACCTTCATCGACGAGCACACCGAGGGCTTCGACGAGCTCGCCGCCCTGCTCGACGGGCTGACCTGGGAGGACCTGGAGCGCTCGAGCGGCACGGCCCGCGCCGACATGGAGGCGTACGCCCGCCTGCTCGGCGGGGCGCATCGCGCCGTCTTCGTGTGGGGCATGGGCATCACGCAGCATGCGTTCGGTGAGGAGAACGTCCGCGCCATCATCGACCTGGCGCTCTCCAGGGGCTTCGTGGGCCGCGAGGGCTGCGGCCTCATGCCGATCCGCGGACACTCCGGGGTGCAGGGCGGCGCGGAGATGGGCGCCTACGCGACCGTCCTGCCGGGCGGCCATCCGGCCGACGCCCGGCACGCCGCTGCCCTGTCGGCGCTGTACGGGTTCACGGTACCTACCGGCAAGGGACTCACCACGCCCGAGATGCTCGATGCCGCGCGGCGAGGCGAGATCGAGGTGCTCATGGCGGTCGGCGGCAACTTCCGAGAAGTGATGCCCGGGCCAGGAGGCGTCGACGATGCGCTGGCGCGCATCGGGCTGCGCGTGCACCTCGACATCGTACCGAGCAGCCAGATGCTCCAGGATCCCGCCGACATCGTGCTGCTGCTGCCCGCCACCACCCGCTACGAGATGCCGGGCGGGGTGACCGAGACGTCCACCGAACGACGCATCGTGTTCAGCCCGGAGATCCCGGGACCGCGTATCGCGGAGGCGCGCCCCGAGTGGGAGGTCCTGTCGGAGATCGTGGCACGCGCCCGGCCGTCGCTGGCGGAGAAGGTCCGCTTCTCGGGGACCGCCGCCATCCGCGCCGAGATCGCCCGGGTCATCCCGATGTACGACGGCATCCAGTCGCTGACCCGGAAGGGGGACCAGGTCCAGTACGGTGGGCCGCGGTTGTGCGAGGGCTGGACCTTCCCGACCCCCAGCGGCAGGGCGCGCTTCCTGGCGGCCGCTCCCCCCGAGTTGCTCCGGGAAGCGGGCACCTTCGTGGTCATCACGCGACGCGGCAAGCAGTTCAACAGCATCGTCCACGAGGACGTCGACCCCATGAACGGGATGCCCCGTGACGCCGTCATCGTCCACCGGGACGACGCCGCGCGCCTGGGTATCGGGAGCGGCGAGGTGGTGGTGGTGGAGAACGAGCACGGCGCCTTCCGCGGACGGCTCTTCACCGCCGATGTCGCGCCCGGCTCGGTCCAGCTGCACTGGCCGGAAGCGAACGTGCTGGTCGACCCCGACGCGCGCTCGCCCAACGCCCAGATCCCCGCGTACAAGGACGCCATCGCCCGTATCGAGCGTGCCGGCACGGCCCGCTCGGTGGCGGCCGAGTCCGCGGCCGCCGCGGACGTGCCCCGGGTATGAGGGGGGCGACCCGGCCGACCCGGCGCGTGACCGTCACGCGCGTCGTAGGCGAGGAGCGGCGGCCGCCAGAGGGTGACGCCATCGCCGCCGAGGAACCCCTCGAGATCCGCCTTGTGAGCGGGCCCGGAGGGCGCGCCGCGGCGCGCCGCGGCACCACCGTCGCCGTCACCATGCGCACCCCCGGGAACGACTTCGAGCTGGCGGCCGGCTTCCTCCATGGCGAGGGCATCGTGCGCGCCCGCGCGGAGCTCCACGGCATGAGCTACTGCACCGCGGTGCCCGAGACCGAGCGCGCCAACGTCGTCAACGTGCGCCTACGCGCCGCGGAGCTGCCGGCACTGGAGCGGCTCGAGCGGCACTTCATCATGACCAGCGCCTGCGGCGTGTGCGGCAAGGCGCACCTGGATGCGCTCGAGGTGCGCTGCCCGGCGCCTCTGGGGCCCGGCCCGTCGGTGACGGCAGGCGTGCTCGAGTCGCTGCCGGCGCGGCTCCGCGAGGCGCAGGCGCTGTTCGGGCGCACCGGGGGCCTCCACGCCGCCGGCCTGTTCGAGCCCGACGGGACGCTGGTCGCCCTGCGCGAGGACGTGGGCCGGCACAACGCCCTCGACAAGCTGCTGGGGTGGGCGTTGCTGGAGGACCGCCTGCCGCTCGCGGAGCGGCTGGTCTGCGTGAGCGGGCGGGCGAGTTACGAGCTGTTGCAGAAGGCGGTGGCCGCCGGCGTGCCGTTCGTCGCCGCCGTGTCGGCGCCGTCCAGCCTTGCCGTCGAGGTGGCCGAGCGCTTCGGCGTCACGCTGGTGGGCTTCCTGCGCGACCGGCGCTTCAACGTGTACGCCGGGGAGCAGCGGGTGAGCGTGGCCGCGCCCCCTCGCCGGCCGGGCACGGAGCGCGCCGCCGGCGCCGCCCGGGCGCGGGCGTCGAGCCGCGCGTGACGTCGACGGTGGCGCGCGGCGCGGGACGGCGGGGACCGGTCGTCAGGCCTCCGCCTTCGCCGGATCGACCAGACCGGTGCGAACGGCGTACAACGCCGCCTGGGTGCGGTTGTGCAGGTTCAGCTTGGCATATAGGTCGCTGAGGCGGTTGCGCACGGTCTTCTCGGTGCAGCCGAGGCGGTCGGCCATCATGCGGTTGTCGTTGCCGTCGACCAGGAACTCGAGCAGCACCTGTTCCGAGGCCTTGAGTCCGTGACGCGGCGAAGCCGCCGGTGGGGGCGCCGCCACGATGGCGGCGGGCACCGTGCCCGGACGTTCCCCCTCCGCCACCCGGACCAGCACGTCGACCAGCGCCTGCATGTCCAGCCGCTTCGACACGCGTGCAGCCGTGACCGGCTCGAGCTCGGCGACCTCCACGGGATCGACGTACCCGTCGCTCAGCAGGACCAGCTTGAGCGCGGGATCCTCCGAATGGATGGCGAAGGCGGCGTGGACCCCGTCCACCGTCCCCAGACCCTGGTCGAGCAGGGTGATGTCGGGGCGCACTTCCAGCGCCCACCGCAACGCGTCCTTGCCGTTGCCCACATCCCCCACCATGCGCAACCTGTGGTGAGCGCCGAGCGCCGCCGTCAACGCCTGCCGCATCATCCGTTGGGGCGCACCCAGCAACACCCGCACCTGGGCCGTCCCCGGCGCCTGCGCCTGCGCGCGGCGCGCGTGCGTCCCGATCCTTCCGCTACTGATGCCGACCATGCCCATACCCCGTCTCCCGGTGGACCGATGGCGCGGGCCGGCGGGCCGCTCGCCCGTCTGGAGCGAACGCGGCCGGCCGGCCGGACCGTTGCCTCCCCCAGGGTGGCGCGCCGACCGCACGGGCCAGTCGGGGGCATCCGGGACGCCCGTGTAGGAGAAACTCCCACGTAAGGTCAGATCATGCGCTCCAGACGGCCCCCCCGGCGAGCTGGACAACGAGTCAAACGTCCCGCTCCGCACGTCCGGCTAGGCGTGGCTGTGCAGCCTCTGCTGCAGACGCCGCATGAAGCTGCGGTGCCCGGGCCCGCCGAGATCGAGGGTGCGGTAGACGGCGAGCTTGAGCGCATCCTCGATGAACACGAACGCCAGGCAGTACGCCCACACCACGCCGACGGTCCACCACGGGATGGCGGCGACGAACACACCGAAGCCGACGATCAGCACCGCGATCGCCTGCGTGCCGAGGATGGCGACGAGCAGCGTCGGAGCCGGGAACGGCCGGGACAGGAAGAAGCCGCGCTGGCGGGCCACGAACAGGGTCAGATGGCCGGCGACCGCGAGCTTGAGGTAGATGAGCGTCTGCAGTTGGCCGGCGTCCAAAGGCAGGTAGGAACGCGCCAGGGCCAGCAGTGCGAACGTCTCCACGACCCCTATCAGCCCTAGCACGGTCGCCATGGTGAGCACGCGCCGCATGTCCCAGCGCACCGGGTTGTCGGCGAGCTGCGTCCGGTCGAACGCGATCGTGAGGATCGGAAGGTCGTTCAACAGCGCCAGCAGGATGACCATGATGGCGGTGATCGGGTAGGTGCGGAAGACGATCATCGCCAGCGTGACGAAGAAGATGATGCGGATCGTCTCGGTGATGCGGTAGATGGCGTAGGAGTTCATCCGCTCGAAGGTGCGGCGGGCCTCCTCCACCGCCCGCACGATGACCGACAGCCCCGGCGCAGTGAGCACCAGGTCGGCCGCGCTGCGCGCTGCGTCGGTGGCGCCACTCACGGCGATGCCGACGTCGGCCTGCTTCAGGGCCGGTGCGTCGTTGACGCCGTCGCCGGTCATGCCGACGATGTGTCCCCTCGCCTGCAGCGCCTTCACGATGCGGTACTTGTGCTCCGGGAACACCTCGGCGAAGCCGTCGGCCCGTTCGACCCAGGCGTTCGTGTCCTGCTCCGGATGCCCCTCCTCGAACAGGTGGCCGGCCGGCAACAGATCGGTCCCCAGCGACAGGTCGCCGGCGATCTGCTTACCGATGGCGAGGTTGTCGCCGGTGACCATCTTGACCTCGATGCCGTGCTCGCGCGCCTGCCGGATGGTCTCGGCGGAGTCGCTGCGCGGTGGATCGGACAGCGCCAGCAACCCCAGGATCCGCCACGGCTCCTCACCCACCGCGCGGGCCACCGCCAGGGTCCGGTAGCCGTGGTGGGCGAGCTCGCCCACCTTCGCCTGTACCTCGTGCAAGGCGCTCTCATCGAGGTCGACGAGCGCCATGACGGCCTGCGCCGCACCCTTGGTCACGCGCCAGGAAACCCCCTCAGGGGACGTTGCACGGGCTTCGCTGCGCTTCTTGACCGGATCGAAGGGCACGTAGCTCTCGCGTTGGAAGCCGCCGACCGTCGCACCCGCCCCCTCGGCGCCTGCCAACACCGCCTGGTCGATGGCGTCTGCGTTGGCCTCGTCGGAGGCGAGCGCCGCGGCCGTCAGCAGGGTCGCTTCATCGGCGTCCGCGAACAGCACCGGCTCGCCGAGCTTCAACTCGTTCATCGTGAGCGTGCCGGTCTTGTCCGAGCACAGCACGTCCATGCCG
>CAZTTB010000059.1:6665-12138 GCA_964616005.1 uncultured bacterium | reverse complement strand
TCGCTGCGCTTCGCGAAGTCGACACGTCCGTCCGACCCTTCGTGGGCCGCCTGGCGCCCAGGGCCTTATCAGCCTTGGATGATATAAAGCGCCATGGCCCTGGCGACATCGGCCACCGAGGTGGCTCTCAAGGCGAAGCTCTTCCGCGGGTTCGCCGACCCTTCACGCCTTTCGATCGTGGAGGGCTTGCGGGACGGTCCCAGAGCGGTCGGGGAGCTGGTGGAGGCCACGGGGTTGTCGCAGTCCAACGTTTCGAACCACCTGGGGTGCTTGAAGGACTGCGGGCTCGTGACGTGCGAGCGCCATGGGCGATCCGTGGTGTACAGCTTGAGTGACACACGGGTGGTCGCCGTACTAGACCTGGCGGAGGAGCTGCTGTCGAGCGCGGCACAGGGCGTTCGGGACTGCAAGGACTATCGCGCAGTCGAGGTACGAGGGCATGCCTGACGCAACGTCCGCAGACCGCAGGGAAGTCATCGACATCCCGGTCCTGGGGATGGACTGCGCGCAATGTGTGGCGACGGTCCGCGGCGCCATCGCGGACGTGCCCGGCGTGGCCTCCGTGGAGGTGTACCTGGCGACGGAGAAGGCAAGCGTCACGCTGGACCCCTCGCGAGCCAGCGCCGCGCACGTGCGGGCGGCCATCGAGAGTGTCGGCTACCGGTCCCCTGCACCGAGCGCGGGCGACGCTGCCACGGCGGAGGCCGACCAGGCCGCCCGCCTAGGCCGGAGGGCGCTGACCCTGCTTGGGGCCCTGTTCGGCGTGATGCTGTTCGCGGTGGTCGTGGGCGAAGGGTTGGGCCTGTTCGGTTCGTTGACCGGCCGTGTGCCCTGGTGGGTCGGTGCCCTGCTGGCGTTGGGGCTCGGGCGGCCCGTCTGGGTGAACGTGGTGCGCAACGCGCTCAGGGGCCGCATCGTGTCGCACACCCTGATGAGCATGGGCGCGCTCGCGGCGCTGGTGGTCGGGCAGTGGCCGACCGCCGTGCTGGTCGTGTTCTTCATGCGCGTGGGCGACTACGCCGAGCGGATGACGACTGCGCGTGCACGGCGCTCCGTGAGGGACCTGGCCGCTCTGGCGCCTCCCACCGCACGCCTCGACCGCAACGGCCAAGAGATCACCGTGCCCGCGAACCAGGTGTGCGTCGGTGACGTCGTCATCGTGCGGCCGGGGGAAGCCATCCCCGTCGACGGCACGGTCCTCGCCGGCCACGCCAGCGTCGACCAGGCCAGCATCACCGGCGAGAGCGCACCGCTCGCGGCGGAGCCGGGCGTGCAGGTCTTCGCCGCCACCCTGGCGCAGCTCGGCAGCCTGCGCGTCCGCGCCGAGCGCGTCGGGGCCGACACCGCCTTCGGACATACCGTGCGACTGGTCGAGGAAGCCGAAGCGAACCGCGGGCGCACGCAACGCCTGGGCGATCGCTTCGCCGCCTGGTACCTGCCGGTCGTTGCGGTCATCGCGCTTGCCACCTACGCGCTCCGTGGCGACCTCCTGGCCGCCGTCGCCGTCACCGTGGTCGCCTGCAGCTGCGCGTTCGCGCTGGCTACGCCCGTGGCGATGCTGGCCACGGTCGGGGCCGCCGCCAAACGCGGCCTCCTCATCCGCGGTGGCCTCGTCATCGAGGCGCTGGCCCGCGCCGACACGGTGCTCCTCGACAAGACCGGCACCCTCACCAGGGGCGAGCCCGAACTCACCGACGTGCTGCCGCTCGGCGCCCTCCCCGAAACCGAGTTGCTGCGCCTGGCGGCGAGCGCCGAACGCGACAGCGAGCACCCCCTCGCCGAAGCCGTCCGGCGCGCGGCCACAGAGCGTGGGATCCCCCTCGTCGCACCCGAGACCTTCGAGGCCGTGCCGGGGCTCGGCGTGCACGCCACCATCGGCGGCCGGCTCGTGAGCGTCGGCTCGGTCCAGCTGCTCGACGGCCGTGAGCCGCCGGCCCCCGCCGGACCGCTGCAGGACCAGGGCAAGACTCTCCTCCACGTGCTCGTCGACGGGGTGCCCGTGGGCATCCTGGCCGCACGTGACGCGCCCCGCAGCGAAGCGCCCGCAGCGGTGGCCGCCCTTCGCGCGCTCGGCATGCGGCACGTCGAGGTCCTCACCGGCGATCATCCCGCCACCGCCGAAGCGCTGGTCCGGGACCTCGGCATCACCGCGCATGCCGGCCTCCTACCCAGCGACAAGGTGGACGCGGTGAAGCGGTACCAGGCGCGCGGTCACACCGTCGTGATGGTCGGCGACGGCGTCAACGACGCCCCGGCCCTCGCCCAGGCCGACATCGGCATCGCCATGGGCGCCGCCGGCAGCCCCATCGCCCTCGAGGTCGCCCACGTCGCACTCATGAACGACGACCTCGGTCGCCTCCCCGAACTGATCCGCACCGCTCGCCGCACCATGCGCGTGGTGCGCCTCAACATCGGCTTCACCATCGTCTACAACGCCGCCGGCCTCACCCTCGCCGCGCTCGGCCTGCTACCCCCGATCTACGCCGCAGCGCTGCAGTCGCTGCCGGACCTGGGCATCATGGCCAACTCCGCCAGGCTGCTGCGGCCCCCTCGGCAGGTCACCGCACTCACCAGCCGAGGAGCGGCCACGCGGGAGGCCCATGCCTCGATCTGAACGGCGCGCCCGACATAGGATGCTTCGCCGGCGCCGGTCGACCTTCTCCCGGTGCCCGGAGCCGGCCCGTCTCACGGGCGATGCAGGCGCGGTGGGCGCGCAAGCTGCGACGTGTCAGGCGCCCAGGCCGCGAGCCAGGAGTTCAGCGAGGTAGGCGAGTAGGAAGCCGGCGGCAGGGCCGATGAGCCAGCCGCGCAGGATGCCGTAGAGCTGGCGTCGCTTGACGGTCTCGCGACCGCGGGCGAGCCCCGTTCCGGCCATGGCCGCGATGAGGGCCTGGTTCATGGAGGTGAACAGGCCTTGGCTGACGGCGAGGACGACCACGAGGGCCTGCACGCCTTGGGCGGCGCTGGCCATGGCGAGGTCCATCTCGACGACGTCGAACGCAACGCGCTCAAGGATGCGCCGGCCCCAGGTGAGGGCACCCACGAACATGGCAGCACCGCCGATAGCACCGGCGACGTGGGTGCTGAACAGGTGCACCAGGATGAGCGCTCCGGTGGCGTTGGCGACATCGTTTCCGCCCATCACGAAGGACGCCGCCACGCCCACCACGATGAGGAGCACCGGCAGCAGGCGGAGAGCGGCGACGGCGATCCTCGGCCGTCGGCTGTGCTCACGCTCGGCCTCACGCTGAACCTCGGCCGGGAGGGCAAGCGTGGCGCCCGGGAACCAGGCGGCGATACCGCCGCGCGAGACCGATGGAGCATCGACCGCTTCGAGCTGTCGGAGGGCCTGGACATTCGCCGCGTGACGCGGGACGACCAGGTCGAGCAAGCGGGTGAGGACGAAGCCGAGCCCGAAGGCCGCGATGGGCGCCGCCACCCAGACACCGGCGAGCCTAGCGAGGGTCGGCCAGTAGACCGGCAGGCCTGCGCCGCTGGCAGCACCGATGACGCAGAACACGAGGATCTGGATCGTGGACGTGGGCAGCCGAAGGAAGTTGAAGACCGCGGTGAGGACGCCCGCCGAAGCAACGATCACGATAGCGGTCACCGTCCCTACGGCTTGATCCGCGATGAGGTGCAGCCCCACGGTCTCTTCGACGCGGCCGCTGATGGTCGTCGCCCCGAGTAGGGCGAAGAACGCGACGATCGCCAACGCCGGCCACAACGCAACCGAGCGCGCGGCGTAGGGCATTCCCATGGTCGCGCCGGTATAGTGCGCGCCGAGGTTCCACGCGAACCCCAGCACCACCAGGAGCAGAACACCGTCGCTGACGTTCATGAGTTCCCTCCTACACGGCGTGCCACACCGGCTTGCACGCCGGACTCTAGCGCAGATCGGCGGTCGAGGATGGCGGTGGCCATGACTTCGTCGCCGGTGGGGAGGCCGGAGAGCCCAAGGCTGGTGCGGACGCGGCGTTCCTCGCGGAAGGCGCGCTCGTCGTCGAGCAAGCGGTCGAGGAAGGCGTGCGTGGAGGCCTCGGTCTTCACCCCCTCCGCCAGCCTTTCGCCGAGCATCTCTACGGCGTGCTCGAGACCCACGTGCTGCAGCCTGGCGGCGGTGGCATCGAGATCGACCTTGAGTCGGGTGGCTTTCATCGCGCCACCTCGGCAAGCGCTGCGTAGACGCACGCTGCCGGTTCCCTAGCCGGCAGCATGGCCAAGCACCGAGCCCTATGGCTGAAGCGTGCTGCGCCGACACAGTGACCTGCCTCCGTGCTCGGGCGCTTGCCACGAGCTTGAATGGTCGACGTGCGATCGGCCGAGGTCACCGCTCCAGGTGGGATCTCTACACCGAGGACGCTGCCTGTTGCGATAGAGCCACAGGGCCCGACGTGTTCGTGTCGACCGGCCATCAGCCTGGTACTCACTGGCTCCTTCGAGGAATGTGAAGCAATCGGCTCGCGCCTCCCACGAGACACTTACCGTGAATCAGCGGCAACACGTATCCCGGAGGCGTCGATTGCGAAGCAATGAACCCTACGAAGCGAACACGCCACGGCGAGCCGTCGTCTCGGGTCTGGGCGGACAGGACGCGTCCTTCCTCGTCGAACTCCTGACGGCCCAGGGATGTGAGGTTCACGGAGTCGTGGCGCACGCACGCCCGCCTTGGAGTGACGGTGTCGACAACCTGGGTGCTTCCAGCCGGCAAGCGTGCGCCGCAACGACCCTTCATCCGAGTCCAGACCATGAGCAACGAGCCCTACGGCGCCTACTCACCCGCGTGGAGCCGAGCGAAGTCTATGTTCTCGCTACGAACGCGGGGGAGCATCCCATCGCGGACTGTAACGCTTCAGTCCTGACGGTGACACACAACTGGCTTCGCGCGATCCGAGACACCGAGGCTGCGGAGCAAGGCCGCGTGAAGCTCATCGTAGGCCTGACAGCCGACGTTTTCGGTGCCGGAGGAACGGCATTGACGGAAGCGTCGCCGACCCGGCCCGACGGGCCGCAAGCAGTTGCGATGGCAGGGGCCTGGGACATCGTCATCCGATACCGGGAGGTTCATGGCCTTCACGCCAGCACGGCAATCCTGTTCGATCACGAGAGTGAGCGTCAATCACGCGACGCCCTCAGCCGCCAGGTGACGCGCGCGGCAACGCGCATCAGGCTCGGACTACAACCACGCGTTTCGCTGGGCACCCTCGACCTGAAGAGAGAGTGGGGCTACGCCGCAGATCACGTGGCTGCTCTGCCCCGGATGGCGCAGCAAGACAGCGCGGACGATTACGTCATCGCAACGGGAGATGCCCACACGACAAGGGGGTTCGTGAATCGGGTGTTCAGCCGACTCGGCCTGGATTGGCGCCACCATGTGGAAGAGCTTGGTAACGCGCGAGACACGTCATATTTCGTCGAGCGCTCCGGCAACGCCAGCAAGGCCCGCAGCGTTCTCGGCTGGCATCCGGCCCTG
>CAZTTB010000059.1:0-6565 GCA_964616005.1 uncultured bacterium | reverse complement strand
GCGCTCCGGCAACGCCAGCAAGGCCCGCAGCGTTCTCGGCTGGCATCCGGCCCTGCCTTTTGACGTCCTGGTCGAGCGGATGATCAACTACGACATCGCACTCGCGCGCCGCGAGAAGGGATCGGGCGGCCTGAAGGGTTGAGAGCTGCCATCGGGCAAGGGGGCCGCCACGAAGTTGGGCCAGGCTCGGCCAAGAACTGGGTAGACCATCCCACACGCGCGGGTCGCGGCAGCGGCCACGCCGAGGAGCCGGGCGTCCTTGACCTGGGTCAAGGACGCCCGGCGATGAAGTGCCAATAATCGGGAGGCGGCTGATTCGCTGTCGCGACCGGCGATGCGGACACCTGGAGGGCAGGACCACCCTGGGTCGAAGACTGGATCTCGCGGCACCTACCGTCGAGGCCCACTACACAATGAGCGTTCAGGAGCGCGCCACTGACCACTCGGGGCTCGAGCCGGAAGGAGATATGGTCATGGAATCACCCCGGATCGTTGCGGCCTACGGGAGTACGTTCGGCGACACAGCCGATGCCGCCGAACGCATCGTCACGGTCCTGACGGAACTCACCGGTGTCCGCCCGACACTCATGGACATCGCGTACCATGATCTCCGCGAACTCGAATCGTTCGACGTCCTGTTGCTCGGTTGCTCGACCTGGAATATCGGAGAGCTGCAGAGCGATCGGGAAGCGAAGCTCAGCGACCTCGACTCCCTCGACATGCACAACAAGAAGGTGGGCCTCTTCGGCTCGGGAGACCAGCTCGGCTACCCCGACACGTACATGGACGCCCTGGGCATCCTGGCCCAGCGGGTCGAAGCACGCGGCGCCGAACTGATCGGCCTCTGGTCGATCTCGGGGTACCAACACACGGCGTCGCTCGCGCAACGCGAGCGCTGCTTCGTAGGACGGGCCCTGGACGAAACGAGCCAAGGCGAACTGACCCCCTCTCGAATCGACAGATGGGTGATGCAGCTCATCGAAGAGCTCGACTCGTGGAGCCTCCGCGGAACGGTACCGATCCCGGCCGGCCACTGACCTCGGAGCCTCAGTTCACGGTCCTGGGCGCTCGTGTGGACCCATCACGTCGAGCACGCGGCGAAACGCGCGGCGACGGGTGGGTGGTACCGGTAGCCACGGGTCTCCTCCGCCTTGGCCTCGAGCTGTCCTCTAGCCAGCGCCTGCATACGGCCGCCGAGCCCATCGCCATGGCACCCCACCGCATTCAGGAGCAGAATGAGCACCGCCGCGCACCGTGCCCCCGGGCCACAGTGCTCGCCACCACCTGGGCCCTGCAACCAGGGCGCCAGCTCCGTCACCGGCACGCACCGGCATAGGGCTCGACGAAGATGAGACTCGCTCGAAGCGACATGGGTCGATCCTCTGCCCGTCGGCCGTCGGATCGCCATTACCTGGGTGACCTCTAACGGCCCGTAGCGGCGGCCAGCCTCCGCCTGGAGGCGTTACTCCTCGAGAAGCGCTCTGAGTGCGACGGCATTGTTGTAACGCTGATCGCGTGCCCCGTAGATGAGTGTCACAGGCCCCTCCCTGACCATCCGTCTGAGCGCGAACAGCTCCGGCTTGTCTGCGATCTCGTCCCGGTAGCGCCTCGCGAACTCGTCGAAGCGTGCGGGATCATGGCCGAACCAGCGGCGCAGATCGGTCGAAGGTGCGAGCTCTCTCGCCCACCAGGAAATGTTGGCGTCGGCCTTCGTAACACCGCGCGGCCACAATCGGTCGACGAGGACGCGTGCCCCGTCGTCCTCGCCCTCAGGCTCGTAGACTCGTTTGATCCGCAACACCACCTTGCCTCCGTTCTCCACGTCTCGCGCGTTCGTCCCGAGAGAGAGGCACAGGCGGGGTCTGCCGGCGAAGTGAACTCCTCGCCCTACGAGTCGTCCTCCCGCCTGCACGCCGGCCCCGTCACGGTGCCTGGTTCAGGGCATCCAGCGCAAGGTTCGAGTGCGCGTAAGCAGCGCCTGCCCGCATCTCGGCCGCTACCCAGATCGCCTCCATGACCTGCTCACGGCTGGCGCCCGCCCTCAGCGCCTGCCGCGTGTGGCTGCGAATACAGTACGGGCACTGCGTGGTGTGCGCCACCGCCACCGCGATGAGCTGCTTGGTCACGGCCGGCAGCGCCCCCTCTGCGAACGCCTGACGGCTGAACGCCTGGAACGCCGCCAGCGTGTCGGGCGCCAGGCGCTCACGCTCCTCGGCGAGCTCCTGGGTAGCGGCGGGATAGATATCCTTCGGCATGCTGTCCTCCTGCGCGGCATCGCCGCAATGGCGACGGCCAGGTCCTCGTTTCCGGTCCATTCTGCTCCGCGCCTCCGCCCGACGTGGGCCGAGACCGAACATTCCCGTCGGCGGCATCGCCCGGCGAGGACACCATCGGCGTGATGAGGCGCGTATGCCGCTCCCAGGTCAGGTGATTGTGCGCCCAGTCGAACAGGGCCGCAGGGTCCCGCGCCGCACTCTCGAACTGCTCCAGGACGTGCGATCGCAGGTTGACGGCCTCCGTGAGCGTCTTGACGAAGAAGGCGTGCTCGCGCACGCCAGGAACGCCGAAGTCGCTGCTGGTCGCGCCCGCCGCCAGCACCAGGTAGTCGAAAGGCAGCCGGCCTCCGCCGGATACCCGCACCTGCCGGGCGACAACGCCACGAGACGGAGGTGCGTGCGCTTCAGCGGATCGGCAGCGTGCAGCATGGCCGCGCCTCCCAGCGAGACACCGGCACCCCGGTTCGGTAAGGCGCACTCAGAACGAATAGGTGAGCCCGACGCGTAGCTGCGAGTTGCCGCGCCAGCCGCCGAACTCCGTTCCGTCCGCACCGTAGAAGATGTAGCCGTCAGCGTGACCGACCACGCCGTCGGCGAAGGTGTACGAGAGCCTGGGCAGCAGGGCGCCACTGCCATGAAGATCCTGCATCCAACCGAGGTCGATCTGGCTGCGCGCGCCGGCCTGGTAGGAGAGCATGGTCATGGTCTTGAAACGAGTGTCGGCGCTCGTGCCCTGGTCTGGCACCCCTACGTCGAGTACGCCCTGGAGGACGACCCTCGGACCTTTGGGGACGGCGTACTCACCCCCCAGCACGGCCTGCCACGACGGGTTGCCGATGGCCGGGTCGCTGCCGTTCGGGTCCGCCGTGAACGTGTACGCGGCTTCGCCCCTCATGACCACGCTGTCGATGACGCGGGAGAAGTCCGCGCCCACGACGTTGATACGGTCGTAGCGCACGACCGGCTGGACGAGGAACTCACCGGGCCGGCCGGTGGCGCCGTCGAGGAGATCGTGTACCTCCCGGACGAACATCGACCGCTGGCCTGCGGCCACGCGGAGGAGATCACCCTTGGTGGGGAAGTAGTGGAAGATCAACCCCTCTGTGACCCCGACCGCCTGAGCGATGCTCTTGGTCGTCGTGGCGGAGTAGCCCTGCTGCGCGAAGAGCTCGAGCGCGGAGAACCGACCTGAGCGGCGACGGCACCGCTGGCCGACGTCACGTGGAGGGATCACTTCGAACGGAGTCTCCGCCGGCCGCCCGGCCTCCGGCCCGAGAACGCTCCTCGGCCCGTTGCGTCCGCCGACCCCCTATACTGCGCAAGATGTGTCCAGTCTGAGAGGAGGCTGTGATGAGGCGAATTCGCATTCTCGTGCTGTCGGTCGCTGCGTTGCTCTTGGTAGTGGTGCTGGCCGCCTGCAGTTCCACGCCTGCGACGGGGAGCCTGCTGGTGACGGTGAACGGCCTGCCGTCGGGCGTGAACGGCGTGGTGACGGTGACAGGCCCGGGAGGGTACACACAGGCCGTTACGGCGACGAACACGCTGTCGAATCTGGCGCTGGGTACGTACTCGGTGGCGGTGGGCGCGGCGTCGGACGGCAACACCATCGTTCCGGTGATGTATGACGGCAGCGCGTCGTCCTCGACGGTGACGGTGACGGCCAACACGACCTCGTCCGCGACGGTGAGTTACGCCCTGCGGGTCGGCTCGGGGCACCTTTGGCTGCCGTTGTCTACGGGTGTTGGAGCGTATCAGCATGACACGCTGGCGGCGACGAGCTCGACGGGCCCGGACGTCCTTCTCTCGAGCGTCGTGCCCAGCAACAGTGAGGCGGTGGCGGTCGACCATGCCGGGAACCTCTGGGTGGTAGACGTGGGCGGTTACCTCGATCGCTTCGACGCTGCCTCGCTGGCAACCTCGGGCTCGCCCTCACCGGCGGTGACCCTCGACATCACCGCAACCTCGACAACGGTCCTCGGCATGGCGTTCGATGCGACGGGCGACCTGTGGGTGGGAGACCCTGGGCACGGTCGGCTGCTCATGTTCACGCCGGCGCAGCTCGCGGGTTCCGGCAGCCCCGCGCCGGCCGTGACGATCAGTACGAACGGGGCCAGCATCTCCGGTCCGTTCAGCCTCGCGTTCGATGCCTCTGGCGACCTGTGGGTCGCGAACAGTTCCAATAGCACGTTGGTGGCGTTCACGCCGGCACAGCTGGCGGCTACCGGGAACCCTGCGCCAAGCGTGACGATCGGTGCCGATGCCACCCCGAGCCTGTCCGATCCGTACGCGATCGCGTTCGACGCCAGCGGCGGTCTCTGGGCCGCGAATGCCTATGGCACGATCAGTGTGGTTCACTACGACGCGTCTCAGCTCACGAGTTCGGGCAACCCGACGCCGACCGCCACCATCGGCAGCGCATCGCTGGGAACGCACCCGGAGGGCCTGGCGTTCGACGCCAGCGGCGCGTTGTGGGTGGCTGATTACGGTTCAGCGGATCTGCGGCGCTTCACCAACCCGTCTTCGTTGTCAGGTTCCGTGACGCCCACACCTGATGTCATCATCTCCCCGATCGGGAATACCGACGTCGAGAACTTCGCGTTCAGCCCGCCGGCGCCCGGTCTGCCGATCAACACGCCCTAGACGCACAGGCAATGGCGGCCAGACCCATTCTCGGTCTGGCCGCCGATTTCCGGAGCCACGGCGAGCCCGCGAATCGAGAGGGCGTACACTCGAGCGGGTGATCGAGCTTGGCGAGACCGACAACCCTGGCGCTCTTCGTCGTGACCATGATCGCCGCGATCGTCGGTGCTGACCTGCTGTTCTTCAGACATCGATTCGTGGAACGGCTGCTCGCGAACATCGGAATCGTCCTGGTGTTCGCGGCCTTCTACCTGAGATTCCTCAGACACCCGTAGGCACGACCGCCGCCGCCGTCGAACCGGCCGCTCCACTGAGCCCTCGACGTACCTGCCTTGGCGGGCTTCACGGAGCACCGCCCGCGGGCGACCAACGGTCCTGTCCCGCCTCGAGCGCCGCGCAATCTGCCGCACGAAAGCGCCGGGTAGCTGACTGCCTACCCGGCTCCTTCGTCCTGCACACCTTCTCTGGTGGTGGGCGGTATAGGATTTGAACCTACGACCCCTCGCGTGTGAAGTGCACTTGAGCCATCCCGACTCATCAGGGCAGGTCCCGTATTGGCGTCCCTCACGCCATCACGGGGCACTACTTCTCTACAGAGCCGCTCGAGACCGCGCCGGATCACGGATTTGGCTGTCAGATGGCCGTAGTCGACGTCTGGCTCGCACCACGATGAGGCCATCGGCATCCTTGCCGGACAGTTGAATACAAGCGATTCCAGGTTCATGGGTTCGCCACAAGGCTGCAGGATCGACTCCCTTTGTGGTGCGAGGGGGCGAGGGTTTGCCACCGCCAGCTGTGATGTGCCTTCAGGTCATTCGTGCGGTAGCTTGGTTGGCATGCGACGTTCGTCGTGAGGTTGTATGACAGTGCGGCGTTGACGGTGGAGCAGCGCGAGGAGCTCGCCAGGCTGGTGGTGGAGGGTGGCTCCCCCATCAAGGCGGCGGCGGCGGAGCAAGCGAGGGTCTTGAGGCTTGAGCGGCGCACCATGCGCGCGATCGCCGCGGAGACGGGCCTGGGCTTGACGACGGTGCGGAGGATCCTCATACGGCAGGGCATGAACCGCTTGAAGTACTTGGGCCCAGCTCCCCCGGCGCGACGGTACGAGAAGCCCGCGCCGGGGATGCTGCTTCATCTCGACTTCAAGAAGCTCGCTCGGATCGAGAAGACCGGCCACCGGAAGACGGGTGATCGCCGGGATCACGCGCTCCGCGCCGGCTGGGAGTACATGTTCGTAGCGATCGACGATCACTCCCGAGTAGCGTCCAGCCGGAGATCCTGCCCAACGAGCGACGGGAGAGCGCGGTGGCGTTCCTGCAGGCCGCGCATGAAGCTCATCCGGATAGGGTGCGTTGCTCGCCATCGCCATGGACACGGTTCCGTCCTGAGCATGCTAGCTCAAGCAACCGCGTGTCCACCCGAACGGGGGAGCTTCGATCAGGCCGGGCGGGTCCTGCCGGTATACGCCACCCCGAGTCTGAACACGGCGAACAGCACACCGGTGACTGCGGATGCGACGAGGGCCAGAACGAAATCGGGTACGAAGTAGATCAAGGTCCTGATCGGCGTTCCGTACAGGCTAGGCACCAGGCCGAGTAGAACCCACGCCGCGACGCCCGTGGTGAGCAGCGGGAACCATAGGCTGAACAGGC